>JAGCSI010000096.1 GCA_017964255.1 Bacteroidales bacterium | reverse complement strand
TTTCAGACATCCGGCGTTGACCATCTTGGCTTCCGTCTGTGCGGTATTCTTGGGAGTTTTCCTGTTTTTGCATTTGGATGTCCAGATGTTGCCCAAGGCCGACCGAAACAGTTTTGCGGTGGAAATCCATTTGGCCGAAGGCAGCTCATTGGCCCAAACTGCGGAGCTGGCCGACAGTTTGAGCTGTATTTTGCGGAAAGACTCCAGGATAACGGGCATTACCTCGTTCGTGGGCTGCTCCTCTCCTCGTTTTCATGCAACTTACGCTCCGCAGATGGCCAAGAAAAATTATGCCCAATTCATTGTCAACACCACAGGGGAAGATGATACCAGGGCATTGTTGAAGGAATACGGACCCCAATATGAGCATTATTTCCCGAATGCGTATGCCCGTTTCAAGCAGATGGATTATCAGGCGGTGGGCAATCCTATCGAAATCCGCCTTTCGGGCGATGACCTGGATTCGCTGAAGTTGGTGGCCGATTCTTTGAAATCTTATCTGAGCACCTTGTCGGAACTGACTTGGATACATTCTGATTTGGACGAGACCAGCCAGAATGTGAAGGTGGTGTTGAACACCGACGAGGCCACCCGCCTGGGCGTTACGCAGAGTATTTTGTCCATTTATCTGTCGTCGGTACTGGGAGGACAGTCGCTGACCACCGTGTGGGAAGGCGACTACAAGGTGCCGGTAATGTTGTACTCTTTACAGGAGAGCGGGGACATGTCGTATCAGGATTTGGGCAAGTTGATGATACCCACTTCCATTCCGGGAACTTGGGTGCCGCTGCGTCAGGTGGCCACTATCATTCCCGACTGGCATGACGCTTCCATCAACAGGCGCAACAGTGTGCGTACAGTCACCGTGGCCGCCGACCTCAAATATGGTATCAGTGAGCCATCGGTTACCAAGAAAATCAAAGCGTATTTGAATTCCGACTTTTTGAATTATAAACCTGAGAATGTGACGATGGAGTATGGTGGTCTGGATGGGGCAAACCGTGATGTGATTCCGCAGATTGTGGTTTCTATTTTGGCGGCTTTGCTGGTGATGTTCGCCTTCTTGCTGTATCATTTCCATCATATCAAGCTGGTGATGCTGAACATGTCAGCTTCTTTCATCTGCATTTTCGGTTCCACCTTGGGTTTGACCCTGTTTGGATTGGACTTCAGCATTACGGCGGTGTTGGGTTTGGTGAGCCTGATAGGCATTATTGTCAGAAATGGCATTATTATGTTCGAGTATGCTGAAAGTCTTCGCCATGACAATCACTTGTCGGCCAAAGAGGCGGGATTTGAGGCGGGTAAGCGGCGTTTGCGTCCTATTTTCCTTACGTCCGCAGCTGCTGCTTTGGGTGTGGTGCCGATGATTATTGCCCATACCTCCCTTTGGATGCCGATGGGCGTAGTGATATGCTTCGGCACCATCTTCTCCTTCCCCTTCGTGGTCACCCTGCTGCCCGTTTCTTATTGGCAGCTCTTCGAAAGCCATGACCGGAAAATGAATTTCAAATTGGTGAAACATCTGAAAAAACACATGATATCGTAGGATACAGGTTACAGGTTTCAGGTTACAGTGTTTTTTGCTGAAACCTGACCCCTAGCCCCTGATCCCTAGTAAATGTAATACAAGAAAAAATGAAAATAAAAACACTGATCATCACATGGACAATGCTCTTGATAGCCGTTGCAATGCACGCGCAGCCATTATCTTTGGACAGCTGCAAGGCTATGGCTCTCCGCAACAACGCCACGGTAAAAAATGCCGCTTTGGATGTGCTGGTGGCCCGACAGGTGAGGCAGCAGGTGCTCACCAAATATTTCCCCAATGTCAGTGCTTTGGCGGGAGGTTATTACGCCTTGAATCCTTTGGTGGAGTTCGGCATTGATGATATCGGCAATGCCGAGGCCCGCCAGTGGCTGCATAACATGTATGCCGAATATGGGGCCGCTTTAGGTCTTCCTAACTCCTTGTCAATGTGCGAAAAAGGCTATACGGTAGGAGTGACTGCTGTGCAGCCGGTGTTTATGGGCGGACAGATTGTGAATGGCAGCCGACTGGCGAAATTGGGAGAGGAAGCCGCCACTTTGCAACAGGATCTTACCCGTGACAAACTGCTGCAACAGGTGGAAGAGACCTACTGGCTGGTGGTGTCGTTGCAGGACAAAAAGCAGACCATAGAGCAGGCTATGGTATTTTTGGATACCCTTGACCGCGATGTCACCGCCGCTTTCAATGCCGGCTTGGTGACCCAGAATGACAAGTTGAAAGTGAGCCTGAAACAGCATGAACTGCAATCCAATACGCTGAAAGTGAACAATGGTATCACGCTGGCTACTATGGCCTTATGCCAATTGGTGGGCACGGAGTATTCAGAGCAATTGTGGCTGAGTGACAGTATTGCTGACGTGACAACAGCTTATCCGCAGAAAGATCCCTCTGCTGCTGTGGCTGGTCGTAAAGAGTACCAATTATTGAACCTGAGTGTGAAGGCCGAGCAATTGAAAAAGAAGGTGTTGATAGGGGAGACTCTGCCCCATTTGACGGTGGGTTTGGGAGGTTCGTATGGTCAGTTGGTATTCGACCGCTCAAAATTCAATGGCTTGGCATTCGCGCTCTTGCAGGTGCCTCTGACCAACTGGTGGGAGGCCTCTACCAAAATCAAGCAACAACAGTTGCAGATACAAAAAGCGGAGAACAACCGTGATGACCTGACCCATAAGATGGAACTGGAGGTACGGCAGGCATGGAATAACGTGTCAGAGGCTTTTAATCAGATAGAATTAATGAAAGTTACGGTGCACGATGCCGAAGTGAACTTGGAGACGTCAGCCACCAACTATCGGGCGGGAATAATTCCGATTTCAGAGTTACTGGAGGCGCAAACCATTCACCGCCAAACCCTTGACCAACTCATTGATGCCAAAATCTCCTACCAAAACGCTCTCACACATTACCGTATCTTGGTGGAGAACTAGCGACTATAGTCATATTCAAAAAAATTTATACCTTTGCAGCGCCAAATTTTCAGGGTGATGAAGGGTGGTGTGGAATGTGTTATTTGTTTGATTTTTAAAAAGATAAGAATGTGTTGAGAACTTGAATTTTGGCGTTGAAATTTGAAGAAATATGACCAAAATAAAGACAAAAGTTGGCAAAAGATGGGCGAAATTCTGCGGTTTTTTGCTGCGGAAACTCGGTTGGACCAGCGTCGGCGGCATCATGGAGGGTAATAAGGCCATTGTGTTGGGTGTTCCGCATACGTCCATGATGGATTTTCCTATCTGTTACCTCTTTTATGCCCAATATGGTGTGCTGGCGCATATCATGATAAAAAAAGAGTTCTTTTTCTGGCCGCTGGGTCCTATTTTGCGCGCTTTTGGCGGTGTGCCCGTTGATCGACGCAATGCCGCTGCTACGGTGAAAAGCATCATCAAGACTTTCAATGAGAATGAGTTCTTTCATCTGGCCATCGCCCCGGAAGGCACTCGTAAGCCGGTGAAAAAATGGAAAACGGGTTTCCACTTGATTGCCCGAGAAACAGGTGCCAGCGTTTATGTCGGCTACTACGACTGGGGTCGCAAGGAAATTACCGTGGGTCAGAAATGGGAATTGACCGATGACCCGGCCACTGATATGAAACGCATACAAGAACATTATGAGACTTTAGGCCTTCAGGGCAGACATAAAGAAAATTATATAACCCATTGATGATTATATATGAGCAAGAAAACGAAGAGTCCTTATAAAGTTAGGAATAGTCACAGAGAAACCTATTGCACCACCCTCAACAAAGTCTTCAAATACACGACCACGGTCTATTGGGACCGTACCATGGCACAGTTTGTGGATGGAGGACAAAAATATACCTACAGCAGCTTCAAAGAGAAGTGTAACATGCTGTCAACCAGGTTGTCACGCTTCGGCATTTCGGCAGGTGACCGTGTGGCCATCCTGTCGCAGAATATGCCCAACTGGACCTTGGCATTCTTTGCCACCACCGCATACGGGCGTGTGTCGGTGCCGATTCTGCCTGACAGTTCCGAAAAAGAGGTGACCAATATTCTGACCCATTCGGAAAGCAAAGTGATTTTTATCTCCAAACGATTGTTGTACAAACTCACCCAGGAGTGTATCGACAAGCTGACACTGGTGGTGGATATTGAAACACTGGAGTTTATCAAGTGCCGAAAAGAGGATTTCCGCTGCGACGGCTGGATCAAGGATCCGCAACCCGATGATTTGGCGACGATCATTTATACCTCTGGCACTACTGGAAAGGCCAAGGGAGTGATGCTAAGTCATAGGAATATCTGCCAC
>JAGCSI010000095.1 GCA_017964255.1 Bacteroidales bacterium | reverse complement strand
GAACAGGCTCGGAAAGCACATCAATCCACTAAAATGACACTCGGGGCGTGCCCAGCGGCGCAGACCATGTATCATCTCATTGATTTCCACAATAATGGGACCCACATCGCAAAGATATGCCTCCACTTTGCTACGGCCAAGATCTTTGGCCAAAGCCTCTTCAAACTCAGCCTCATGGGCAATGACGGCCGCTTTCAGCTTCTTGAGTTGCTGGATTCTCCATTTCACAGGAAGGGTGGCACCAGTAAGGAAATATTTCCGCTGTGCCGCCACGATGTTGCTGATTTCTTGTTCGGTGTATGTCATATATTTCTTTTTATCCCCACACTGCGGCTGCGCCTTGTGAGGTGCCCCACACTGCGCTATCGCTTGTGCGGGGTTATTAAAATCTTGCCTCTTCGAGGCTGCTTATTTCTTTTGTTTCACACTCCCCACACTTCGGCTTCGCCTTGTGTGGGGTTATTAAAATCTTGCCTCTTCGAGGCTGCTTAAGGAATTATTTTTTTTCTATTTAAATTAGTACCTCAACGCCACATATCCCATTATCAAAAGATCTATGATGAAAAAGATTGCCACTACCAGCAGCACCATCAGCAGAAAAGCCGCACAGGTTTTCAAAACGATACGAATCCATGAGTATCCTGACAACTGTTTTAACGGAATAATCACGAGCAAAATGCTTAATGAAACCAACATTGACAGACGGAGAAAGCCAAAGATAATGCAATAAATACTGTACATATTGTTGGCATATACCAGCGAGACAAAAAACTCGGAAAAACGAAGGTCAGGGATATTGGGACAATGTCGGAAAAAAAGATAAAGGACACCAGAAAAAGACATCAATAAAAGCAAAGAAAAAATACTGGGGAAACGCACCGAAAAATAGGATAGATAAACAAGCAAATCCGTAAAAATATCATGTGCTTTTTCTTTATTTTCATCACTGAGGAAAGTGCCTTCCTTGTTCTCCTGCTGCGATGAAGTTTGGGGAATGGCAGTCACATCTTGATTAGCTTTAAACTTCAAAGACCGCTCAACGGATTCCACACTCTTGTCCTCCGCATAGGTTTCCAATTTTATATTAAAGCCATGCGTTACAAGAATGGAAAACACCGCCAGTACAAAGAACATCTGAAAAGGAGGGAAATAGGCTGCCTGCATACCTTTGAGATAGTCGCGGATCATATAACCGGGACGCAAGATAAGGTCGCGAATAGTGCGGAACATACCACGATTGCCCAGTCCCCACACATTCAGGAAACCCAGCATAGCCGTTTTAAAAGAATATCTTCCTATACGCCACGACTGTCCACAACGGGGACAGTAATTGCCCTGGAAACTTGTATGGCAACACTCACATTCGTGAGAATCCTCTGATAACGGAGTCATTTGGGAAGGCTGCTCCCTCCATACCTTGAAACGCTGCCAACGCTCTTTAATGTCAAGCTTGAATTTCATACGATAAGTGTCCGTTGCTTAAAAAATCACATCCTTCACCACCTCCACACCGAGACGATTGTTGAGCTGGTGGATAATTTCGCTTTTGCGAGCCATTAGCTCGAACCTGAGGGCAGCATTGGTGACTTTCACTTTCAGCACCCCGTTCTTGATGTCCTTGCACTGAGTGTTTTGGGCAACCACGGGGTCCACTACCTCGGTCCACAATGATAACACCCGCCGTTCATCGTAAAGTCGCTGTCTGCCCGACTTGTCGATGAACTGCTGGAGGAGGTCTTTGAGGAGTTGCTCGTTGGTTTTCATTATACAGTTTCTATTGATAGTGTCGCCTCTCCGAGGCTCAATGACGGAAGTGCTTGTTCGTCCACCCCATACTGACGTATGGGGTTATTAAGATGGTGCCTCTTCGAGGCACGGTCCGTTATTCTCTATCTACCCCTGTTCACTGTCTTTCTGTTCACTGTTACCTGAATCCTGACACCTGATGCCTGAATACCAATCTGTGAGGAAAGGGGCGACGGGTTTTACATATTTGTAGGTGAATGATTCAGCCTTGAATTTAGGTTTCAGGATGACTTGTTTTGTATCTACTTTTTCAATGAACATCAAGAGGACACTGAAGACGATGACCACCTTAGCTACTCCGAAAAGAAGTCCTGCCAAGTTGTTGAAGAAGCCTGGAATCATCAGTTTCACGACTTTCTCCATGAGTTTTCCGGCAAAATGAACCAGTACCAGTGTGGCGATAAAAATGCCCGCAAACGCAATGATTTTATAGGTTTGGCCATCGCCCATGCGCGCCGCCAACATATCGGAATAATGCACCGTGGCCCAGACACCCAGAATCAATGCGATAATGGACGCCAATTCGCATATCAGGCCGTTTTTCAAGCCCTTGTATGCGTACCAGGCGGTGGGAATCAATATGACAATGTCGAGCCAGTTCATTTTAGGTTTTAGGGGTTAGGTTCTAGGGATTAGTATACTGTTTCCTGTCATCTAACACCTATTCACTAACACCTGACACCTGTCTTATTCTCTGTGTCAAGGGTTGGGCGTAGATGAATTCGTTCAGCAGTTTGTTGTCGGAGGTCAACACATTATCCATGGTACCTACCCAGGCTAAGTTGCCCTCGTAAATGTAGGAGATGGTCTCCCCTATCGTGATCACCGAGTTCAGGTCGTGGGTATTCACCACCGTGGTGATGCCGAACTCATGGGTAATATCAAAAATCAGGTCATCAATGATTAATGAAGTCTTCGGGTCCAAACCCGAGTTGGGCTCATCGCAGAACAAATACTTGGGATTACAGGCAATGGCACGGGCAATAGCGGCACGTTTCTTCATACCACCACTCAACTCATCAGGAAACAGCTTATTGGTATTCTCCAAATCCACACGCTTCAGGCAAAAATTCACTCGCTCCATTTTCTCCGCATAATCCATATCTTTCAGCATATCCAACGGAAAACGCACATTCTCCTCGATGGTCATGGAGTCGAACAATGCAGAACCCTGGAACACCATGCCCATATCGGCACGCAACTCCCGTTTCTCTTTTTCAGACAATTTTCTGAAAACACGATCATTATATACAATCTCTCCTTCATCGGGCGTATGCAAACCCACCAAGCATTTCATCATCACGGTTTTGCCAGAGCCGGAGCGACCGATAATCAGGTTGACCTTGCCTTCCTCAAACTGCGTGGTGATATTTTTCAGCACCTGCTTCTCACCAAAATATTTCGAAACATTCTTAACTTCTATCATCTTCTTTCAGTTTGAACATTAAAGCATAATCTGTGTAACCACCATATTGAGAATCAGAATCACAAAACTGGCCACCACAATTCCCTTTGTACTGGCTTCGCCCAATTCCAAAGCGCCACCATCAATCCTGTATCCATAAAATGATGACACTGAAGATATTATAAAAGCAAAGATAAAGGTTTTGGTCAGTGCGTAAAAGATGTCATACATACGGAAGAAGGAGGTCATACCGTCCACAAAGTCGTAAGTGGTCACAGAACCCGTCAGGATTACGGTGACATAACCACCTGCCAAAGCGAAGAAAATACTGACAATCATCAGCAAAGGTATCATAATGACGGCAGCCACAATCTTGGGCAGCACCAAATAAGAAGCTGGATTGATACCCATCACCTCCAAAGCATCGATCTGTTCTGTCACACGCATACTACCTATTTCCGCAGTAATTCGTGAACCCAGATTACCTACCAGCAACAAGCTGATGATGGTGGGACAAAGCTCCATCACCGCGGTGGTCTTCACAATGTAACCCACACACCACTTCGGAATCCAGTTGCTTTCAATCTGCATAGCGGTCTGCATAGTGATAACGCTACCCAGCGTAATGGAGACGATGCTGACAATCAGCAGGGAGCCTATGCCCATGGCATCCATCTCATAAATGAGTTTCCGGGAGAAGACCTTCCACTTGCCGGGCTTGGTAAACACCTTGCCCAGAAACATGAAATATTCTCCGAAAGTTTCGATAAATCTTCTAATCATAACAGTCCAATAAAGTTATGCTTCCCGGATAATAGCCGCACCCAGCGCATTCAGTCGTTCCACAATATGCTGATACCCACGGTCAATTTGCTCCACATTCTGGATGATGCTGGTGCCTTCGGCCGACAAAGCGGCAATCAGCAGGGCCACACCCGCTCGGATATCCGGTGAAGCCATGGTGGTGGCACGCAAACGGTACTTGTGATTCAAGCCGATAACAGTAGCACGATGCGGATCGCACAAGATAATCTGTGCACCCATTTCCTGCAATTTATCTACAAAAAACAGACGGCTTTCGAACATTTTCTGATGGATGAGCACGCTACCCTTTGCCTGAATGGCCGTTACCAAGGCGATACTGATCAAGTCGGGGGTAAAACCAGGCCACGGAGCATCCGCAATCGTTAGGATAGACCCATCCATATTAGTTTCGATTTCATATTCCTGATGTTCAGGAATCACAATATCATCTCCTTTGATGTCAAATTTCACACCCAGTTTTGAGAAAGTATAAGGAATGATACCCAGATGTTTAACCGCACAATCCTTGATAGTAATTTCCGATCCCGTGATGGCGGCCATACCCATAAAGCTGCCCACCTCAATCATGTCGGGCAGGATACGATGTTCACAACCATGCAATTCCTCCACCCCTTCAATAGTCAGCAAATTAGAGCCGATACCACTGATTTTAGCACCCATTTTGTTCAGCATGGTACACAGCTGGTAAAGATAAGGCTCGCAGGCCGCATTGAAAATGGTAGTGGTTCCCTGGGCTTTGACCGCTGCCATCACGATATTGGCAGTACCCGTTACAGAAGCCTCGTTCAGCAACATATAGGTTCCCCGCAAAGGACTGGCACTCAGCTCATAAATATTGTCATCCGTCAAGGTCACCGTAGCTCCCAGGTTCGCAAAACCCTCAAAGTGAGTGGTCAGCGGACGACGACCAATTTTATCGCCCCCTGGCTTAGCGGAATAGGCTTTGCCGAAGCGCCCCAGGAGCGGTCCCAGAATCATGATGGAAGCACGGATTGCGCCTGACAGACGGATAAATTCCGGAGATTTCAGGAAATCGAGATTGATATTCTCTGCCTGAAACTTGAAAGTATCGGAAGACAATGGAGTAATTTCCACCCCTATAGCGGAAAGAATCTCCATCAGGCGGTGTACATCACGAATAGCGGGAACATTGGAGATTACCACCGGTTCGCTGGTCAGCAACACTGCGCACAGCACCTGTAATGCCTCGTTTTTGGCTCCCTGGGGAACAATCTCCCCCTTCAGTTTCCGACCGCCTTGAATGACAAATTTGCCCATAGTTTGATTTTATAAAGGATTAATTTTCAGCCAATTTACTTCCAGAAATCACCTCTTTCACCTCATCCATATACGAGGGGTAGATATTGATGACCATTCGTTCCAGATGATTCCAGTTATATGTATGTTTGGAAAGTTTTATCACCAGATCATCCAGCGAATACCAACCGTTAGCCTCGCCATCGTAACCCCAGTTGAAATGGAACATGTCGGTGTTCTCGTTATAGCCATCGCACACGTAAGCATGGCCACACTCCGCATAATCTTTCACAGCCAACGAAGCGCTGGCATAAAGCACGGGGAAGCCACGCTGAATATTGTCAATAATCATGGCTTTCCATGTTTTGGTCTTACAGCTGGAACGTAATTTTTTGTCCGCCGAACCGCTATAGTTGAACTTATTCACAAAACCGTCGCAAGCCTTTGAAGGCCATGCAAACGACTGGCAGCCATAGCGTTTCGGGGCGTAACAATACTGTGTCTCTGCCGACTCACCACAGTCGCGCAGCAAGCGGGCAATAGCCTTTCTTTCACGCTCAAAATGGGGGGATTTGGCTTTCAGCGTATCGGGCATATTCGACCAATCATAATTCTCACCCGTATAAGGTGATTTTGAGGGATACTGCCAGTAACGAACGATTTGGCCCATGGCCGTAGCCACACAACCCGTAGGACATTTGCTGATGTTTGAACATGCACACTGCGCAACCGTCTCTTTCACATAGAAATTATAGCCATCACAAACTTTTGGGAAAGCCCTCGTTTGTCCCCAGGCACTGGTCAGCAAAGGACCATACACGCCTTCGGAAGACATTTTAGCAACGTCCTTATCCGAACGCAACAACTCCTTCCACTCGCCACTCTCCCAGTTTTTTTCCTCTAACTCTTCAACAGCATAGCGGATTTGCACGCAGCATTTCTCCAAGAAAATATTCATTCCCGGAGATACCACATCTTCTTTCTGGTTCAGCACAGAAATGCCGCCGGTCTGGAAGCGATAACCTATGACCGCTTTACAGCTCTTTACCCCTGTCAGCAAAACGGATGAGTTGTTTTTGAACAGCACCTCATACACCAAAGTATGCCCGTTTTCCTTCAACTCATGCACCACCAGAATATTCTCGGGACTATATTGGCTGCCCCAGCGTGAGGACATATAATGCACCGCAGCCATTTTGGCTTCTGACATTGAAACATAACGTTGAGCCGACAAAGCCAGACTCAAAAACAGCAAAAACAGCAGTGGCAATAGTCTCCTCATCATTGTATGAATTAAAAGTTGAAAATACAACCTCTTTTTTCGTTAGTAGAGACGTTTCATGAAACGTCTCTGCTAATCTCTAAAACCTAATTACTGAGGAATAACTATCGGGAAATTGTGGGTGAACTCCATACGATACGGTGCACCGATGATATTGGTCAGGAAGTCCACATACTGATCGGTGAACTGGAACTCGTTGGGGTTGTAATAGTTGGCTGGCAGCGGGAAGTTGCCGATATTGCCCATATCGATAGCGTCGGTATGGAACTCTTCCAGTTCGCTATAAGGCACGATGTCGCGCATCACCGGCATTTTGCCATAATCCTCGCGCAGCAACAGATCCACCACCTTGTCAGCCAAGGTAGAAGTCAAGCGGCGGTCGTACTCATAGCACTTACCCGAACGCGGAATGTAACCTGAAATCTGGCCACGGGCCTCGATACCCAGTTTCTTGGAAATTTCGGAAGCGATAACACCGCTGATACCACCGAAACGAGGATGACCATACTCATCCAAATCGGGGCTGGCATATACCATCTCCAGGCTCTGCTTCTCTTCGTTCCACCATCTCACACCCTCTGACACAGCGATAATCAAGCTATGTTTCGGAGAACGCATATACTGTTCTTTCACATGTTCGAAGAAGAAATCCTTCCGCTCTTTGGTCATCTCCACTTCGGGGACCAAAGCAATCTGGGCACCACCAAACACAGCGGAACCTGTGAGCCAACCGGCATCACGACCCATCACCTCCAGCACCATGATACGCTGGTGAGACTCGTTGGTAGTATGCAGTTTACTGGTCAATTTCTTGACAGCCATAGCTCCTGAAGGAAAACCTGGGCACAGCACCGTTTCGTACTGCTGTCCCTGATAATGATGGATAGTTCTGGTTCTCAAGTCATTATCAATAGTCTTCGGGAAACCGATCACAGGGATGCCATATTTCTCATACATCTTCTTGGCAGCGCCATTGGTATCATCACCACCGATGGTCACCAATACATCGATTTTGTATCTCTCAATATTTTTCAAGATCTGCTGAGAGCGGTCTTCCGGATTCTTCTTGCTGGGGAAGGGGTTGGTACGGCTTGACAGCAGGCCGGTACCGCCATAAATACCATTGTAAGCGATATTGGTCAAGTCCACCACATCACCATCACCGAGGAGGCCTTTCCAGCCACGCAGGATACCATAAACCTTGAAACCCAGCATAGAAGCACGGTTTCTTACAGCTTCAATACTTGAATTGATAGCGGGGGTATCGCCACCGCCAGACAGGATTGCCAATGTTTTGCCGGCAAAAATTTTCTCGTTTCTCATAGTTATATTTTTTGATTATTAATTTTTCTGATTGATTAATTTCCAAATACAAGTTCCATACTCTCAGTGACTCGCAAAGTAGGATCCGTACGAATCAATTCTTCCGCATAGCCCATCTCCGTGAAAATACCATCCATCATCTTATCCACAATATAGCTATAGAGATCTATAGACACGGGTTGCGGATTATACGTATAATACACCGACAGAATATTGTCCCACTCATCAGGAACACCCTTTTCGGTCAGCTTCATGCGAACCGGTGTCATCAAGGACTGATGAATCTGGTTGGAACACTGGGTTTTGAAATATTCGGTCAAAGCATGAGTATTGGAAGTGGAGACCAAAGCCTGATGATCCGTGTATGTCAGGCTTGACCGTGCGGAAGAATAGGCACTGCCGATAGCTGAACCTGAAGCTTCGGCGGCGCGATTGATATGCAGCACCATTGTATCGATAAGAGCACCCTGTCCGTGAGCGGTCAAACTATCCACGATAGCACGGGCGGATGTGGGCAAAGTTATACGATAGGCTTGGTCTTCGTAGTCATAATATCCATAGCCCAAGATATAATCCAGTTCATCTTCGGGACAGAGGCTCTCAACGGCCATCTCCGTCGCCAGTTCCAAACAATCATTGAACGCATTCTCCATCTGCGTATAAGTCAGCTGTTTAGTAACATATTTTCCAGAAGTGTCTTTACACGAGACGAAAACAATAGCGATGAAGCCAAGTAGTAAAATTTGCAGTTTTTTCATCTTAAAATATTTAATACAATAAACTGCAAAGATACAAAAAATAATTAGCAAATTAGCAAATTAGTTAATGTGCTAATTTTCAATATACTAATGTGCCAATATACTTATACCCTATTTTCGCGGATGGTATTGTTCGATGATGTTTTTGACGTATTCGCGGTCCAGATGGGTATAGATTTCGGTGGTGGTAATGCTTTCATGGCCAAGCATCTCCTGCACGGCACGCAGGTCGGCACCACCCTCCACCAAATGGGTGGCGAAAGAGTGACGAAAAGTATGCGGGCTGATGGTTTTCCTGATACCTGCAGCCGCTGCCATTTCTTTGATCATCATGAAAATCATCTCTCTTGAAAGCCTACTACCGCGACGGTTAAGAAAGACAAAATCTTCCTCTCCCTTTTTGATTTTCAGGTGCATGCGATAGCCTTCCAAATAGAGCAATATGGCCTGCTGGGCAGTATGACCGATAGGCACCAGCCGCTCTTTGTCTCCCTTGCCAATAATGCGGACATAATTTTCGCGGAAATGCAAATTGGAGATGCGCAGGTTCACCACCTCGCTCACCCGCAGTCCGCAGCCATACATCACCTCAATAATGGCTTTGTTACGGTGTCCCTCGGGCTTGCTCAGGTCTATACCGTCCAAAATCGCCTCAATCTCAGGAATAGAGAGCACTTCGGGCAGGTGACGGCCAATTTTGGGAGCATCCAGCAATTCCGTGGGGTCATGCGCAATACGACGCTCATAAAGCATGAATTTGTAGAAAGATTTCAATCCTGAAATGATACGAGCCTGACTTCGGGCAGACATATTCTCATCGTATAATGTTGCCAGGAAAGATTGTAAATCAGAAAGTTCAACCTCCTCCAATTTTTTTCTGTCGCCTAAAAAGTCATTCAGTTTCTCCACATCATGCAGATACGCCTCCACAGTCTTGGGCGACAGGGAGCGTTCGAGCTTGATATAGTTTTTGTATAACTGAATGCAAGCCTCCATACTTTATGGGTTTGTTACCAGATACATGCATCCTTTTCGAACCAGCGTCCTTGGGCTTTGAGGGTTTGCTCGATGACATCACGTGCAGCCCCGTCCCCACCTTTTTTCACGGAAACATAATCGGCGATAGCCTTGATTTCCTCGGCGGCATCAGCAGGACAGCATTTCAAGCCACTGATCTGCATAATCTCGTAATCCGGAATATCATCACCCATCATCATCACCTCCTCACGGCTAAGACCATATTTATCCAGATACTCGTTATAAACTTTGAGTTTGTTTCTCACTTGCAGGAAGATTTCCATGCCCGGAAAATTCTTGTAACGCAGGCGCATAGATTCGGAGTAGCCGCCGGAAATGACCGCTACTCTGTAGCCTTTACGCAAGGCATACTGCAAAGCGTAACCGTCTTTTACGCCTGTGGCTCTAAGCTGATCGCCATCGGGCAGCACCCAAATTTTTCCGTCAGAAAGCACCCCATCAAAATCAAAGATGAAGGTGGTGATGTTTTTCAGTTTGTCGCGATAATCCGTCATATTCATGTCCTAATTTTAATTTGTTCACTTTTCCACTACCCCGGCCTTCGGCCACCCCTTCTTCAAGAAGGGGAATTACTTCTTCCTTAATATCAACTGTTAATTATTAATTGTTAACTGTTAATTGTCTCCTGTCAACTCTACAGCTTTCAAGAAGGTTTTGTCAGTGCTGTTGATGACTGGATAGAAAGCTTCGTCTTGGTATACATCTCTTCCTATCAAAGCTTTAAGCCACACCTTAAGTTCCTTGATGGATTCGGCATTGAGGTCTTTCACTTTTAATCCAGTCTTTTGCGTGTAGAAATTCAGCAGTTGTTTGAGCAAATCGTTGCTTACCGTCATTTTTTTCACGTAGTCTTTCGCCGTGGGGTATTGTTTCAGAATATTTTCTTTGTGGTCGGTAGCATAATTGAAAGCGAACTGGATGATAGCCGATGAATTCAACACCTGATAATAGGCATTCAATGTGCTGTCCTCATCCAAAGGAATGAAATAGTCGGGCATAATGCCGCCACCACCATACACCGTACGTCCTTTCTTGGTAGTGAATTTCTGGTTCTCATCAAACTTGATGCTATCGGAATGGCTCATCTCGCCACGATAATAACGGTCAATGAAATCCTCGTAATAAGCTTCCGTTCCCTTGCCGTATTCACGCTGGATGCATCGTCCGCTGGGGGTATGATAACGCGCCACTGTCAATCGGATACTGGACTTGTCGGACAGGTCGATCTGCCGCTGCACCAATCCTTTGCCAAAAGAGCGACGACCTACCACAACCCCTCGGTCGTTGTCCTGAATAGCCCCCGCCACAATCTCGCTTGCGGAAGCGCTGAAATCATCAATTAGCACCACGACCTCGCCTTTCTCGAAATTACCATAACGGGTGGCATATATCTTGTCCGTAGGCACATGCAAACCTTCCGTATAAACAATCATCTCCCCTTTGGCCAAGAACTCATCGCAAATCTGGATGGCGGCATCCAGAAAACCTCCTGAATTGCTTCGCAAATCCAATATCATCTTGGTCATACCTTGTTTTTTCAACTTCTTAATCGCCGCCTCAAACTCGTTGGCGGTAGTGGCTCCAAACTGGTTGATTTTGATGTAACCCGTATGATCATCAACCATGTATGAAATATCAAGTGTATAGGTAGGTATCACGTCACGGGTGACCGTATAATCATTTACAGAACCTTGTCGCAAAATGCCGATAACCACTGTAGTTTTTTTCTTGCCACGGAGCATCTTCATCACCTCATCGTTTTGAATACCAATGCCCGCCACATTCTTTCCATCTACCGTCACAATGCGGTCGCCGGCACGAATACCCTGCTTTTCGGAAGGACCTCCACTGACCGTGGAAATCACCATGATGGTGTCGTTCATGATACTGAACTGGATGCCCACTCCCTCAAAAGCCCCCTCCAGGCTCTCCATCATGGCCTTGTTTTCAGTAGCGTTCGCATAAGTGGAGTGTGGATCCAGCTCCTGCAACATCGAATTAATGGCGATTTCAAACAATTTGTCCGTATTCACCGTGTCCACATAATACGAGTTGACATACTTCACCACCTCATCCAATTTGTTGCTTTGCATCTTGCTCAGTCCGTTTTGCCGACCGGGAACGAAATACAGCGCCACCGTCATACCCACCAGAAACGAGATGGCTATGGTGAAGAAATTCTTGACGCGGTTGTTGGCAGAACTATTGTTGTCAGTATAATTGTTTTCCATGATTATTTTCTTTGTCGTTTGATGGAGGATTGATGTAGCAATTCTAAAAATTCAGTTATAAATTCTTGATAGTCATCATCTTGTAATGAATTATCCTGATACATCCGTACCACCTTGTTCCATTGTTCGGGCTGCACCACCGGCAGGTTGTGTTCGGCTTTGATTTTAGCGATAGAGTCCACAATTTCCATACGTTTACTCAACAAAACGCTCAATTGGGTATCGATATTATGTATCAGGGTTCTTTGCTTGCGCAATTCATGTTCAGCAGGCGAGGATATGATATCCTTGAACTGCAGTTGGGACAACATCTCCGCCAGCTCCCCAGGGGTCAGCTGCTGTTCCTTATCGCTGAGGGCTGCCGACGGCTGATAGTGCGACTCCACCATCAGGCCGTCAAAACCATAGTCCAATGCCAACTGCGACAACTGGGCAATATACTGACGCTGCCCTGCGATATGCGAGGGGTCGCAAAGCAGGGGGATATGGGGATAGCGCACCTTCAGGTCAATGGCAGTCTCCCACGAGGGATTGTTGCGATATACACTCTCGTTGCTGTCGGCACAACCCCGATGAACCGCCATCAGCTTGGTGACACCGGCATTGAGAAACCTTTCGATATTGCCCACCCACAGTTTCAAATCCGCAATCATGGGATTCTTCACCATAAAGGTGAAATCACGGTTTTTGGCGGCATCGGCTATCGCCTGCACATCAAAAGGATTTACCGCGGTACGGGCACCTATCCAACAGGCTTTAATGTCATGCTGCTCACACCAGTTCAACTGCTCGGGCGCACTCACCTCCACACATACCCGAAAGCCAAACTCTTGTTGTATCTCTTGCAACCACTGGAGCGCCTCGGTACCCACCCCGGCAAAATCTCCTGGATTGCTGCGAGGTTTCCACACGCCAGCACGAAAGTAATCCAACGCCAGCCCCTTGGCCGCCAGGTTTTCCTTCAATCCTCTGGCAGTAAGAAATAGCTGCTCTCTGCTTTCGGCAGCACATGGTCCCGCAATGATAATGGCGTTCTGCATGATTCAGTATCAGTTGAAGGTAAGTGTATTAAAAGCCAAAGGCAGCATTTCTATCTCATATCGTCCTGGCGACAACAACTCCCCTTCCATTTCTCCCAAAATAGGAGGTTCCGCGTTAATGCTGAGCTTGTTGGTTCGTAAGTACTCTACGCCCTTGATTTTATGGATATGCTCTCCCGTGAAAATATGCTTTATCTTAAACAGTACCGTCAATATGCCAACCTGCGGAAGAATCACCACATCAAACAGGCCGTCGTCGAAACTGGCATCGGGAGCCTGTTTCATCCCGTCACCATGATACTTGCAGTTGGCTACCGCAAAGAGGAAAGGCTTGCCCTCATACTGAAAATTCTCAGAACTGATGACCACAGGGAGGGGTTTATGCTTAAACAAAGCAAGGAACACCCCCAAAAGATACACGGAGATATTAAGGAACTTGGGTTTGGTATAAATGGTTTCGTAAATCACCTCGGCCGAGAATCCGAAGCTGTTGATGTTGATGAAATAACGCTGTTCAATTTGGTTTTTCCCTTGAAAAACCTTTGTCAACCCCACATCATGGGCGGTAAAGCTCCCTTTCAGAAAGCCATCTACCGTATCCAGGTAATCTTTAGGATAATGATGTGTACGTGCCCAATCGTTACCGCGGCCATGCGGTATCACCGCCAGAAACACCTCATGTGTGTCAATACCGGAGGTGAAAATTCCGTTAACCACTTCGTTGATGGTACCGTCACCCCCAATCACCATCAGGTGGCGGTGACCCTCTTGGCACAACTTTTGTGCGGTTTCCATCCCCGAGTGGCTGCCGTTGGCCTCGTGCAGTTCGTAGCGGATATGGTTCGCATCAAGTTTAGTGGCGATTTCAGTCCAATGCTCCAAACCCTTATGTTCCTGTGCATTGGGATTAAGTATGATTTGCCAGTTATAATCGGTTACCTTTATCGTATTCAGAGACATAATCCAAAAATAATGATGGCAAAAATAAGAAAATTTCCGTGATTGGGAATAAAATTTTTATTTTTGTCACACGGCTAACACATGATTTTTCCGTGACTATTGGAGAATGTTCTAAACCATATAGGGTTACCGTACTACAAACTTCTTTGAAACACCTTTGTAAGTATAAATGTATGTTCCCTTTGCATAATCACTTACATTCAATTCAATTTTATCAAAATCACTACCTATATTAAATGTCTCCAATAGTTGGCCACTCATGTTGAATACTCGCAATTGTGCGGTTTCGCCCGATTGCAATGTATAGGGCAAAGTGATAGTATTCCGAGAAGGATTGGGATAAGGATTCAAAGAGCTACTTGGTTGAGTATATGTCACCATAGTGCTGGGATTATAATTGCCACCAAGGGAATAAATTCGAACTATACCTCCTTCTCCGCCATATGCTCTCAATTGATTTCCGACTTTATGCACAGAATGTGGATATATAGGATCGCTCCCACACTCATGAATAATATCACCATCCTCGTTGATAATATATGAAAAACAATCCATTGTTCCATCTGAGTGATCAATATAAACAATTGTCAAAAATTCTATTTTATCATCAGTATTTATGATATGTCTTCCGAAAATTTGCACATATTCTGGATATCCACCATTAGCAAATATGCTTGCCGGTAAAATACATTCTTTTACTAGTTGAAAATTAGCATTGTAAAATCTAATACTATTATTTTGACGATTAAGAAATGAATAGCAACCCATTGGTTCTGATACAAACTCAAAACATGGCATTGCACTTCCATAATACGTACCATCTATAGACCCCCCATCACTATTACTAAAGGTATGCAACAATGTGATTTGTGCAAAAGACAAACATCCAAATAAGATTAAAAAGCTGGATAATAATAATTTTTTCATTTCTATTGGTTTTTATGATTAAAAGATTTTTCTCGAAACTTGTTTCTATCTTTGTTTGATTCCACCTATTATTCTATCATAAAAAAAGCGTGGAATTTATTCCTTGCTTGACTCTCGGGTTTCCACGCCCACCAATCTAACAAGTCATTCCACGCCGTATCATTACGGCATTGGTAACTTTCCTTGATTGGTTTTTGTCCTCTTAATGAGGACGTTGTGGAAATTGAGAGTCAAGGATAGCCACAAACGCTATCTAATATGTGTTTGGTTCGTTTTTAGTCTTTTTCTTTGTTCGTTATTATTTTTCGTTAATACTATAAATTTAATTATGGATCAACCTTTTTCTATCAAGGTTGTTATCTTATCAACAAAACGATGCGTCGGTTCTTCTAAACTTTTCGCTTCTTCATCAGAAATATCATAAGCACAATTATAGTCAGCTTTTTGCCGAAGTTGGAATAACCTGGCTAATAAGCTTCCATCTTCCATCGAAACAATACCCGTTTTTACAAAATGTTGGCTAAATTGTGATGACATTCCAGTATGTGTACGAACAGAGATTCCTTTTTGTAAGAACAATGCTTGCACAATATGGAAGCAAGCATAATAATATCGGTTGACGGCTAAATCAGTATGACCTAAACTCATCATTTCATCAGCTTGATTGATAAAATGATGTGCCTTTTCAACTTGCCGATTAATTAACAACTGCCGTTCTTCCTGTATCATGATAATAGATTTATGGCATCTTGTTGAACATTCTCGTAAAATGGGGTTGCCCGATATGACTTCCATTCTTTTTCCGTGTACATAATGGGATTGATTTCCTCACCCAATTCACAACCGAGTAATACAAAAGGATAACTTACTGTATCATAGTCAGATTGAGTAAGAAAATCCTTATTTAAAATGAGTAAAACATCCCAATCGGAGTGACGATGAGCTGTCCCACGGGCCCGGGATCCATACAGCCATGCTGCTCCTCCTTCTGGAACAACCGACAAGGCAAGATGTTTTATATCTGACAAAACATTTTTCATAGCAAGAATTTTCAATCCTGCAAAATTACAAAATATTCTGATATCTGCCATCCTTCTTTTACAATATAATATTGTTCAAACTATAGGTAACTATGTGTCTCGCTGATTTTAGCTGTCACTTTTGTAACTTGCGAATGATTCTGGTTGACACTTGCACTAATGCCGCGTGCGAAAGCCATGCCGACGGGTTCTTCCATAGAAAGTCTGTATAAGGCGCTACTCGCACATCACATGGGGGCACATCAGGTAGCATCTTGTAGGGCTGTCGTGTCACGG
>JAGCSI010000094.1 GCA_017964255.1 Bacteroidales bacterium | reverse complement strand
TAGTCGATGAAGAAGTTGGTGGCGGCATCGCCGGTGGCCTCGTAATACCACAGGCCATCCTGGTGTTTGTACTGTGAAAGCACATTCACGGGCTCGAAAGCGGAGGCACGCATGTCTTTCAGGTGGACATATTCCATGTCGCGGTCACAGCGGATTAGGGTGCGCACCCGCACTTTGTCCCCGACTTTCAGCTGTGAATTTTCCGTAATCGGCACCAGCACTTCGCCACGGTTTCCGATTTCCACCTTGTAGAGTTTCTTTTGAATGCTGAAGTTCTGGTCATCGCTGTGGGAAACTTTGTCCAGATTTTCCAGATACTGCCAGTACAAACCTCCCCAGGCGGGACCGTTGCTGCTCTTGTCAATTTTTATGGTGGCCATGTCTTCCGTCACTTCGCTGCCTTTCCATGCTTTTTTGATATAGCCGGTGCCGGCCTCGGCCTGCATGCTCTTGTCGCCTTCGGTGTAGCTCCAGTCACCCATAGTCAGCTTCACCCCGTTGGTGTTCTCCAACTGTGTGTTGTTGAGCAACAGGGCGTAAACGGCTTCCGTAGTGGACTTGGTGGTGGGCCAGTTTTGCGTCTGTTTTTGCTTGAGCAGCCACAGTTGCATCTGCTCCACGGATTTCTGGTCTTTGGTGATGGTGTTGAACGCCTCAATCAGCAGGGCCTGCCGTTCAATGGGGGCTTCGTACCAGAAGTAGCCATAGCCTTCTTTCTTCCAGAACATGCCCATTTCTTCTGAATATTGTGCCCTCGACTTAATATTTGCCACAATTTCCTGGGCCAGCTGGGTATCACCGTTGCGATAACAAATCAAAGCCGTCATGGCTTGGGTGTAAATGGACTGCTTTTTCCAGTTCTTTTTCAGATTGGCGTAGTAATAATTGTAGGCTTCGCTGTTGGTGGTGCTGACTTTCTGTTTCAGGAAGAAACTGCGGGCGTATAGGTAGTGGATGTCCGTAACGTCATAGTCTGCTTTTTTGCCTCTGTACCACTTGTCGTAGATTTCACGGGCTTTGTTGTCGATGAAGTTAACCGCTTTCCTGATGACTTGGTCGCTCATAGGATTCTGAACGCCAAGTACTTGCAGATGGCCGCAGCCGGCCACAATATGTTGCGTGATGTAGCGACTGCTCTCATGGCTGCCGAACCACGACCAGCCGCCGTCATTGTTCTGGGCTTTCTCCAATTTGGTCACGGCGGCCTTGTTCTCTTTGGCCATGCGGTGCAGGTCGAACAGCAGGGCGATGTTCTGTTTCCGCATCGACTCGTTTTGGGCATCCAGTACCCAGGGGGTTTCCTCCAAAATGACGGATTTCAGCTCCTGATTCTTTTCCAACTGCGAGCAGAAAGCGTCGGGTGATTCATTCAGCCAGCTATCGAAAACAGTCTTGATGCGGGGATGCGAGTTGACGAGGTGAGCCGCCAAAGTGTTGGCATACAAACGGCTGAAGACCTGCTCGTTGCATTCGTGAGGATATTCCATCAGATAGGGCAGTGCCTGAATGGCGTACCAGATAGGGTTGGGAGTGAATTCCAGGGTATAAGATTGGGTGCTCAAAGTGGAGTTGGCGATGCCGAAACTGTTTTTCAATTTGTTGAAAGTAAATGTTTTGCTTCCTTTTCCTGAAATATGAAGCGGCAGGCTCTCGGTCACCAGAATGCGGTTGGTGAGGATGGGCAGAGTGGCTTCCTCGCCGTCGGCATACGCGGGACTCTGGTCATTTTGCGCTTCTATGCGGTAAGTCACCGCACCCAAGTCTTTGGGAACCGTCAGGGTGAAGTGCACTTCCTTGCTTTGTCCTGCCTCAACGGTGAAACTCTGGGCAGAGATGCCGTTGGTCAAGTCTAATTTTTCCCCGTTGAAAGGATTGGTCAAAGTCAGTTTTACCTGTCCGCTTTGTTGTTCCTCGCCCATGTTGACCACTTTGGCGGACAAAACTACCAGGTCGCCTTCTCTCAGGAATCTCGGCATATTGGGCACCACCATCAGCGGTTTTTGGGTCTGCACAAATTTCTCGAAATAGCCGCTCATCAACTCGTTGTTATGGGCAAAGCCTTGCAGTTTCCAGCGGGTGAGTGATTCGGGTATGGTGAAGGATACCAGCACATTGCCCTCTTTGTCCGTTTGCAGATGCGGGAAGAAGAAAGCGGTTTCGTTGAAATTGGTGCGGATTTGATTGTCTGTAGATTCTGTCCCTTTTTCCAGATTTTCATCAAGATTTAAATCTATGTCGACTTGGATATCGTCTTCAACCATTTCTATGGCTTCTCTTGTCGCTACAGTATGATTAGCAGCCATATCCATATCCATTTCCATGCTTACCTCCACACCATTGGTGGCGTAGGCGCCAGCGGCTTTACTCATCATCAGGCGGTTTCTACGCCAGCTATTGATTTCCCATAACAGCTGCGGATAGTTCCGGCTTATAAAATCATAGGAGGTTTTCTGAAAATTCCGGTAATAGCTGTTTCCATAGTTTGAATAGAGACGGAAAGAATAGTTGTAAGAAGGTTTGCTGGTATTGAAAATACTTGAAATCCAAGAATCTGGAGAAGCCAATGCGTCTAAAGAAGCGTCATACATAGAGCAGAGCAATTCCGCTGCCACCTTGTCGCCGTTTTTGTCTTTCAGACGAATTTGATATTGTTCCTGACTGCCCGGCAGAGTCTTGTCGCGGAAGGTCAGAAAGTCAAAGTCGATTTTTTTGTGACTGAAGGGAATATTGAAATTTAAGTTTTTTTCATATTGTTTGTTGTTTTGTGCGGTGAAGGCATGGACAACCACTTTGCCAAGGTCTTTTTCCGTTACAGTATAACTGAAATCGGCCTTGCCTTGGTTGAGTTTCACCCATTTTGACTCTACCAATTCATCATTAGAGACGATTTCGCATAGTACCATGGCATTTTTCAGGTAACTTCCCAAAGTAAAATGAATGGTTTCGCCAACCTCTACCGTGTTTTTGTTAGATGTTGTCAGCCAAATAGCTTCATAATTCGCACATTTTTTACTTTTTTCGTCATAAATCAATACAAAATACTCTTCTTGGATCTGATTATTGTCTTTATCGTAGGTGCTTAAACTGATTTTGTAATAACCTTCCTGAAGATTTTTCATATCCTGAATGATGAAAGGATTTTGGCCATCGGTCACAAAATCGTCATGTTTAACAGTTTTTAGGACTTTCCAATTGCTCTTTTGAGCCTCGTTTTGGAAGTCCAGATAGGGTAGCTTCTGAACCATCTGGACAGAATCAGACAGATAATAATTGGCTTCTGAGCAACTGTATTTGTAATTATCAGGTGTTTGCAAGGCTTCGATGCGGTAATGGATTGTGCCTTTTTGGGCTTCGCCTGCCAGATTGGTGATTTTTACGGGGAACTGGTTTTTTCCGTTCAAGGCAATGCTTTCGGGGAATTCCGCATTGATCAGCAGCCCGATTTTGCTTACCAAGACTCGGGTGGAGCCGCTGTGGGTTTCGCCTGTGATGTCGGTCACATCCACACTGATTTCGTAGGTGTAGAGCGGATTATAGCGTTGTGACTCCAAGTCGGGCTGGGCAATGAAATCGATGTGGAAATTGCCCTCATTGTCGCTGGTCGTCTCGCCATGGGCTATTTCCTGGGATTTACCCGTGGGCTGCCACCACCACCAGCGCCACCATGGGAAGGAGGCTTTGCGTACCACATGATATTTTACGCTTGCCCCGCCGATACCATAGCCAGCGTATGCTTTCACATGACCGTCCACGCTTACATTTTGCCCGATTTTGAACTCTTCGGTGGGCTGGTCCAAGGTGATTTCGAAGGTGGGGCGCTTGTATTCTTCTACCGAGAAATAATGGTTGTCTAAATATTTTGATTCCAATTTAATCTGAAGATGAAAGCTCCCTGTCAATCCTTGGTTGGGCAAAACAAAACTTCCTGATGCCGAACCATATTCATTTGAAGTAAGTTGTTGTTCAGCAACTTTTTGATGGTTGGCATCATATAATTCAACGGTAAAATTTTGGACATTGTCTGTTTTTTGTTGAAGAATAAAGTTCTCTACGCTTGTTGTTTCTACCAAAATCGTCTTGAAATAGACCGTTTGTCCGGGTCTGTATATGCTTCGGTCAGTGAATGTATAGGCTTTTTCAGAAATATTGACCTTTGGGTCATCATGATATCTGCCCCAATACTGGTGTTCGATAATCTGATATTTATCTTGTTTCCAAGAGGCTGAGGCTCTTAGCGTATAAGCATTATCTGAAATTTCACAGGAACATTTGCCATCGGCATCGCAAATGAGTTGAATGCTTTTGGAGGCTTTGCTGGCATTGTAATTTGGATAAAGGGAAACTTTTACTTCCGCTCCTTTGAGGGGCTGGCCTGTGGTGCGGTCGAAAACGAAAAACTCCAGTTTTTTGCCGTTTTGCCGATATTGTGCGTCAATATTGGTCACTTGCAAGGCGGAAAAGGAGTAGCCTTTGTTATTCTCATTGGTGAAGGCGACATCGGAAGCTAATAGTACATAAAAGCCTGCGTCTAATGAGGGTAGCAGAAAATGTCCACTCACGCCGCGATAGTCCTTTTCGTTGGGAGCGTTAAGTTCGGTGTCATAGATTTCTTTCTGTTGTATCAGCCAGGCATAAAATTTTTTGTCATCCGAATTTCTTTTCAGTTCAAAGTTTTCTTTTGTGCAAGAAACGACACGGAAATACAGGTTTTCACAATTTTTATAGGAGAAAGTGATGAGGTTGGCTTGGTTGGCGGGAATGATTTTATTGCTGCTGAATTTCACTTCAGAGCTTTTGATTTCTTTGATGTCATTTTTGGCATTACGGGCTTCTATGGATTTCGGTGCCGCCGCAATGGTTTTGTTGAACCAGTCAATAGCGATTATATAGTCGTTTTTGTACTCTGGATGGGTGTTTTTATCATATTGACTGCCTCTTTTCTGATAGAAATTACCCAAAGCGTTAGTGACCATTTCATACCCTTCTTTGCCTTGATATTGCTTCTCCATCGCGGTGAGTGTTGTCAGCTGCAAATCCGAAGCATTGTCCAAGGTACTGTGTGAGCCGAGATACTCGAAACGGCGGAGTGTGGCATCTAACAAAGCTCTGCTGTCGGCGTCGTTCAGATGTAGGTCGGTCAGCATTTGCAGGGTGCTCAGCGTCAGATACGAAAATGCCAGCTCGTCGTCGAAGGGAATGTCTATGTTGGCAAACTGCTGAGGTTCAGACCAGTATTGTGCATCATTGATGTTAAAGGGAATCTCAGGTGTGGGCAGTTCATAAATTTCATTCTGCAGGAAATCCAAAAAACGGAAGGCTAAAAAGTCGTACAGAGTGGGGCGGTAGGCCTCCGAAGTAACGGAGTCCAATAAAACAGCATATTCCCTGATGGGAATTTGGCTGAGTGCCACTTTGTTTTCAATGGAAAGCATGTAATGTACAATGATTTCTTTCGCGAAGCGTTGCGCATCCCAGGTGTTGAAATCAGCGGCGGCATTGGCCTCCTCGTCGGCGAGGGCGGTGCGGTTCATAATGCGCCAGCGGTTCTGCTGATAGTAAGTCGACAGCAACTGGGCCATGCAACTTTGCCAAATCGCCACGTTGCCGGGGTTGCTCTTCTGCTGTTCAATCTGCTGATTGATAGATAGGTAGATGGTGTCAAAGGCGTTGTCATACTGCTGCATTTGTTTTTCATACAGTTTCAGCTGCCGCTGGATATCTTTGGGACTTTGTTGCGCAAAAGTTGCCATGGTGCAAAAGAAAAAAAGTGAAACGATAAACGTGGTTCTTTTCATATCTTATAAATTTCTATATGAACGTGCAAATTTACAAAATAGTTTGGATTGTTGATAATTTTACAAGTTTAAATCAATAAGTGCCGAAGGCACGATATTTTAATAACCCCGCACTAAGCGTAGCGCAGTGTGGGGGTCAGAAGGGGAATGCCATGTCTCTGCGTGCCGAATGTACGCTACAGATATATGTACCAATAAATCAGTAAGAAAGAAATAAAAATAAAAAAATGATGGAAAATCAAATTTGTTACAATATTTTTTGTATTTTTGCCGTTACAAATGTAAGAATCAAAAATTACAGCCATGATAGAGAAAAAGTCAGAAAAAGGCAATCTTGAGAAGAGGAAAAAATCCTTCCTCTTGATGGGCTTCGCCGTCGTTCTCGCTCTCACTTACGTGAGCTTCGAGCTGTTCGCTTCCCGCGACAAAGCACAGGTGTCGTCCATGGCCGATGACGAATTCATCGAAGTGATGGATGAAGACGTTATCGCAACCGACCAGACCCCTCCCCCGCCACCACCACCAGTGGCTCAGCAGCAGGAAGTGGTCTT
The DNA here is from genome assembly GCA_017964255.1 of Bacteroidales bacterium. GTDB lineage: Bacteria > Bacteroidota > Bacteroidia > Bacteroidales > WCHB1-69 > RUG11690. The sequence goes on along the minus strand of JAGCSI010000094.1, from coordinate 3,569 downwards.
GAATATTGTGGATGACAATATCAAGGTCAACACCGACTTCGACTTCAGCCAGGATTTCGACGAAAATCTGGAAATTGAAGAGTACGTTCCCATCGAAATCGTGGAAGAGGAAACCGAAGAGGCTCCTCCCGTGCGTTTCGCAGAGGAAATGCCTGAGTATATCGGTGGTATGGAAGCCATGTATTCCTTCCTCAGAAACGAGTTGCAGTACCCCGAAGTTGCCCGTAACAACAATATCCAGGGTACCGTTTTGCTCGAGTTCGTGGTTGAGAGAGATGGTAGCGTTAGTAATGTGAAACCTCTGGTTTCTCTTTATCCCGAATGCGATGCTGAAGCTATCCGCGTGGTGAAGAAGATGCCGAAATGGAAACCCGGTAAGCAGATGGGTAAGCCCGTAAGATGCTATTTCAACCTTCCTATCCGTTTCACCTTACAGTAAAAAAGTTATGTCAATTACTATAAAAAGAGACTTCTTGCAGGTCTCTTTTTTTTTCAAAAATAGATTGACGAATTTACCAATGTATTTCGCATAATTCGGTAGAGACGTTTCATGAAACGTCTCTACATTCAGAAAATCATTATCCACCACATGAAGACAAAAAACATTTTTTTTCTGATCATCTTCTCCGCTTTAATGCTCCAGCTGTCGGCACAAAATCCGGCGACCTGTTTCCGTATTCAGCTGAAAGATAAAAACCAGAGTCCTTATTCGGTGAACAGACCGGAGGAGTTTCTGTCGCCACGGGCCATTAACAACAAAGCCCGATACAATATTCTTATAACCGAAGAGGATTTGCCAGTGAATCCGCAGTATAAACAGCAAATTTGTGCCATAGATAATAATATCAAGATCTTGACTGAGTCGAAATGGCAGAATACCGTGGCGATTTATTGTCCCGATTCGTCTAAATTGGAAATGGTGAAGGCCTTGTCTTTTACCGACACCACTGTCATTCCAGTGGCTTCGTACGATTTGGAAAGACATCAGGATCATCGGGAAGTGGTTCCGGATAATTGTAATTACTTGTTGCGGAATGAGTTGTATTTTGATTCCTTGTACGATTACGGACCAGGATGGGCACAGCTTGCTTTCCACAACGGGCATCGTTTACACGAACTGGGTTTCTATGGCGATGGCATGTTGATTGTGGTGTTGGATGGTGGCTGGGACGGCTTCGACACGCTTCCCATTTTCCGCCCTTTGTACGAAAACGGTCAGATTTTGGGTACCCGTGATCTGATTCCTGGTCATGATAATGTATATGATGGAGGAAGTCATGGCACTTGTGTAACTTCTACTATGGCTACTGGGGCAAACGGACAACTTATTGGAACCGCTCCCCATGCCAGTTTTTTCTTTATTCTTTCAGAAAATCCTTATACAGAAGAACTTATAGAAGAGGATTTTTGGGCACAGGGGGTGGAAATTGCGGATAGTCTAGGTGCAGATGTCGTGAATTCTTCTTTGGGTTATTCCACCTTCCCTGATTTTCCTCAAGGAGATTTTACCTATGCGGATTGTGACGGAGTAGCCAGTATCGCTTCCCGTAATGCCAGTATCGCCTGCCGCAAAGGCATTGCGATGTGTATTTCCGCTGGCAACGAGGGCAACAAGCCTTGGCATTATATCTCCCATCCTGCTGATGCTGTGGATATTATAAGTGTGGGTGCGGCAAGAGCGGTGGACAGCCTTATGGCTTCTTTTTCTTCGTATGGACCCAGCTCCGACGGCAGAGTAAAGCCTGATGTGGTGAGCGTGGGTTGGGATACCTACGTGGTGAATGCCAATGGCGACATCAATGCTGGTAGCGGTACCAGTTTCGCAGGTCCTGTTATGGCGGGTTTGACAGCTTGCCTGCGTCAGGCCCTGCCCCAGAAAAATGCCATGGAAATTACCGACATCATCCGCCAGCACGGTCACCAGTATGCTACCCCAGATTCTATCATGGGTTATGGCATTCCGGACATGTACCAGGCTTATCTCGATAATGCCCAGTCGTCGGTGGCAGCCAGAGAATCGATGCCGCAACTTACATTTTATCCTAATCCTTGTGCCGATAAACTGATGCTGGTCAATTCAGATATGACTATCCGTTATGTGGAAATCTATGATGTAAGCGGCAAACAGCTCTGCAGTTTCGACGATTGTCACCAGCCATTGATCCAGTTGCCGGTTCACCAGCTGCAACCAGGTTTCTATATCATTCGTGCCAAGGGTCAAAACATGGTTCGCACAGCAAAAATCATCAAGCGGTAAATCAAAAAAAATCCGTAACTTTGCACTCCAAAATTTCGACTATGCTGAAAATTGAAAACTTACATGTTTCCATCAAAGGAAAAGAGATATTAAAAGGTGTAAATCTGGAAATTAAACCCGGCGAAGTCCATGCGATTATGGGCCCGAACGGCACGGGAAAAAGTACCTTGGCCTCTGTAATCGCAGGCAAGGAGATTTTTGAGGTGACCGAAGGCAGCATTACCTATAAGGGCAAAAATCTGTTGGAGATGCCAGTGGAGCAGCGTGCCCGCGAGGGTATCTTCATCGGTTTCCAATATCCGGTGGAAATTCCGGGGGTAAGCATCTCCAATTTCATGCGCACCGCCTTGAATGAAATCCGCCAGTACCGTGGACAGGAACCTTTGTCGGGAGCCCAGTTCCTCAAACTGATGGAAGAAAAGAAAAAAGTGGTGGAGCTGACCGCCAAGTTGAGCAATCGTTCTGTAAATGAAGGATTTTCTGGTGGTGAGAAGAAGAAAAACGAGATTTTCCAGATGGCGATGCTCGAACCTCAGCTGGCTATTCTGGACGAGACCGACTCAGGATTGGATATTGATGCCCTGCGTATCGTGGCCAATGGAGTCAACCAACTGAAAACCAAGGATAACGCTACGGTAGTGATTACCCACTATCAGCGTTTGCTGGATTATATTGTGCCGGATATCGTGCATATTCTTTTCGATGGAAAAATTGTGAAATCCGGTCCCAAAGAATTGGCAAAAGAGTTGGAAGTCAAAGGTTACGAGTGGATCAAAGAGGAGTATAACGCTGGCAAACTGAACTGATATGAAGAAGTTTATTGAATATTTGCAGCAGAAGTTTGCCGAAATCAATTCGAAGTTGCCAAACGACAAGGAGTCAAAATTGACTGCCTTACGCGAACAGGCTTTGAAGGCTATTTCCGCAGAAGGACTGCCTACTTCGAAAGATGAGTTGTGGAGGCATTATCCCGTGGAGAAACAGTTGTTCTCCCAATACGATATCCAGGTGGAGGCGGATCCATACCAGCCATTGGACCAGTATTTTAAATGCAGTGTTCATGATATTAATACGGACATGTTCACCATGCTGAACGGTTGGTATGCGCATAAAAATGCCCCATTGACCACATTCCCCAACGGGGTGATAGTGGGGAGCATCATGGCCGCTGTCCAGCAGTATCCGGAGTTGGTGCTGTCGCATCTTACAAAGTTTTATTCCGACAAGGCCGATAAGTTCGTTCGCCTGAACGAGTTGTTTTTCAACGACGGCTTCTTCGTCTATGTGCCTGATCAGGTGTCGGTGGAAAAGC
>JAGCSI010000093.1 GCA_017964255.1 Bacteroidales bacterium | reverse complement strand
TGTATTTTATACAAGCCGTTGAAAGTCAGAAAAACAATGAGCTATTATTGGTATTTTCCCATATTTACCAAATCGACAGCACCAACATTTTGAAATCGCTGGCTGATGATGCCGACATCTTCTATTATTCTCCAACCAAAAACTACACTTTGTTCTATACACTTGGTTTCCAGACCGATTCAGTTCGAACCAAATCCATCAGTGTGAACAGCAGCAATCCGCATCAGAAACTCACCCGTGTACATCTTCAGGAACAAGGCCTGAGTCCCTTCAACTTCAATATCAGCGATATGATTACGCCAAGCAGCGACACCTTAATCATACCATCCAAGAAATAACATCCCATGAGTAAGCGAGAGAAAGCATTCTGGTTCCTGGCATACACTGTCATAGCAGTGCTGACCCTCCTGCCATTCTTCCACGTAGGCTTCACCACTGCCGATGATTTCCAATATTACAATGTGGCCCGCGAAAGTTTCAAAACATGGCTTAGCGACGCACAGTTTTATGCGGAAAACACAGGACGATTTTACTTCTTGGTTACCAAATACTTATATTACATTCCCTACCTCATCGACAGTTTCGTATGGACCAAATTCGTGCAATACTCTTCTCTGCTTATATGCTATCTGCTTTTCGCATACGTTATTTACAGAATATTCCATTCTGGAAAATTAGGCTTACTTACCCTGTTGTTGCTTCTCTCGTTTCCTGCCATTGGAACAGGCTGGCATTATCCTCCCGCCGCATACCCTTTCTATTTTTCTTTCAGTCTGACACTGTTTTTAGCGGGCATTCTGCTATATATCAATTATGTTGAAAGAAAAGGATATTGGAGAATTATTGTCGGTTCTCTGCTGTTTTTCCTGTCCTTTCTGTTTTACGAAGAATATCTTGTCTTCGCCTTGTTCTTCTGCATGGGGGTCATTTGTTACCACTGGCAAAAATCAGGTTTTATCAACATGTTGAAAACCAAATCTGTTTTTCAAGAACTTATTCCCTACGCGCTTGCGCTGATACTTTACACCATCTGCTATATAACTTATCGTTATTTTCTGAGCCATAAACTCGGATACAATAACCCTTATAGTGGCGCCGCCTTTGCCAATCAATTTAATATCAGCAACTTTTTCCAGATTCTGAATAACTGCACTTTTTATGCCATGCCTTGCAGTCATTACGGTTTGGATGAAACAAGAGAACTGATGGCTGTCAATTCCCCATTAATATCAGGTCATTACAACAATCTGAGCTTCATTCTTACACACGCCCCCGCCATTGCCTATGTCAACGCCCTGATACAATGCGGCATCTTATGGTTCCTGACTCGAAAGTACTATTTTAAGAAGATTTCCTGGACTGCCATCATCATGGGCATTGTTGCTGCGATAATTTTCGCATACTCCGCACATTTTTTAATCGCCATCACCGATAAGTACAACACACACTGGTTCTTTATGCCAGGCTACGTGACCTCTTTCTTCTCCTATTTCGGCGTCATACTGACTATTGCTCTTCTGATGACCGCACTATTAAAAGTCTGCCGGACAAAACATTTCATAATGATAGCCCGTCTTATGTGTTGCCTACTGTTTTTCGCAGGCTCTGTATTATCATACTACATGAATGATTTGACCAGTAAAGAATGGAAAAAAAGCCAGAACAGGGTTACCGCAATACAACTTATTGCCGAAAAACAAGGGTTTGACAATATCCCTGAAAACGCCCTCATTTATGACGAACAGCTGCACAACACTTCTGAAACAGCCTTCAGCATCTGCAATGGAACTCTTGATTTTGAAGATCTTATCATGAGACTCACGAAACGGCACTACAACTTTTCCACGCTTCAGGAATACCTCTTGCAACAGCACGCCAAATCTCCTGATGCTCCCCTTTATTTTGTCCAAGCGACGGAAAGCAAGAAAAATGGCGACCTGCTGATGGCATTTTCCCACATTACCCACATGGACACCTGCAATACCCTTTGCAGCCTTGCTGATGAGGCGGATGTTTATTACTACTCACCCGCCAAGAATTACGTTTTGTTTTACAGTTTATATACGGGCACTGACTCAGTCCAGACAAAAGCTGTCACAGTGCTGTCCTCTGACTGGCATGAGAAATTAACGCATATTCATATCCACGAAGCTGGCCTGAATCCGCTTGGATTCAGCATTAGCACTTTGATTACACCAACTACAGATACCCTACGGATACCTTAAAACTAAGAAAAACACATGGAAAAATTCAAATCCGCATTATCCGTTCAAGAAGGCATTGAACAACCCGCACAGGTCAACCCCTATTTCAAGCGCCAAAAAGCCAGTCGCCGGGCTTTGGAGGTGGAGGATTATGTAAAAGGCATCCTGGCCCACGACCGCGTGATTCTCAGCCAGGCCATCACCCTGGTGGAGAGCTCCAATCCCGAGCATTTCGACAAGGCGCAAACGGTCATTGAACGATGCCTGCCCTACTCTGGCAACTCCATCAGAGTGGGTATCACCGGTGTTCCCGGTGTCGGCAAGAGCACCTTTATCGAGAGTTTCGGGCAATACCTGACCGGCAAGGGACATAAGGTGGCGGTTTTGGCCATCGACCCCAGCAGCGAGCGCTCCAAGGGCAGTATTCTGGGTGACAAAACGCGTATGGAGCACCTTTCCGCTGACCCCAACGCCTTCATCCGCCCCACCCCGTCGGGACTGACACTGGGCGGTGTGGCCCGCAAAACCCGTGAGACCACCATCCTCTGCGAGGCCGGTGGCTTCGACGTGATCCTCATCGAGACCGTCGGCGTGGGCCAGTCCGAAACCATCGTCAAGTCCATGGTCGATTTCTTCCTGCTGCTGATGCTGGCAGGTGCCGGCGACGAACTGCAGGGCATCAAGCGCGGTATCATGGAAATGGCTGACGCATTGGTTATTAACAAAGCCGATGGCGACAACCTGAGCCAGGCCACCGCCGCCAAAGCACAGTACAGCTCCGCCCTCAAGCTATTCCCTCCCAACGAGAACCAATGGGTGCCCCAGGTGGATACATGCTCCGCACTCAACAACCAGGGAATCGAAAAAGTTTGGGACATGATTTGCCAGTTCACCGACCTCACCAAAGACAACGGATGGTTTTTCAAACAGCGCGACCAACAGCTCATCACCACTTTTTACGACTGGGTAGATTTTAGCATCAAAAACAATTTTTATTCCGACAATACGATAAAAAACAAGATCGCAGAACTGACCGAATTGATAACGGAGAAAAAAATATCTCCCTATCAAGCTGGTCATCAATTAATTAAATTAAAGGACTAATTTTAAAACTCTTCTACGCTATTTCCATTTTTTTTCTTATCTTTGTCGTTCAAAATTCATAAACTATGAAAAAAGTTTTATTAGCTCTTGGTTTTGTGCTTTTGGTGGGTGCTGGTTTTACCTCCTGCAAGAAAAACTGTTATTGCGACTTCTATAGAGTTGAAACAGGTAATGTCATCAACAATCTCAATGTCGGCCCTGCTACAGCCAAGGATTGCAAAGCACTTGAGGGTGTCAGAGAAGTTCAGATTTACACTGGCACATTCCACGATTCCGTTGTTTGCCATAGATAAACCGCAATTCACCGCACAATGAAAAACATCCTGAAAATCTTTGGCCTCATTGGCATTGTTGCCATCTGTGCGTGTGCATGCAATAAAAAATGCACCTGCACCACCACAGGTATTCCTGAATACGAGGGAACTATCACCTACGAGCAACCTAATAGCAAGAAAGCCTGCAAGGCCTACGAGGATAGTCAGAATAAGACATTAAGCGCCATCGGCGGTCAAGTGGCTTGCGTTTACGAGAAATAAAAAAATAAAAAAATGAAGAAATTTGTCGCTTTGTTTTTTGCCTTTGTCTTGGTTGCCGGCATGTCATCCTGCACCAAAATGTGCAAATGCACTTTGCTCAAAAACGGTGCTGCCGTTGAGAACGCCTCCGAGTTTGAACGGGAATTAGATAAAGCATATAAAGATTGCTCCGCCATGAGCGATTTTGACGAAGATTCACAGACAGGTATCCAATGCCATTAGTAGTCTAATGAGCTTCATACCAGCTCTTGCCTTCATTGATATCCACATCTAACGGTACAGACAGTTGCAGCGCAGTGCTCATCAGTTCCTGTACCGTTCTTTTTATCTTCTCCACCTCTGTTTTCCGAACCTCGAACACCAGTTCGTCGTGTACCTGCAAAATCATGCGGCAGTCCAGTTTCTGTTTTTTGATTTCACGGGCGATGCTGACCATGGCAATCTTGATCAGGTCGGCCGCCGTGCCCTGTATGGGGGCATTGATGGCGTTGCGCTCTGCCGCCTTGCGCAAAATGGCATTCGGCGAGGTAATGTCTTTGATGTAACGTCTACGGCCTAACAAGGTTTCCACATAACCGTTTTGACGGGCAAATTCCATCGTCTCAGACAAATACTGACTAATCTTCGGGAAGCCTGCAAAATAGTCCGTAATCAGTTCCCGGGCCTCCTTCTGCGGGATGTGCAATCGTTCAGCCAGTCCGAAGGCGGAAATGCCATACAAAATACCAAAGTTCACCGTCTTTGCATTGCGACGCATCGTGCTCGTCACCTCATCCTCTGCCACATGATACACATGTGCGGCCATTGAGGCGTGAATGTCCTTGTGCTGCCGGAACGTCTCTATCATGCGCTCATCGCCGCAGACATGAGCCACAATACGCAACTCAATCTGAGAGTAGTCAGCTGCCATGATGACATAATCGTCATTCGGCGCCACAAAGGCCTTACGGATGTCACGTCCCCGCTCGGTACGAATAGGGATATTCTGCAAATTGGGATTCACCGAGCTCAAACGACCCGTAGAAGTCACTGTCTGGTTAAATGTGGTATGAATACGTCCAGTTTTGGGATTAATCAACTGCGGCAAAGCATCAATATAAGTGGATTTCAGTTTCGACAGCGTGCGCCATTCCAAAATCAGCGGCACAATGGGATGCTTGTTCACCAACTTGTTCAGCACCTCCTCGCCGGTCTGGTATTGCTTGGTTTTCGTCAATTTTGCATTCTCAATAATTCTGAGTTTTTCGAACAATATCTCCCCCATCTGTTTGGGCGAGCCGATATTGAACTGCTGTCCCGCTAAGGCATAGATATGTTCCTCCAAATCCGCAATGTCCTTGGCCAGCGTCTGTGAGTTCTCACGCAACACCTCCGTATCCAGTTTCACACCTGTGTATTCCATATCCGCCAACACCTCCGCAAGGGGCATTTCCACATCGTTGAACAAAGAGGTCAGTTTATTCTGCTCCAGCTCCTTCTTGAAAATAGGATACAGTTTCGCATATATTTCAACACGCTCACATACACGAAGATGCAACTCCTTGTCTTCTCCCATCAGCTCATAGTCCAAGTAGCTTTCCGACAACACTTCCAACTTATGCTGATTCTCGGGCTGTATCAGATAGTGGGCTATCTGCACATCAAAAAAGGAGGCTTTCACCTTGAGTTTCAATCCATGGAAGAACTTGAAGGTCTGCTTCATGGCATACGACACCACCAAACGCTCTTTCTCAAAAACAAACTGCAACAGTTTCTTGAATTCCGCGGCATCCTCCAGCAAATGATAATACACGGTCTCACTATTTTCCGCCACTGCAAAGCCCGCAATCTTCTCATTGACGATAATCCAGTCAAAAAAGAGAGTCGAAGTTTCAGGAAAATCCGACTTTATATCTTGCACATTATTTATCTTCAAGCATTTAATCGGATTAGTTTGAAAAGTTTTATAAGAAGAAACCGGTTCTGGCTGAGGCTGTTCCTGTGGTGCCGAAAACAAATCTGGCTGGGCTACCGGCATATCTTTTTTGGTGTTGGTCGGCAATGACAAGTCCGTGAACACGCGTTTTGCCAAAGCCCGGAATTCCAGCTCGTCGAACACTGCTTTCAATTTCTGCGGGTCGGGACCGGTGTATTTCATCGCCTCGAAATCATATTCAACCGGCACATCCAGAATAATGGTGGCCAGCATTTTGGAAGTCAATGCCTGCTCCTGGTTCTCGATGAGCGCCTGCTTCAGCTTGGGGTTTCCCACCTCATCAATATTGGCATAGATATTCTCGATGCTACCGAACTGGGCAATCAGTTTCTTGGCTTTCACCTCGCCCACCCCGGGCACACCAGGGATATTGTCGGACGCATCGCCCCAAAGACCCAGAATATCTATCAGTTGTTCGGGCTTGCTGATACCATACTTCTCGCAGATGCCAGCCACATCCACCACCTGTGCGGGCTGACCAAACTTGGCGGGTTTATACATATATATATTGTCGGACACCAACTGACCATAATCCTTATCGGAGGTCATCATATACACTTTGAACCCCTCTATCTCAGCCCTTTTTGCTAGTGTACCAATCACATCATCCGCCTCATAGCCATCCATCATCACCATAGGGATATTAAAGGCATCTATTACCTTTTTGATATACGGTATTGAATTGATGATATCATCGGGAGTAGCCTCTCTGTTGGCCTTGTAGGCAGCAAAATCAGCATGTCGCAATGTGGGCGCACCCGTATCAAAAGCCACGGCTATATGCGTGGGCTGTTCCTGCCGCAACACCTCATATAAGGTGTTGGTGAAGCCCAAAGTGGCGGAGGTGTTCACCCCTTTGGAAGTGATGCGAGGGGATTTAACCATTGCATAGTATGCTCTGTAAATCAGAGCCATAGCATCCAATAAGAAGAGTTTCTTTTGCATAAAGTGTTTTTTATGAAAGCCAAAGTGCAAAGGTACGATTTTTTTCCGTTACTTTTCCCTATAATGGAAAAGTAACCAAAAGATCAAGCCGACGGTAAGTGCCACCACACAAGCCCGTACCCCCCAACCGTCGGCATTGCCAACACACGCATCATCATGGCTTCACATTTTATCAAAAAAAATGTCACACCTATTTATTTTTTACATACATTTGTTCTTTAATCTTTGAAAAAATCAAAAATTACACAAATCACTATAAAACAATCAATTAACACAAATCTCATGAAAAGAATCGAAGAACATCCCATTTTGGATATTCCGAAAGCGGAAGAAGTCACCTTTACCTACAACGGACAGAAAGTGACAGGACACAAGGGCTACACCATCGCGGCAGCCCTGCATCAGGCCGGATTTCCCATCCACAGCCACAGTCTCCAAGGCCGTAACCGAAGCCTCAACTGCGGCATCGGCAAGTGCGGCGCCTGCGAAATGCTGGTAGACGGTACCGTGCGCCGTATCTGTATCACCCCTGTTGACGGTGTACGCGAGGTACGCCAGATTGCCCACGAAGAGGCGGAAATGCCCAACGTGGTTGAACAGCAACCCCGCGAGGTGAAAATCTACAAGACCACCGTGGCCATCATCGGTGCGGGTCCTGCAGGTCTCGCCTGCCGCGATCAACTCAATGCTTTCGGCATCGACAACCTCGTCATCGACTCCATGAACCGCATCGGTGGCCAGTTCAATATGCAAACCCACCAGTTCTTCTTCTTCGAGCGTGAGAAACGCTTCGGAGGCATGCGTGGTTTCGACATCGCCAAGACCCTGGCGGGTGACGACCAGAGCGGTATCCTGCTCAACCATACCGTATGGGATCTCCTCGAAGGCCAGCGTGTGGCCATCAAGAACATCGCTACGGGTGAAATGGCCTACGTGGATGCACAGCACCTTGTAGTGGCCACAGGCGCTGTTCCCTTCATGCCCACCTTCGAAAACGACGACGTTCCGGGAGTTTACACCGCTGCTGTCTTTCAGAAGATGATGAACCAAGAGCATACCCTGCTGGGCAAGAAAGTGCTCACCGTGGGTGCCGGCAACATCGGTTACCTCACCTCTTACCAAGGCATGCAGGCTGGTGCCACCATCAAGGCCATCATCGAAGCGATGCCCCGCGAGGGTGGTTTTCCCGTGCAGGCCAACCGTGTGCGCCGCTTGGGTATTCCCATCATGACGGGCTACACTCTCGTGCGCGCCATTCCCAACGACGACTACAGCGGCATCAAGGGCGCCGTCATCGCCAAATGCGAAAACTTCAAGGCTATCCCTGGCACCGAGCAAGTGATTGACGACATCGACATCATCAATATCTGCACCGGACTTATCCCCGACAACCAGCTCCTCACCAAAGGACGCGAGGTATTCGGCCACAATGTCTATGGTGCGGGCGATGCCATCCGCATCGGTGAGGGTACCAGCGCTGTTCTCCGTGGCAAACAAGTGGCCTATGAGGTAGCTCAGAACCTCAACATCCGCTTCAACTACGACGACTACCTTGACATTTCACGCCAATATATCGACTCTCAGCAACACCCCGTGCGTGTGTTAGAGAAACCCAACCTTCCCACTCCCGAGCGCATGAAGCTTAAACCTTTCGTGCAAACCGACTGTATCTATGGTTTCGCTTGCAATCCCTGTACTTTCGCCTGTCCGCATGGCGCCATCTCCAAGCCCACTACCAGCAGTACACCTACCGTTGACTACAACAAGTGCATCGGCTGTATGCAGTGCGTGTCAGGTTGCCCGGGTCTGGCCATCTTCGGCTACGACCTGCAGAAAAATGTATGCTTCCTGCCCATCGAGTACGATGTAAAAGAAGGCGCTGAAGTATTCCTAGTGGACAACAACGGCCAGAAGATTGGCGAAGGTGTCATCGAGAAGATTCTCAAGAAGAACAACAAGACCAATGTGGCCCGCGTACATGTAGACAAAGTTGAGGGTCAGATGACCGACATCAAGGGCTTTATCCTCAAAGAAAAATATCCCGAACCCCTCCAGATGAAACCTCTCCAGGAAGTGGATGGCAAGACCTACGTTTGCCACTGCGAAGATATCAGTCTCGAAGAGGTGCTGGCCGCTGTGGGCGACCGCAAGGTCATCTCTGTTGACGAGCTGAAGCACATCACCCGTATGGGTATGGGACCCTGCCGTGGAAAACGCTGTATCTTGCGTGCCCGTCAGGCACTCAGCGCCCGTGGTATCGAACTGACAGGAGATGCTACCCCCCGTGCACCGCTCTCCAACCAGGTGACCCTCGGCGACCTCTACAACGCCCATACCAAGGAGACCTTTGTCTATACCAAGGCCGACCATGTGCGCCGCGAGCATGTGCGCGTCCTTATCGCTGGTGGCGGTATCGCCGGTAGCGGACTCTTCCGCTACTTCTCCGAAGCAGGCTGCAACCCCGTGATGATCAACTACAGCCGTGGTGCCTCCTGGCGCAACATCGGTGGTGGCCGTCCAGCCTTCTCCAATCCCGATATTGCGGACATCGCTGCCCACAACCGCGAGATTTTCAAGAGCATACAGGCGGTTCACAATATCAACTTCCAGCCCACCACATACGTCAACCTCGTCCATGACGATGCCACCTACCGTTCCCTCGACGCCTCACGTGCCTGGAGCGACGCCTACATGGTAGATCGCAAGGACTTCAAGAAGGAAATTTCTCCTCTCTGGGATGACAGCAAAGATACTTACAGCCACGCCCTCATCACCCGCGACTGTTGGCAGGCTACCCCGGGCCGCGTTATCGACTATATCCGTGGAATCGGTGTACAGCACGGTGGCCGCTATTACGAGGACTGCGAACTGCTGCATGTATGGCGCGACGGTGACAAATATCTTGCCCTTGTACGCGACCATGAAGGCACATATGTAGAGTACACCTGCGACCACTTCGTCAACGCTATGGGCTGGGGTGCCGAGAAGTTCATCGACCAGCTCGACCTCAACATCGGCCTCTACCCTGTCAAGCACCAGGCCTTCATCACCCGCCGTCTGCCTATGATGGGTAAAGTGACTAACGGCAAGCAAGGTCCTCTGGATATGATTATCGACCGTCGCCACTACAAAGGCTTCAGTGCCGTTTATGGACAGCAATTCGGCCACACCGGCCAGATTATCGGCTGCGCCAGCCCCGACACCGATGCCTACGAGGCACGTCAGAATATCAAGTACAATAGCAAGGAGTTCCTCGAGATTGTCTCCGAAGTCTTCGCCGAATGGATTCCCAACCTGCGCGAGGTGGGCTTCCTGGCCGTTTGGGCAGGCCGCTACACCGAGCCGCGTTATGTGGTCGACCCCGAAGTAGGCCTCCTCACCGGTCTCCGTGGCCACGGCTTCATGTTAGGCCAGTACCTCTCCAAGCTCTATGTCGATAAGTACCTCGGTCGCGAGGTGCCAAGCTACATGGAACAGCTCAAGATTGGTGGCCCCGGCCTCAGCGAGAACGCATTCAAATAACATTTTGAATATGTCTGTAGAGACGCACAGCCGTGCGTCTCTACAAAAACAAAAAGGCTGCCACAATGTGACAGCCTTTTTTTTATTCTTAATCAGATATTGATTAGATATCCATCGGTTTCAGGTCGTCGGCGATAATCAGATCGGCTTCGGTAGCGGCCTTCACCTGGTCAACTGTGAATTCGGGATGGATTTCCTTCAGCACGATACCCTTGGGGGTCACTTCCATCACGCCCATTTCGGTCACAATGAGGTTCACCTGACCTTTGGCGGTGAGAGGAAGGGTGCATTTCTTCAAGATTTTGGGATTGCCCTTGGCGGTGTGCTCCATGGCCAGAATCACTTTCTTGGCACCGATCAGCAGATCCATAGCGCCACCCATACCGGGGGTCAATTTGCCAGGAATCATCCAGTTGGCCAAGTCGCCCTGTTCGTCCACCTGCATGGCACCGAGGATGGTAGCATCCACATGGCCGCCACGAATGATGACGAAAGAGTCGGCGCTGCTGAAGCTGGCGGCACCGGGCTGGGCTGTGATGTAACCACCACCAGCGTTAATGAGGTTAGGATCTTCCTTGCCGGCTTCGGGAGTGGGACCCATACCCATCATACCATTCTCAGTCTGAAGTGTAAGGTGTACATTTTCGGGCAGGTAGTTAGGAACCATAGTCGGCAGACCGATACCCAGGTTGACAACATCGCCATCGTGAAGCTCTTTGGCCACTCTCTTGGCGATTACTTCTCTGATTTCGTTTTTTTCCATGATATTGAGTTTTTATAATTGAATTATTTGTTTTGCAATCTCTTCGCCATCTCCTGAGCCAGATAGGAAGCCACATCATCGGCATACGAAGTGCTGCCGAAGCCTGCGTCATAACCCAGCTCCTTGGCCAGCTCGTGCGAGATACGCGGACCACCGCATACCAGGATAACCTTGTCGCGCAAGCCTTCGGCCTCCAACATTTCCACCAGCTCGGTAAGGTTCTTGATATGCACATCCTTCTGGGTCACCGTCTGCGACACCAAAAGAGCATCGGCTTTCATCTCGATAGCCTTGGCGATAAAATCCTCGTTCGGCACCTGGCTACCCATGTTCAGGGTCTCGAACATGTCGTAACGTTCCAGTCCGTAGTGGCCGGCATAGCCCTTCATGTTCATGATGGCGTCGATACCCACGGTATGGGCATCGGTACCGGTGCTGGCGCCGATGGCAACAATCTTGCGACCCACATGCTCACGGATGTACTCGTCCGTTTCCTTCATGCCCATCACTGTGGATTCCACCTTGGGCACATGGATGGTGGTATAATCCACCGTGTGGGTGCATGAGCCATAGCAGTTCACAAAGGTGAAACCCTTGGTCAGCTCCTTGAAATATACTACCAACGGGTTCTCAAAACCCATTTTCTTCATCAGCTGTTTAGCAGCCTCTATGGCTTCGTCGCCACAGGGCACCGGCAAGGTGAAACTGATCTGTGTCTTGCCGTCGTTCATCGTATCGCCGTACGGTTTAACTTTGGTGAGGTCAAGGGTTTTGTCAAAATCCTTTTCCTCCATTGAATATAAT
>JAGCSI010000092.1 GCA_017964255.1 Bacteroidales bacterium | reverse complement strand
AGAGTCATGTTAGAAATCACCAGTATAGACAAAGGTATTGTCATCGACCATATCAAAGCAGGTTTCGGGTTCAAGGTTTACAATTATCTGAACCTCGATAAGGCTGAATATAATGTCGCCCTCATCACCAACGCATACAGCCAGAAGATGGGCAAGAAAGACATCATCAAAATCAACAATGTCATCGATATCGACTACACTTTCCTGGGCCTGATTGATCCGGATATCACGGTGAACATCATCGACAACGGAAAAACCGTGAAGAAGGTGAAACTGGAAGTTCCCCAGGTGGTGCGCAACATCATCAGATGCAAAAATCCGCGCTGCGTGACCTCTGTGGAGCACTATTTCGACCATGTTTTCCACTTGGTGGACAAGAGCAAGAGATCTTATCGCTGCGAATATTGCGATGATATTGTCATTCCTTATCCCGCAAAATAAGAATGTTTGTTAAATTTGCCTATTAACATTCGCCTGTTTATTATATCTTGATTCTTTTTAAATTGGCGCGCAAATATGTTATATTTTTGTACGCTATCGAAAAGAGTCAAAAGATATAATGAAAATATTCCGTCTTGTTACAGCTATCATCCTATGCCTTGCCGTTTTGGCAGGCATAGTTTTTGCTGCTGTCAACATGCCCAAACGTCCCTGCTCGGGCTACGAACTGGTGGTAAATTACGACGGAGAATACCCCGCGGTGAAGGAAGCCGACATCCAGCAGATGATCGAAGACAATCATATCGAAACCGTCGGGGTGCCGCTGAAAGACGTCGATTTGGAACAAATCGCGCAGCATCTGCAAGAAAATCCTTACATCAAAACCGTCAACGAAGTCCGCTTTTCCAGCACAAGACTTCGCATTGTGGTTACGCTGAAAAATATCCTGCTGCACGTGTACGCACAAGACGGCAGCCAGTACTTTGTTGACGAAGACGGGTTCATGCTTCCGTTCTCCCTGGCGGTAACTGAAAACATGCCCGTCGCCAATGGCAAAATCCCCGACACTTTTGTCCAAGGCAAAAATGTCAAAAACAGCAACAGTAACCTCCACCGTGTGTTCAGAATCGCCGCATACATGAACAACGACGATTTCTACCGTGCACAATTCCGCCAGTTGTACGTGACCAACACCAACGAGGTGATTCTGGTGCCGACCGTCGGACGCCATAAAATCATTTTCGGCACCGACAAAGACATGGAAGAGAAGCTGTTCAACCTGAAACAAGCCTACCAGCAGGGACTGGCCTACATGGGTATGGACCAATACAAAACGCTGGATGTGAGATATAAAAACCGAGTGATCGCCAAGAAAAGATAATCAGCCATGAAAGAAGAAGAAATGACAGACCTGCCGAACATCGTGGTCGGCCTCGACATAGGAACTACCAAAATAGCAACCATCATCGGTTATCAAGGCGATGACAAAATCGATATTATCGGTCATGGCAAAGGCGATTCCACCGGTGTGCAGCACGGACTGATATACAACATCAACAAAACCGTTGACGGCATCAACGTTTCCAAGGAACAAGCTGAGAAACGCACCGACTGCTACAAAGTCAACAAGGTGTTTGTCGGTGTGGCCGGCCGTCATATCAAAAGCATCGAATACAAGCATGTGCTGACCCGCATCAATGGCAAGAATTTCGTCATCAAGCAGGAAGAGATTGACCGGATGCTGAAGGACCTGTATAACATTTCCGTACCCTCCGGTGAGCGCATCATCACGGTCATTCCGCAACATTACGTGGTGGACAAAGAAATTGACACCACCGAACCTGTGGGCATGCTGGGCGAGCTGATCGAAGGCTATTTCCAGCTGATTACCGGTAACGAAAGCGAAATCAAGAAAATTCTGCTCTGCGTGGAAAGCGCTGGCTTGAAAGCGGAAGACATCATCCTGGAGCCCATTGCCTCGGGACTGTCCTGCCTGAGCGAAGAGGAGAAAAACCAAGGTGTGGCTTTGGTGGACATCGGCGGTGGCACCACAGACCTGGCCATCTATTACGAGGGAAGCCCGGTATTCACCAAGGTTATCCCCATTGGCGGTACCATCATTACCCGCGACATTGCCACGGTGTGCAAAATCACGGAAGAACTGGCTGAAAAGCTGAAAATCACTTGCGGTACCTGCATTGTGGAGAAGAGCAACTCCAACCACTACATCACCCTGCCGCAGTTCCATGCCGCTCAACCGCCCCAGCAAATCAACGAGACCTACCTGGCCAAAATCATCAACATGAGGGTGCAGAACGACATCCTGGACCAGGTGAAACGCGAAATAGAAAACTCGGGCTACGCCGACAAACTGAGAGCCGGTGTGGTACTGACCGGTGGCGGTGCTACTCTTCGCCATATCAAGGAATTGTGCCAATACACCCTGCAGAAACCGGTGCGTATCGGCATCCCCGAATACGGCTTCATGCGCAATATTCCCAACGACCTGAAACATCCGATGTACGCCACCGCCCTGGGCTTGCTGAAATACGGTATCATGAAAACCGAGCAAGCCGAAGAGGAAGAAAGCGGCAGCGATACCACTCCTGAAGCGGAAGAACCCGTTGTAAAGGTCAAAAAACCGGAGAAAAAACCTGAAGCCGAAAAGAAACCCAAGAAAAAGAAAAATGAGGACGATGAGTTTAATTCAGGCATAACCAACTTTATCATGCGGAAAATCCAGGAATTCTTTGACGGCCTGCTGGACAAAACTTCCTAAAAACTCCTATACAATAATCGCCTATCATAATTTCAGAAAATAAATAAAACAAATATAAATATGAGAGACAGAATCGATTTTACACCTGACTACGGCACCAAGCAAAACACCTCCATCATCAAGGTAATCGGTGTCGGTGGCGGCGGAAGCAACGCTGTGAAACACATGTACAGTGAAGGTATTGTAGGTGTGGATTTCCTGATTTGCAACACAGATGCCCAGGCACTGATGAAAAATGTGGTGCCCTCCAAGCTCGTTCTGGGTGACACGGGTCTGGGTGCCGGCGCAAAACCCGAAGTGGGCCGCGAATTGGCAGAGCAAAGCATCGACAAAATCAAAGAATTCATCGGCGAGGAAACCCAGATGCTGTTCATCACCGCCGGCATGGGCAAAGGTACCGGTACCGGTGCCGCCCCTGTGGTGGCGAAAGTGGCCAATGAAATGGGCATCCTGACCATCGGCGTGGTGACCTTCCCCTTCAGATTCGAAGGCAAAGTGCGTGAGAAATACGCCCAGGAAGGTATCGCTGAAATGGAGAAATACGTTGATTCTCTGATTGTTGTAAAGAATCAGAATATCATGAAATATTACAACGACGAGGATGTGGACGCTGGTTTCGCTTACGCTGACGATGTACTGAAAAATGCCGTCAAATGTATCGCCGAATTGATTACCGTCAATGCCGACCAGAACATCGACTTCAACGATATCAAGACCATCATGAAAGACAGCGGTCACGCTATGCTGGGTCTGGCAGAGGCCGGTGGCGACAACCGTATCGACCAGGTGGTGGAAGACGCATTGGCTTGCCCGCTGTTGAGCGAGGATGTCATCACCAAAGCCCAGAACTTCCTCTTCTTCATCAGCTATGGTCCTGAAAAAGTCCTCAAAATTTCTGAACTGGAGGCCCTTACCGAAAAGTTCAACAAGCTCAAAACCAGCGAGTCCGACGTTATCTGGGGTCGTGCCAAAGATCCGAATCTGGGCGACAAAATCCGTCTGTCGGTGATTATCACCAACTACGAACACGAAAACCAGATTGTGGATCCAGTGCCGGATATTGACCTGAAAAAAGATCCCAACTGGCCTTTCGGCGACAACGACATGAACAATCTCTTTGGAGACAACAAGACTGAAAATCAGGCAAATACTCAGGACGACTTCTTTAATATGAGCAATCAAAACGAGACTTCGTTCATAGCGGAGACACAGCGTCCTGTGATACAGCAGGAAACGGTCACCCAAGAGCATGTTCTGGAACCGGTTTTGACACCAGAGCCTGTTTTCGGTGGCGATGCCCACATGCAGCAATACAGCCCGCAACGTATCGGAAGCGCTGATTCACAGTACGAAAACAACGACTTCTTCAACAACCTGGTCAACACCCCGGCTATATTGAGAAACAAGCGTCAGGAGGATTTCGAGGTCCAGAATAACCGTGCCTTTGAGTTGGACAACGACTTGTCTGATTTCTTCAAAGATATTCCCGACTAAACACTTTTCCATTTTATAGATTTGGTTATCCCCTGCTGTTTTTTTGCGACAGCGGGGGTTTTTATTTCCCAAAAATCAATATTCATATTTTGTCAATTGTTCGAAAAAATGACATTTTCAACGCAGAAAATGATTAAAACGACCATCTTTATTTTAATATTTGAATAAATTTGCGTGATTTATCCATAATATTGCGACTTTTCTAACAAAATGTGTTAATAATTCAGAAAAATATGACCATATAACACTTTTTTAAAGATTTTATTGTTTCGAGGAAGATAAATTTCTATATTTGCAGTCAAATTATTTGCTAATTTTTGATGCATAAGACATGAATATACTTACATGTGCTATATTTGTTTATAACAAAGAAGTAGAAAGCCAACTAAGCGACCAATTAAAAAAGACCTCCAGTGTTGAACTGCTACACGTCCTGAAAAACAATATGGATTTGGTGGAGAAAATGCACCAAAAGCCGACGGATATACTGTTTATCAGCGATATCTACTGCGGAATGCTGCAAAATATCAACCAGCCTCCTTTTGTGGTGGTCATCAAGGAACACGGACTGCCGCCAGACCAAAATAAAAGGAATTTGTATTTCGATATGTTAAATGTGCCCATTCAGGAACAGAACCTCTGCGATGTGTTCGGCAAAGTGTTCAAAATCTCCAATGCTTACCGGTATACGTCCCCAACCGGTCCCTCGGCAGCGGAAGACACTATCAAGTACCAGACCAATGAAGCCAGCGTGAGCGACGACCAGATGTTCATCAAAAATGGCAAAGTATCGTACAAAATCGTGTTTGACGAAGTACTGTTTATCAAAAATGTGGGCAACAGCTTGCAAATCGTCATGGAGAACGGGAAAAACCTGTTCTACCGCTCCACCCTGCGGAAATTCTTCCTCCTGCTGCCCGCCAACCGCTTCGCCCGTGTGAACAAGTCGGTGGTAGTGAATTATACCAAAATCAGCCGTTTCCAAAACCAGGAGGTATGGATTCAAAATGAACGCTTCAGCGTGTCAAGGATCTACATTGTGCGGCTGAGGGAGTTGTTGAGGCTGAAGAGGTCGTGAGGGTTAGGGATTAGGGATTAGGGGATTAGGGGTTAGGGGATAGGCGTTAGCGATGAGCGATGAGCGATGGGCGGTGAGCTATGGGCTGTGAGCTATGGGCTGTGGGCTATGGGCTGTGGTCTGTTGTGTGAGAGGGTGAGAGGGTGAGAGGATAATGGATGGATATCGTAGGGCTGTCACATTGTGGCAGCCGCCTATAGGGACGCATCGCATGCGTCAGAGGCGGTGGGCTGTGAGCTGTGAGCGATGAGCGGTGGGCGGTGGGCGATGGGCGATGAGCTATGGGCGGTGAGCTGTGGGCTGTGAGCGGTGAGCGGTGAGCGGTGGGTGAGAAGGTGAGAGGATGAAGCGTGGGATTGGGGTAAAAAAAAGGGGCTGTCGAATGACAACCCCTGATTTTCCTTTGGAAAATTTTCGATTAGGCGTACAACTCTTCGAAAATCTTTCTCAATTCGGGACTTTCGCGCAGTTCCTGAAGAGTGAACTCGGCGTGGCCCTTGGTATAACCGTTACCCATGATCATGTTCACATCGCTGCCGATACCTTCAGCACCCAAGCTGGCCTTGGTGAAGCTGGTAGCCATGGAGAAGAAGTAAACGATACCGTCGTCCTTGGTGCAAAGCACAGCGGTCATTTCCTGATCGGGAACGTTAACGCAGTTGATGGTCACATCAGCCATTTTGCCATTGGTCAATTTTTCAACCAATTCGTAAACCTGAACGGGAGTCATGCCAGCAGCGCTTTCCACGATGTCGCAGAAACCGAGATCTTTGATACGCTGGGTTGACTTGGGGCTGTTGGCAATACCGATCACCTTACCAGTAACACCTACGCGCTTTTTAGCTTCGTAAGCGCAGAGCATACCGCTCTTGCCACCGGCGCCGAGAATCACAACAGTCTGGCCATACTGGCACAGTTTGGCGGTCTGGGCGGGAGCACCAGCAACGTCCAATGCGCTCAAAGCCAGTTTTTCGGGCATGTCGGTCGGGATCTTAGCGTAGATACCGCTCTCGAAGAGGATAGCCTTACCCTTGATGTCCACCTGGTCAACATCGGGACGGATTTCCAGAATTTCGTCGATGCGCAACGGAGTCAGTGACAAGCTCACGAGGGTAGCGATGCGGTCGCCTTCTTTGAGGTCGATTTTGCCCTTCAGAGCGTCACCGATTTTCTCCACCTTGCCGAGGAGCATACCACCAGAACCGGTACGACGGTTACGGTGTTTGCCCTGCAACTCAACATTAAGGAACATCTCTTTCTTCACCTCTTCCATGATTTTCTCTTCGCTTGCGCCAGGACCAGCTTGCTCCTTGGCATAGTTGTGGATGTCGGTGAATGAAGCGGAGTCGATGTTCAGGGTCTGCACATCAATCAGGATCTCGTTGTCGTAGATCTCGTCCATGTTGTTGTCAATCTTGTTGGCGGGTTGGGGAAGAACGCCCTTGGGTTCGATGACACGGTGTGTGCCGTACTTGTTGCCTTTTGGTTGCATGTTATTATACTTATTTTATTGATAATTAATATTGTATTTTAAAACTAGCCACTTTTAAAACATACAAAGATACGCATTTTTTT
>JAGCSI010000091.1 GCA_017964255.1 Bacteroidales bacterium | reverse complement strand
ATCGTTGATAAAAGCGATTTTCACCGCATATACCAGGTTAACGCGCTCATTCTTGGTCTGAATCATCTTGGGCGTGAACTCCGCTTTGGGAGATATCCAGGAGACCTTGCCATCGAATTTCTTGACCTTTTCCTTCTGAGAATCAATGCGGATGACCACATCCTGGTTCAATTTCACATCCGACAGCATGTCTTCCGTGATGTACACCTTGATATACATGTTGGTCAGGTCGGCCATCTTGAACAGCGGCTTGCCCTGAAAAGCCAACTCGTTGGGTTCAATATATTTCTTCAGCACAGTTCCGGTGATAGGCGCTTTGATATGGCAACTGGCGATAGCGGTCTCCGCCTGCAGTCTCTGGAAACGCATAGCCTCAATCTCGCCCAACACCGCCCGGTCTTGTGTACCCAGCATCGACTTGGTAGCTTCCAACTGGCTCTTGGTCATGGTAATCTCCGCCTCGATATCGTCCAACTGCTTGGAACCTGCGGCATTGGCCGCCACCAGATTGGCCACACGTGCTTTTTCCTTCTCCAAAGTAATCAACTTGTCCTGCAAAGTCTGGATTTGCGAAGGGATATCGGGACGACGGGTCATAGCGGCCTTCATGGAAGCATCCAATTGCATCATCTGAAGATACAACTGTGTGGTGTCAATCAAACCTATCTCCTCCCCTTTTTCGTAGGTGTCGCCTTCTTTCACATCAAACGACAACAACTTGCCGTTACTTTCCGAAGAAACAATGATTTCGGTAGCCTCAAAAACACCGTAGGCGTCCGCATGTTTTTTCTTCCGACGGCAAGAGCTCATACTGGGCAGCAACATGGCCGCAGCCAACAATATCGCGATGATTTTTACATTTTTCGTCCAAAAAATCAAATTCATTTTCCTACTGTTTTGTTGTTCGTCCTCTTAACTTGTTAAATTAGAAATGTTTTTAAATGTTAAAATTCCAAAATCTCATTTCACATCGTTTGGCAAAGATACGAAATTTTTCAATGTAATATCTTTTTCATTCATCAGAACGGATATCCAATACTGAAGTTGAGGCGCAAGCCGTCAAGGGCAGAAGGAATATTGTAATATTTATTGATTGGTCGGGAAAGATCAGGCTTGCCTTCCTTGTCATATTTGTAGGTCTGATATGGCGCATGGAGACCTACACCCAAGTCCAAACGGATAACGAGTCCGTCAAAGTCGAGGCGGAATCCTGCACCCGTACCCAGGGCTATCTGCTTCGCAATATTTGGATTCCCGATAAATCCGTCCTGCAGATCTTCGGTCAACCCCATTCTTTCAACTAATAGCGCATAATCTTCGCTACTGAGGAGGTCAGAGGTGTTATGCCAGTTCCAAACATTGCCGGCATCGAGGAAAAAGGCGCCATGGAGTTTCCATACGATAGGAAAACGTAGTTCGATGTTGGCTTCGAGTTTTATATCACCTGCATGGAAAAAATTCTGGTTATATTTGGTGCTATGGAAATTTCCCGGTCCGTAGGCATAGGGGTCTGCCGCCCGCAAACTGTTGGGACCACCGGCATAGAAGGCTTCGGAAAGCGGAGCATAGTTGGAGGAATTCCCCAGCGGGATATTAGTACCTGCAAAAAGACGCGTTGCGATACATACCTCTTTCGGCAGGTTGAACTTATTCCACAATTCGACCGTTACCCTGACGAACTCGTCGTATGGAACCTTGCCAATAGTTTTGTCCAGTTCATCCCACTTGTACCCAAAGATGCAATATATAGCATTCGTCAGGTTGCCTGCATTTTTGACCTCAACGTCAATCATGGTGTTAACCCGCCGTTTGGAATGATAATCACTATAGGTGATTCCATAGCCGATGGAGGGAATAAACTCGTTGCCGTAAAGCAGTTTGAGGAGTTCCGGACGATCAGCCGCTTCATTAATCAGATTAGGTGACTCGGCTTTCACTCTGACCACCGAGAGAGAGAAGGGTGTGAAAACATGCGTGACATGACTGGACGAGCGGATGAAATACGAGAAGGCTCCGGAGAATTTGTGAACACCATATCCACCTGCTATGTTCTCGTACTTATATCCTATTCGGTAACGAGTATCACCCTCGGGGTTATTGTTCCCCACCCAGTGCAAATACGGGAAGACGAACGCGGCATCAACTCCGAATTTGTATGTGTTGGTTGTTTTCGGGTCTCCCGGTTGTCGCTTACGCAGCGACCAATAGTAAGCCCCATAGCCCTTGACCGTGAATATTTCTCCTCGTCCCAAAAGGTTTCGTATTGAATGGACTATGGTGAGGTTAGGACCAATACTGTTGTTGGAGCGATAGGCAACATCCGCATCTGCTGTGAGACTGTATGTTCGCATGATAGAATCGCCAACTGAAGGTATGAAATGGTAACGCTTCCATTGCTTGGTAGCCCTCACACCTAAACCGGATTTGTTGAGTTCACCCTCAAAGATATTGTCAAAATCGCGTTGTGAAAACAAGCGTAGAAAAACATTGCCTGATTGGGTCAGCTTAAAGTCTGCGGATATATGGCTGAGCAATCCATTGGCTTTGTTAACTTCCGGGTTATCAGAAATGGTAGAACCGACCGTGATACGCAGTTTATCATTGAATAAGGATTTGCTGATGGCGATATTCATGTCATTGGTCTTGCCAGATGCATGGTTGGTTTGTCCGCTACTGATATCAATATCTATTTTATTCCCCATCTTGGAATTCGCCATAGCAGCATTAATACGGCTGTTGATGATGCTTGACAAGGCATATCCATCTTTTTGCGCAGCCACGTTGCTTTCTCCCATATACATTCCGGTAGTCAGCAATACGGCCGCTATGCCTTCGCGTGTGTCCTCGTCCAAAGAGGCGAGTTCTCGTGTGACAGTCTCGTCATCCGGCGCTTCGAGGAAGAAGCCTACGGCGTCAAGACCCAGCGAATCGAGTGCTCCATTTACACGCACACCCGTGTTGAAGAGCACACGGCGCGTCTCTTCGCCCTCTGATTGAACATCCGCTTTCACCTGTTGAGAAGCAGAGAGATTCAATATCGACTGTCCTAAGGGACCGTTGAAGGTGACATGGCTTCCCGAATCCACATAGAAGGGCATGATTGGATATAAATTGGGCGAATAACGTACCACGCCCTCGTCCACGTTGATTCTTCCGCCCAGGTTAAGTTCCCCGTCAGCGGTGCCATACTGCACGTTGACCGTACCGTACGGTTTCACTTGCGCCATGTTTTTCTGGTCTATGGGATAAGTTATATCTGTGGAAGGCAAGATAGTGACATCCACATTAGCGAGGATGCTGTCCAACGGTCCGGTCACCCGTCCGCGGATATCGGTTGCGAAGGTGCCATGGACAGGGATGGGGCCATCCTGCGCCAGTTTTGCCGGAGAGAAATTATCGGCAGCCAGATCCACATCCATACGCATCGTATTGAGGTCCAGACCTCCGTTCAGTGCCAGATAGGAGTCGTTGTAGCTATAGATGCGCACATCATTGAGTTTTACATTATTATGCTCCATCACAATAGGAGTTTCTCCCATGCTCAACTCCACATCGTAGGGTTTGTAGTAGGCAATTACATTCAGTGGCACCACCTCAGCGGAGAGGTCCAATTGGGCAGGCAATCCGTCTGCGGTAGCCTTAGCCTGAACGATGCCATCCAGGTCGATGTCTTCCATATCAAGAATGTTGTTCACCAACTCCATCGGGATGTCGTCCAAGCGCAAATCCGCTTGTATGGCATTGTTATATAGTTTCGAAGGCGTAATCCGGATGTCTGCTGTCCGGTTGCCGAGATCCATATCATCATATAGAAGGCTGTCCAGCTCCAGGTGTCCCATGCCGTTCAGCTCGTTTCCGTTCCGTTCCAGATAAAGATTCAGCGCGGCATCAGTGCATAGGTCATTCACACTCATCACGCCATCGGTAATGCTGGTGTTGGCGGTGACCAAGGCAGTGGTCTTGCCTTCCGTCATGTTTACCCACATCGATGCTGTGGCAGGGGGCAGTCGCAGTCCCGTACTGTCTTCCGAATTGTCAATATATGGGATTGACGCATCCAATGTCAAGTCTGATTGGAGAGAATCGGACTTCAGCAACAAAGTCAACTCGTTGATATCCAAGCCCTCCCTTTCAATGATAGCCTGAACGGGACTGCCTTCCGTCAGCTGGATTTCCGCCTGTATGTCGGGTATTAAATGTCGGATGGTATCCAGCAACGTCAGGTCTTGTAACGAGACAATAGACTGAATAATCGTTGTGTCCGTGACAGCCCCAAGTAGCGGTTGTATCTCATCCACCAACCGGAGCACATGCATCGGAGTTTGTGCATCGATGGTAAGTCCCTGCGTAGTCAGATACAACGATGTTTCAGTATCCGTAGTAAAGTCAAGGTTCAGCGCATCGATATCAAAATCCTCACCCGCCACATGGGCAATCACATTCTTCATCTGCGTATGGTAGTCCACGTTCATCCGCTCGGGTGTGAGAAAGTCTGATATGCGGAACTGATGCTCCGTCATGGCCTTCACCCGCAGGTCTTTGTCCGTCATCTTAACTGGCAAATGCAAATTTCCGGCTACTGTCTTATTGGCCAGTTCGGCGTCAAGTGCCAGTCCGGAAACATTGATTTGATCATAGATACAAGTGGTCATGTTCATGGCCAGTTTGCACTTCATCGCAGAGGAATATGGGTCTATGCCCTTCCCTTGCGCATGTATTTCGCCTGTCATTTCAGCATGAACGCTGTCCTTGAGGAATGGATAAAGGTTCACTTGCTCAACATTCACCAGCATATCATACATCTCATCATCAATGTCATAGAATCCGCTTAAGCTTGCCTTGTTGCCTTGATAGTCGGCATCGCCATCCAAATCCACCCGCATCGTCTCCAAATTCATCACGGTGTTCCTTAGGTCCGCTTGTGCCCCAAACGAGTCGGAACGAACATGTAATCGCTTGGAGTTAATCAGGTTGGTGTTCAAGTCTACCAGCGCGTCTCCATAAATCGTGTCAAAAGGAAGGTACAGGGTTTCGAGCGTAAGCGAAGCGTTCCCGATATTCAGGCGACGAGCATCGTAGCGGTTGCCCCCAACATCTGCCAGCACATCCGTGGACAGGGAGCCGGCACGTATATCCAGTCCCATCGGATTGAGCACGAAGCGTACATTACGCAACTCCCCATCCGGCACATCAAAGGCCATCGGGGTGGAGCTTGTGTCTTCCGGGTCGGAGGTCGTATCACGCAGGTCGATACACACATACGCATCCGACAATTTCAAACCGTGCAGCGGGTACTGTCCTTTCGCAATGTTGAGTTCAGGACTTTTTACATCCAAATACCTTGCGATCACGTCAATACCCACAGCGTCTATCAGCGTGTCGGAATGGACTGTCGCCTGCTCCAATAGCAGTTGGTCCACCACGATGTTACGTGCGGTCAGGTCGGTATTCGATATTCCGTTCTCAGGTTTCTTCACACTGCCTTGCAGACGCAGGGCATGTATGTAAAGTAGCGTATCCTGACCACGATGACCTATATAGAGACTGTCTATTTCTATGTGTAGCGGCAAGTCTTCCTCGCCCTTATAGGCACGGTAGAGAATCATCGGAGAATGATGGAAAGGCGACAGGTAGAGTCGTCCCAGATCCACATCCCAGTCGGTCCGCTCATTGACCACCTCCACGCATTTGTTGAGAACAGCCGTGCGGGCGCTGGGCGTCACCAGAATGACCGTCACCGTAATCAACAGTAACAGTACCATCCCAAAAATGACACCTAAAATGATGCAGGGTATTTTCCAAATTAGCCTCTTTTTGCTCATGCCTTGTCCATTTTCTTTGTGAGTTTTCCGAGAAAAATTTTGTCCTCTTTTTTAATTTGAGTTTAATTAGTCCAATGGAATTTCAGGGTGTTGTACCGACAGTGGCAGGCCTTCCTGTGAGAGGTAAAACATATAAAGGATGACGGGCTTGGTGCCGCAGTTCTCACCATGGTGTATGGTGCCTACCATCTCCACAACGGCTTCGCCCTCGTGCACCACTTTCTCATTACCGTGCTCGTCGATGATGGTCAACTCGCCCTGCACCAGTATGCCGTGGTTCATCACGGGATGGTGATGCCAGCTCAGCTTCTGACCGGCTGGAATCTCGTACTTTATGGCTACCACTTCGGGGCGACCCTGCAGATAGTCAGGCAGCTCCACGCCATCCCAGCTCTGGCTGGTACGTATCAGTTCTGTGCTTTGAATCGTTGGTTTCTTGTTAGTCATTTTTATCTTTAGCACTCATATTCTTGATGAACAGATCGACAAGACGCTTCGTGATGAAGGTCTTCCGTACGGCATGGCGTACCTTGTCGGCAAATGCATGGCTGTCTTCGGATTGGGTAGCCATCTCCGCTTCTGCTACCTGCTGTTCTCGTTGGTCAATCTTAGTGCGCAACTTCGCTGAAGCGTGATTATAGAGGAAATTATAGCATGGCACAGATGCTTTCATGATATAAGGCGTGAGAAAGGTGGTCACTACACTGGATGCCACGATAATCGGATAGATGGCCGGGTGAAGAACGCCCAAACTGGTGCCCAAGGAGGCGATGATGAACGAGAACTCTCCTATCTGCACGAACGAGAAGCTGGTCAGCATTGAGTTGCGCATCGTCTCGCCACCCCACCAGCAACCCAAGGTGCCAAAAAGAATCATTCCTACGATAATTACCAGGCAGACCCACAAGATACTGGGCCAATACTCTACCAAGGAGGACGGGTTGATCAGCATACCCACAGAGACGAAGAAGATAGCCGCAAAGACATTCTTAAGCGGTGTCATCATCTTTTCGATACGATGCGACTCCACCGTCTCGGCCAGGATAGAACCCATGACAAATGCGCCAAGTGCGCTGCTGAAACCTGCTTCCTCTGCCGTCAGCACCATGCCTAAGCACAAACCCAAGGCTAGGATGATAAGCGTCTCGTCATTTAGATAGGATTTGACCCAACGCAGAAAAGTCGGGATAATCAGTATGCCGCAGATAAACCATGCTGCGAGCGTGATGGCCAAAACAACTACTTTGTTGATCAGTTCGGCACCTTCGAACTGATGCTTGATAGCTATGCTGGAGAGCAAGACCATCAACACCACCGCCACCACATCCTCCACAACAAGAATGCTGGTCGCGCCTTTGACGAAACGCTCTTTGCTCAAGCCCGCCTCGTCAATCACCTTCATCACGATAGTGGTGCTCGACATACAGAGCATGCCTGCCAGGAAAAGCGAGTTGATCATATCCAATTCTGCACTCTGTCCCACCAAATAACCAAAAACCATCATACCCACGATGATCGTCAGTGACCCTACTGCCGCCACTTTGCCGCTACTGAGGAGGTTCTTGAGGCGAAATTCCAGACCAATGCAAAATAGCACGAACAGCACACCAATGTCTCCCCATGCCTTTACGTTATCCGCATCCACAAGGGTCTCTCCAAACAAATACGGACCGACCAACACACCTGCAACGATATAACCCAGCACTACCGGCTGTTTCAATAATTTGAACAAAAGACTGACCACACCGGCCGTAATCATCAAAATGTATAAATCATGTACCATACTAAAAAAAATTTTTGAGCTATTTAAGTTGTTTGATTACTTTTTTCTTCTAACCATTTCAAGCATTTCGCCCAGGGGGCAAAGAAAACGGCACCACGGACGGGCCACAAATATGGATAGCACCAGCGACAGGATGGCCAGCACCAAAGCCACTATCGGGGCAGACTGCGGACGGAAGATGGTAAACGCTTCTATATCAGCAAAATCAAAACTCAAACCAATACCAATGGCCAACAAGCCGAACAGCAGGATGGCGGTGCGCAGAATCTGCAACCACTTCACCAGCTTGGGCGACAATTTCAGTTTATGCTTCTTGTTCACCTCGCCAAGCAAGGATTGGGCAGCCCCAAATGGGCAGAGCCAAGTGCAATAGTATGCCTTGCCAGTAATCATCGGCAGCAGTACCGCCAACAGGAATATCAACAGTATCAGCCATTGGGCCGCAAGCGGTATGCCGCCCGTCAACCAAATGGTAAACTGCGCCATCGAGAGCATACGTCCCTGCCAAATACCCAGAATAAGCACAGCGGCAAGCCATATCCATGGGCGATATTGGCTCGCCTTTTGTGGGCGCAACCATGCCCCAAGTGTCAACAGCACAAACAGCAGCAACACCCCGTCGCTGAGCCACTTGCGCCAGTCGAAATGACGCGCCTCCACCTTGCCCGCCACCTCCATACGGTACTGCATCCCCTGGATAATGGCACGGCTGCTGAACGTGGCACCACTGATGGCGTCAACAACCGCCGAAGCGGCCTCGTCCGTACCCATACCCTTCCAACTGTCAAACAATCCCGCCTCGGTGACCCGCGACATAAAAGAGGGCGTTTCATCATTGTCTAACGGCAACACTTTCAATACCTTTCCGTCAGCATCAAGGGCTATCAGCAAAGGAATGGGACCCATATAGCCAATAAACTGGTCGCTGTACGGACTGGACTTCATCACAAAGCCGAGGAGGTCTCTCCCACCCCGCACTTCATAAATGCCTTCCGAGGTCAACTTGGCAGCTGTGGCGTCACTCCACACCATGCGGGCCTCTTCCAGCGATACCAGCGAAGGATCGGCGGTTTTCTCTTTCGGATGAAACAATTCGTCGAAATCATAACCCAAAAACTTACCGCTATGCACCACTACCAAAGCCATGAGTAGCAGCAAGATCAGTATATTCAGCCATCGTTTCATTTTCATACATTCAGAGCTTTAAAGTCACTTTTCCTTTCCCACAATATCCTGTGGCTGTCATCCTTGCGGACGGTCACAGCCAATGTCAAATTTCTTTGGCAAAAATACAAAAAATCCGCCATACTCGCACCTTCGAAAGCCCATCTCGGTCAAATCTGTACTTATATTTTAAATATTTTTCAACAAGCCTTTTTATGTCGAAAAATTTTTGTATTTTTGCAGCCCAATTTGAAAGAGGCTCTTCAAATTGACTTATAGACAGTTAACCTCATTGTAAAACCCTAAAAAAAGCCTGTGATTTCAGGCAAAAGAAATTATGTCAGAAGAATTATTAGAAAATCAGGAACCCGTAGCTGAACAAGCTCCCGTTGCAGAAGAGGCACCCGTTGTTGAAAAAGCAGCTGTGGCTGAGGAACTTCCCGAAGTGGAAAAGAAACCTCGCACCATGCCCAACATCGTGAACGAGTACGGCGACCTCAACAATTTTGATTGGTCATCCTTAGACAAAAAAGGTCATAAATACGATGAGCAAGAGAAACAGAGACTGGAAGATGCCTACACCAAATCATTCAAATCCATCGATGAACAAGCTGTCATTATGGGTAAGGTGGTGTCCATCAACAGCCGTGAAATAGTGGTGAACATCGGTTTCAAATCCGACGGTGTCATCGCCGCTTCCGAATTGCGCTACAACCCCGACCTCAAGATCGGCGACGAAATCGAGGTTTACGTGGAAAGCCAGGAAGACGCCAACGGCCAGTTGCAGCTCTCTCACAAGAAAGCACGCATCCTCAAATCATGGCAGCGT
>JAGCSI010000090.1 GCA_017964255.1 Bacteroidales bacterium | reverse complement strand
CTGTTCAATGGCATAGCGCAGGGCGGTGCGGGGCATCTCATGGGCGTGCAGCTGCAGAAATTCACGCAATAGATCCATGCTGATGCGTTTGCCCATTTCGCGGAGCATCCAGCCGACCGCTTTCTGCATCAGGTCGTGCGGATGATGCAGGTGTACCTCGGCATAGCGCAGGCACCACCAGTAGTCACCCTGCTGTATGGTTTTCCATGTGCAAACCATGCTCATGCGCTGCTTCCAGAGGCAAGGACTAGCGGCCAGTTCATCCATTACTTGCACCTTGTAGTCCTCGTGCATATCCAGCTCGTCACCACCAAGGAACGTAGGAAGCAACAGCCAATTGCCCAGTATCTTATGGGTAGATAAATCCACTAAATCCCAGTTGTTGGCCCGTTCGGCGTATTGCAAATACATCGTGAGGATTTCGTCCCGTTGTCGTGCCGCTTCCGCATTGTTGGCCAAGCGTTTCGTAGCTAACTTCTCGAATTTTGCCACGAGGATCAGCAGTCCGCATAGCCGTACCTCATGCCACTTCGACATCAGCAGCTCAGGCACCTCCTCAAGCGGAAAATCCTTGGCAGCAACCTTCACCACCTCACGGGTTTGCGGCACCTTCAGCCCAAGGAACTCGTCGCCCTCACCGTACTGTCCCGGCCCCGTCTTGAAAAAGCGCATCAGCACGGTTCTCTGCTTCTCATTGCGGAGGGATTCCATGTAAGAGATGATGTCGGGGGCGGAAAAACTATTGTTCATTTCGAAAATCATTGTTTGTTATTCCCAATAAACAATATGCCTCGTTTGCGCATGTTTGTCCCGTTTGCGAAATATCCAGTTGCCGACTTCATCAAATTCGACAACTTCAGATCGCAGCAGAGTTGTATCAGGACAACTGGGAAAGAAAATGTCATGGGTAAAAAGGTCTTTTGAAGGCTCAAATTCCAGCTTGCCATTTTCGCATAAGACCATTATGGTATCATTCGAATAGGCGTAATCGTCTTGTTTTGAGGAAACAACAAT
The DNA here is from genome assembly GCA_017964255.1 of Bacteroidales bacterium. Taxonomy (GTDB): domain Bacteria; phylum Bacteroidota; class Bacteroidia; order Bacteroidales; family WCHB1-69; genus RUG11690. The sequence continues at coordinate 5,762 of JAGCSI010000090.1, read as the reverse complement.
CATGGAAGGTATACCATCCGAATAATAATAGCGAGCGTGGTATTCCCCATCGGCATTAAAATACACATCTGTCAATAATGCCCCATCGTAAAAGTATTCGGTAGAGAAATCACTTCCTGGATTAGACTCAAATTGGTGAGTAAGCAACCCTTCTGGAGAATACAAAGGGGTTTGAACCACCATCTTCAGACCAAGTCCGGTGGAATCTTCGGGAAAGTATGTCATCGTGACCACTTCATGCACTTTTCCTTTCAAACCTGATGCTGAGCAAGTGACCGGCCAATAATGCTGGGCATGGACAACCGTCAAGGAAAGAGACAGCAATGTGAGGAAAAAAGAAAGTCGTTTCATAATTTTTGAAAATAGAATAAAAACAATTATCACCCCTTCAAACACCCGACCGGTACCACATACACACCGTCATCCCTTTGATACGCAAAATCGCCAATACCTGTCAGAACCATCATAAACGATGGGGCTTTCATTCGTGAAGTGTCAATTTCGGAGGCTAAAGTAGTAAGTGATTTTGCACCTTCGTCAATCAAATTGTCACCTCCAAGTTTTATTTCAACAAGACCGTAAGAGCCGTTTCTTAGATGAACAATGGCGTCACATTCCAAACCTTTTTTGTCGCGGTAGTGATACACCTTTCCATCTAAAGCATCGGCATACACTCTAAGATCGCGTACAGCAAGCGTTTCAAACACCAACCCCATGGTTTGCAAGTCGTTTAATAAATCATCTGGACTCGCTCCCAATGCGGCGGTTGCAATACTCGGATCTATAAAATAATGATTATCGCTTGTGCGTATTGCCGTTTTACTTCTCAGATTAGGATTCCATGCCGGCATGTCCTCTATCACAAATATCTTCTTGAGTGCCTTGATATAATCATAAACGGTGTTGTCCGACAAACTGCTTGTCTCATTTGCTTTTAAATCTTCGAGAATGGTGCCGATGGTGGCCATAGTTCCCTGATGACGGGCATACGAGCGCATGAGAAGACGTACTCTTTGCGAGTCGCGCTGTATATCATCAACCCGTGATATGTCGCTATCGCATACAACATCATAATAATCAAAGGCTTGAGCAAGAGCATCTGTTTCGTTCATATCCAAGACACCAGGCCATCCTCCCCGACATATCAAATAAGCCAATCGGTTAATATCAATGTGACTGTTTCCTGAAATGGTTTTACTTTCTGCATCAAACAATTCTGACAAACTTACTGTGCCAGTTGAATCACCAGATTCAAACAGCGACATCGTGCGCATCTTAAGCTTAGTAAAACGACCTGTTCCTGAATGAAATATCTCATCAGTTGATGGAGGAACACTGCTTCCTGTAAGAATAAAATGCCCCCAGCCACTACGATGGTCAACTTCAAACCTTACGCTATCCCAAAGCGACGGTGCAATTTGCCATTCGTCAATAAGTCGCGGTGTGTCCCCAGATAGAAGTTGCTTCACATTGATTTTTGCAGCTTGAAGATTCTGTTGCTTGCGCATGGGGTCTGCCATATACAATACACTTGCTGCCTGCTGTTCGGCAGTTGTGGTTTTCCCACACCACTTAGGACCTTCAATAAGGACAGCCCCTTTCCTCCTTAATCTCGCAGCCAACATTTTATCGGCAATTCGTGGTTTATAAGCACCCATTATGAATATGATTAAATTTGCTGCAAAATTACTAAAAATAAAACAATTACGCAAGCCTTTCTTTTATCATTTGGGAATTTGGCTGATTTTCATTTGGGAACTTGGCTTAATTTCATTTGGGAATTTGGCCGATTTTTACTTGGGAACTTGGCGGAATTTTGTTCGGCGAGTTGGCGGATGGGCTTCTCTTATTTCAGCAATTTCAAAATCTCCTTTTCCGAGGTCTCGGGAAGGAAGTTGCGGAAGTGAGTGAGCATCCGCTCCAAAGACTCTTCTGGGGTGCGTGGACAGCGGCAGATTTCTTTGCCATAGAGCCGCTCCGGTGTGGTAAGCAACGACCAGCCCCAGCCGTATTCATGGCCATGCTTGTCCCTGGGATAGACGAAGTCTTCAGTGATAATGCGGCAAGACATCTGTAATCGTGTGACATAGCTGTCGAAACGACTGCGCATCTTCGGCCCCGTGAGACCGCATGCGGCACGCAACTCACGGGTGATCAGGCTGCCATGTTCCTGCAAAGTCAGCAGGATGGCCTCCTCAACACTGCCTTCCTCGGGAGCTGGACGCCGACTGCGACGATAATTGCAGAAGTCAGGCCACCACTCACGGCTGATGAAGCCTGCCTTGTTGGCGAAAAACTTGCCGTACATGCAATCTCCGTCAAGAACAATCGGGCCTTTCCACTTCCATAGCGGCCAGTCCCATCCTCCGTCGGAAAAGGTCACATAACGGCAGTCTTCGCTTACGATTTCCTCCGCCGAGTAACCCCAAATACCACTGTCTAATAACGGCAGAAATCCAATTTGATGAATCAGCTCCGTCAGTTGCGCAATATTATATACTTCAGGGAATTTCATGCTGTTTTACCCCAGCATCTCCTGAACGTCCTTTTCGAAGTCGGCGGGTTCGGCGGTGGGCGGGAAGCGTTTTACGGTAGCGCCATCACGGGAAATGAGGAACTTGGTGAAATTCCACTTGATGTCGCTTTCTTTTTCCACGCTCTTGCTGATGGTCTTGAACAGCGCCGCTGTGGCTTTGGCTTTTATTCCCTTGTATTCCTCAGTGGGAGCTTGCGACTTCAGATACTCGTAGATGGGATGCGCCTCTTTGCCGTTCACGTCAATCTTTTTCATCAACGGGAAGGTGACCCCATGGTTGAGGCGGCAGAACTCGGCAATCTCCTCATCGGAGCCGGGTTCCTGGTTGGCAAATTGGTCGCAGGGGAAGCCGAGGATGACCAAACCCTGGTCTTTGTACTTCTGATAAAGCGCTTCCAAACCGTCATATTGCGGAGTGAAACCGCACTTGGAGGCGGTGTTGACAATCAGTAAAACTTTGCCACTGTACTGCGACATTTCCACTTCTGCGCCCTTATTATTCAGAGCTTTGAAATCATAAATTGTAGCCATATTCTTTGAAGGTTAATTGTTTTTCGATGCAAAGATATAAAAAATTTTTGAAGTCTATTTGTACTGCTTATCTGCTTGATGAACAAAGTCTCAAATCATCTTTTGATACGCCAGTCGCTCATCGCCGTTGGCCAGAAGGATGATACCGCAATACTGGAATCCGTGTTTCAGGATGTTGTGTTGCATGATGTGATTGTCGCGATGCGTGTCAATGCGGATGTTGCGCTCTCTCTCGAAGCAAAACTCCATGATACTCTGGAAGATACCATGCACATCCGGAAAACTGGCAATGCGGTGGATGACATGATAGGGTTGTGTGTCGTCCAGCCATTCGCCCTCGTAAATCTTCGAGTAAGTAGGCTCGGGAGAAGGCAGAAAAGCGAAATACGCCACAATCTGTCCGTTGTCTTCTACCACAAAACCGCCATTTTTTTCCATGTCCGACTGCACAACCTCCAAAGATGGATAGCCGTTGATCCATTGGTTCAGGTTGCCGGACTTGACCATGATGGCTTTGCCTGCGGCGAAAACCTCCATAACTCTCTCTGCATCTGCGGGCAATGACACTTTCCTGATAATGCGATGTTCCATTGTTCTTGTATTTTTTTTTGTCACCAACGTAGTTTTGCCTCTAAAGTAATTTGCTTTTTTTGACCATCAGCCCCGATAATTTCCAAAATATGTTTGGCTTGCTCGTCAATGTTGTATTCTTCCTCCCACGAATAATCTGTGACGGGCCGCCCATTGATGGTGACAATGGTATCGCCCAATGCCATGCCTGCTCCGACCGCATCGCAATCTCTTACAAGTGCCGATACAATCCAACCACTGCCAATATCTGTGCGGTTTCTGAAGCTATAATTGTATGTTGGCACTAAGGGTGTATCTTCTTTGAAACGACTAAGATAAAGCATCTCATTTTTTGCATCAATAATGATGTTGTATTTCGACCATATTGAATTACCAACCACCCCGAGGTATGGACCTTCACTGAATGCGCCAGCTCCTTCCGGAATATAGGAAATTGGCTTTCCAAATATGGTGTCATTTCCGACGACAATCCAATTGGATAACATATCCAGAAAGTATTCCTGCTCCTTATCGCCAAGACCGAATTGTGTAACATCAGTAATATACCGTTTGCCGGGAATGGCTTCGAGCTTATATCGCTTTGTTGTTTGTGTGGTGAAATCGACAGTGCCGCCACTGCCTGTGTCCATCAGATACCAACCTTTGATGCTTTTGCCGCCGATGTTTGTCTCGGCCTGAAAAAGAATCCTGTTGTTTTCATATTTAATGGGCAGGCGCATGTAGCCTTCTGTGTCGGGCTTTCCTTCCTTATATTGTTTGAGATATTTGTGTTCGAAATTGATTTCAAACGGATAATCGGCAATATGTTTAATGCCCCAAATCGCATCAATATGACAATCCACGACATCTCTGAGCTTGAAAATCGGCACCATGCCATAATGCTCTTCAACATTACCGATGTGCACTTTTGTCAGGTCAACGATAACCTTGACTTGCGTTGCTCCCGCACCACCGCCAGCCATAGCGTATGCGTAATTTTCAGGAATCCATTGGGAATGGGACAACCAAACACTATCCGCTCCGAACATGTCTGCCGCCCCTGTATCAAACAAAACATTGCAATCAACAGTGTCGTTGATGGTAGCATGTACGTACAAATGTCCCCGGAAAAGGAAGGGAATGCTGTCATTTTGCGCCTTGCATTGCAGACTGCCGCAGAACAACACAGTGGCGAACAAGCAAACGAAAAATCGTTTCATTTTGATAGGGTATTGATATTCAGTGTGCAATAATACTGATTTTTTAAGAAATTCGCAACATGTTAGATGAAAAATAAATCATAAAACATGTTCCAGCTCCAGTAGGAATTTCTTCCTCTCCAAGCCTCCGACATAGCCTGTAAGAGAGCCATTGGCACCAACGACACGATGGCATGGAATGATGAGGCTGATGGGATTGCGCCCCACGGCACCGCCAACGGCTTGTGCGGACATGTGTTGTTTGGGGAGAAATGCGCCTTTTAACGACGCATCCCGTAGAGACGCACCACGGCACGATGCGCTTCGTAACAATGCATCCTGGGGTGTCACGCCATGTAGAGACGCGATTAATCGCGTCTCTACAACACGTTGGGCTATCTCCCCGTATGTCACTGTTTTTCCGTAGGGTATGGCAAGAAGCAATCTCCATACCTTTTGTTGGAAAGGCGTACCCTTTGGGGCCAGTGGCGGGGTGAAATCTGGGCATTCCCCTGAAAAATAAAGGTCAAGCCAGTTCCGGGTCTGCTCAAAAACAGGCAAATCGGAATCTTCGGAAGATTCATTTGTAAGTGTGAGGGCAAAGTGTTTCTGCCCCTCGAACCACAAACCAATGAGAGCCTCACCGTCTGAAGCCAAGGTGATGTAACCAAGTGGCGACAGGTAGCGAGACGTATAATCCATGTTCAAAATTTTGGAAGATTGAACAGATTTGTTATTTACATCCATCCGCAGTCATTGCGAAACGGAATCACTATTTCTCGCTACGATCGCGAAGATTGATAAAATGCTCGTAGCAGTGGGCACCCGCAAAGTATTGGCCATTGTCGCAAACGTTCTTGAGGATGCGTGTACGTGCATCGACAGCTTGAGCCGGATCCGAGTCGTAGCGGGCACAGAACTGCGGG
>JAGCSI010000089.1 GCA_017964255.1 Bacteroidales bacterium | reverse complement strand
GACCATCCACGCCAAGGTTCCGTTGGCCGAGATGGACCGCTATTCCACCTCACTGAGCTCGCTGACCTCGGGCCGTGGCACCTTCACCATGAAGTATGCTGAATACCAACAAGTGCCCACCGATGTGCAGAACCGCCTCCTCAAGGAGTACGAAGAGAGCCAGAAGGAAGAAGAATAAAAGAGTATTTTTTCATAAGTATTGCATTTTTTCCCCGCTGCGGTTGCCGTGGCGGGGTTTTTTGTTTACCTTTGCAGGTATGAAACAATGGGGATGGATAGGAATGGTGGTTATCTTGGCCGTGGCGGCCTGCGCCCGGCCTGATGATGATCTTGTAGAGACGCGGCGCGCCACGTCTCGGTCAAATCAGGTCCCTGAGCCTGAGGTTGCTGAGCAAAGTCGAAGCATCGAAGGGCCGTCCCCCGAATTATCCTCCATCGACAGCCTGATGTGGCGGCAGCCCGACAGTGCATTTGCCCTGTTGTTGCAATTTGTGGGCAGCCCTGAGGCCGATGGTCTCGACACCTACAACGGGCACTATTGCCAGCTGTTGATTTCGGAATTGTTATACAAGAACGACTGCGAACAGACCAACCGCAAAGATTTGCAAAAGGCGGTAGCCTATTTCGACAGCCTCGCCCTCACCTTGAACGACACCCCTTCACCCAAACGCCTCATAGCGGGCGCAGACCCGCTATCTCTGACACGAAACGACTGCCTCGTCTTCCTCACCGCCCGCGCCCACTACATCAACGGTGCAGGCTATTACGAAAAAGACAGCGTGGTGGAGGCCTGCGCGGAATACCTGAAAGCCTTGGAGATGATGGAAATCCATTTCAGAGAGGATGAGCTAGTGGGGCACAAAGCAAGATTCCTGGCGTTGACCAACACAAGACTGACAAATTTGTATTCTAATGCTTACCTTCATGAACAAGCATTGTATTTCGGCAAGCTAGCTTTGAAGTATTACCATAAATATGACGCCAATGCATCACATGTTGCATGGTTGTTGAATGAACTGGGGTTTGTTTATGACATGATGGAGCAATTGGATAGTGCGGACTATTATTATGGGCGCGGCATGGATGTCCTACCAGATACTATCAGCCAGATATACAGGGATATTGCTACACGGCGAGCTCTTTTGTCCTATAAGAGAGACCTCCAAGCTGAAAAATGTTTGATTATGGTGCATCGTTTGGCGCGTCTTGCTGAAAGTGACCATGAAGTATTGGCACGATATCTTGCTATTGGTGACATACATTATTATGAGGGGCGTTTCGATTCTTCAAAGATTTATTTGATACAAGTGTACGATAACTCGACAGATTCCGACAGCAAGATGCTAGCCGCCGAGAGGTTGCAGGAGATATCGATGCAAACCGGGGATACGGCACAAGCGAAAGTCTATGCTCTTGCCCAATCGCAATTTGTCACCTTGAAAGACTGGGATGGCATGCAGCATTCTGCCTTGACAAGACTATGCCAGCAATATGAACAGAACAAACAAGACATCCAACACATTTTGAGGACAAAAAAAGCCACAAGACGGTGGGGTGGGGTGTTGGGCATCGTGATGGCGTTAGTGGCCGTTGTATCCATTTCACTTGCCCTAAGCAGAAAACGCAATAAACGGTTGCAAAGCGAAAACGAGAATGCGGGGCGACTGTTGGAAACTGAGCGGCAAACCCATAAGATGCAGCAGGCAGCCCTTTCAGGTCGTTTGAAAAAGAGCAACGAGGAGCTGCGTGATGTCTCTATGCAATTGGAACAGACTTTGGCAAAAACCCCATCGGAATTGATGCCTCACGACGATTATGCAGCATACGTTAACACTGCTATATGTCAATACATTGTTGGTGTTGTTCATGAACAGCAGTTCAAGTCGAAGATGGATTACCTGGTTTACAAGGCTTCCGCGCTCAGCAAGGAGCAGCTGTTGTCGTTGCGCGATGCCGCTGAAAAGCATTTGCCGCGGTTTGTTTCGCAGATACGGAAGCAATATTCCAGGTTGACCGAAAGCGATATGGATTACTGTTATCTGTTCTTGCTGGGCCTGAGCGAAGCCGATGTTTCTGCTTTGATGCAGCGTGCCTACACGACGGTTTGCGACCGCAGCAGGAAAATAAGCCATATTTTGGGTGCCGACGACAGTCTCTATCACACCCTTCGAAACTGTCTGTCTAAATAATAAAAAGTTCATTTTCAAGACGTTGTAAAAAACATTCGTACTTTTTCGTACCATGTTTTTCTTGACAGGGGCAGCATCGCCAGCTTACTTTTGTATCGTTAATTCTAAATCAAATCAAAATGCAAAAGTACATCAAACTTAAAGGATTTCTCATGCTGGTGGCTTTGATGTTGGCATCAGTATGGTGCACGGCAAGTGACCGTGTTGTAACCGATGGTTACAGTTACATAATTGTTAAACAAAATGGGACAGTTGAAGCCCCAAAAGGCTACGCAATCCAAGCCTCAATCAACGGCCACATGCTCTCTGTGGCATTCATTGAGAACCTCGGCCAAGTCTCAATTGAGATTACTACGTCTACAGGTGGCTATGTACAGGCCAACTCTTGCCTCACTCCTAATGGCCTCCAATTCTACATCTCGCCTGCGGGTGATTACATCGTCACCTTCACACTTCCCAACGGGGACGAGTATTACGGAGAGTTTACGGTGAATGATTGATAAATAATAGTGGTGAAGGAGCCTTAACTCCTTTGCCACTACCACGCAATAGACACCAAAAGGCTTTATTGATTAATAATTACCTTTGAAGTAATAATAACAAAAAAAGAAAAGATGAATAGTTTACATAAATTGAAAAACAAAATTCTTCTCTTCCTGCTTCTTGTAGTGGCTGTCATGGCAAGAGCACAGCAATGGGAGGAACTCCACACGGGAGTTACGGAAAACCTATATGATGTCTGCTGCATCGACACTAATACAGTTTTCGTTTGTGGACAAAACGGCGTGATACTTAAAACCGAGGATGGGGGAAACAGTTGGGAGGAGAAATACAGGCAAGAAGGGTATGATTGGTATGCCATCAAGTTTTTAAACCCGAATATTGGATTTGTTTTGGGGATTAGTGACGTTGTTGGTGGTAACGAAAAACTGTTCAAGACCATTGACGGTGGAGAAACGTGGCTGGATATGGGCGACCCATTCAACACATACAATTATTGCTCTCCTTCCACCTGCGCTCTGTTTATCGTTGATCCAGACACCTTGTATGTTGCTTGTGACCAATTGATGAAAAGTACAGACGGTGGCTGTAGTTTTTCCAAAATGGATACAAACATAGAGGCGACCCAAGAGCTGTATTTTGAAGGGAATGTTGGATACATCGTTTGGGGCGACCCTGGCGTATTCACGGGCACCCATGTTGCAAAAACAACAGATAATGGTGCTTCATGGGAAGAGATTTTGGCATTTGATTACCCGGAGTATGGTATAGAGAAGGCTGTTTTTCATGACAAAGACCACGTTACCTTATATGGAGGTTTCGACGATGTTGGCCAAACCCCAGATTATGTATACAATGAGATTAAAACCGAGGACGGATTTGTGACATATCAGTGGCTGCTAAACGAAACCATACCAACGGGTGGGGTGGCGTACCCTCCAATCACAGGTATGTGCTATTGCGATTCTCAAAACGGGATTGCCGTTTATGTCTGGCACGATTTCAGCCCCAACAGTGCAATCAGCACCTTTCAGACACAAGACGGGGGCAACACATGGAATGAATTAACCACAATAGAATGCCCTTATAGTGAATTTGCCGCTATAGGCGGTTCCGATGGCATTTATTACCTTGCTTTGAGAAACCAAGTCTACAAGATGAAATTGACATTCGAGGGAATATCAGAGAAAGAGGAATTTGTTTCCGTTTATCCGAATCCCGTATCAAACATGCTCTATGTCTCAGGAAGAGAAGGCAGCGAACTAATACTATATGATTATTTGGGTCGTGTGCTGCTACAACAAAAGTTGACAGAAGAGATCCAAAGGATAGGATTAAGTAGTTTCCCAACTGGAATATATTTTCTCGGCATAAAAGCCGGAGAAAGAATCGTCTCTGTCCAAAAAATACTGAAAAAATAACCCAACCGTAAGAACAACACCTAAATTCATAAGAAAATGAAAAAACCATTATTTCTAGCCTTGATCCTGTTCCTCTGCACAAGGGCATTCGCTCAGGAATGGTCCTTTATCTATGAATATGACCGGGCATCCGACCCTGTCGTCAGGAACACTTGCAAGGAAGCCTATGAAATGTCGGATGGCAGAGTTTTGGTGAGCGGCATCTCCATCATCAGAAACGACTGTGGCATCCTTCTCGGGAACAATACTGGATACCACCCGTCCATT
>JAGCSI010000088.1 GCA_017964255.1 Bacteroidales bacterium | reverse complement strand
TTCGCAAAAGATGCTGTGAATTCAAGATGTAAGTTTCTCTTAAATACATTATCTTTGCCCCATGAAACAACTCCTCACATATAGTCCAAAACAACCAAGTCCTGATATCGGGGGATATCGGTACTTTTTTAACGGGCAAGAAGGTGATAATGAAGTGTTTGGAGAAAACAGCCTTTTTGCCTTCGAATACCGCATGCACGATGCCCGTTTAGGTCGTTTTTGGAGTGTGGACCCACTTGCAGCAAAATACCCGTGGAATAGCACGTATGCGTTTTGTGAGAACACTCCGATTTGGGCAAGAGAGTTGGAGGGGTTGGAAGCCTGGACCGTAAGTAGAGATTGGCAGAAAGATGATGTTAAGAATTTTGCAAGCTTTGCCACTACTCAATTGAAAAAATATGAGGAATCTAAAATCAAGGATGATTGTGCTAATTTCGCATATCGTTTAATTGTTGATTACGCATACGAAAATCAGCTTCCATTAGATTTAAAGAGTTCTTCTGGCAAACATTTTAATTCAGAATCAGAATCTTATAAAAATTATGCTCAATATCTAACTTCTGTTCGCCAAAATTTAGGAGCAAAGGATGTCATGTCCAATGTATTTCCTGTTTCACAAGCGGAGAGTCATGCGGGAGATATGGAAATTTTGCATTATGAAAGACAAAATGGAACAATTGTGGATTTTATGCATGTCGTAATTTTTGAAAGTATGGATCCACTTTCAATTGTTATGGGCAACCTTCCTCCCCAAGAGCTTAAACGATCTGATGTTAACTGGCCTCGGCGTAAAGTAAATAATGACACGAAATGGAGTATACTATCAGGGGAAAACAATGTCAGATGGAATATGCTAAATTTTGAAAAAACAGAAATTCAACAAAAAACAGAAAATCTAGATTAGAAAAGGAATGAAGAAATCGTTAAAACAAAAAATTTTATTGTTTGTATGGTTATTTCTTGTTATTTGTGCAAAAGCTCAAATATATCAACATATTCCATGGTATCCTAATAACGACAAAATAAAACAAGAGATAACAGCTTCGTTTAACAGCGATACTCTTATCTTTATGGTCTATCAACCAGATTGTTTATTGTATGATACGAATATCCGAAGAGTGACCCTTTGGTCGGAAAATGAAGACAGAAAAACATATAGTTTTGTTTATGTGGTTGATAAAAATCCGAATATCTTTGTTTTTCACGGAGACACAGTCGTTGAAAAACGGTATAGCAGAGAGGCCGCACTCATGATTAAAGAATTATCGCAAATGGACTCTGTATGGGTTGACGATTTGGAAACCCAGTTGAAAGTGATAATCCCCTTTATGTTTCCTGAAGAATGCGATAATGTGGTCTTATACTACAAAAATAAACAAGGCTGCTTCCAGTTGTCAAATATAATTCCACCAGCCAATATTTGTTTTGATCTAAATCCAAACAAAAAAAATTGCAGAGAAACCTTTGTCAAAAAACTTAAACAGATGATTTCATGGTTCAAGTTTGAACCCTCTAACACCAATATTTCCCCTGAACAATAATCCGACAAAACAGATTTTCCGTATCTTTGCCCCATGAAACACGCCCTCACATACCGCCCAAATTTCACCAGTACCAATATCGGGGGATATCGGTACTTTTTTAACGGGCAAGAGGGTGATAATGAGGTGTTTGGAGAAACAGCTAATTATGCCGCTGAATTCTGGCAATATGACAGCAGATTGGGAAGACGATGGAACTTGGACTGGATATATAAACCTTTTGCCAGCAATTATGCCGCATTTGCCAATAACCCTATTTGGTATGCAGACCCCTCTGGTTTGGATACGATTTCCATGAACAAACATGGTGATATTATAGATAGAGTGAAAACATCATGCGAAGAACATGTCATTAAGTTAGAAGCGATTGAAGTGACGCTGTCATCAGGGGAATCATCTGGCGGTACTGCAAGAAATAGTGACTTCCAATTTCCGAAGAATCCATACCGTCCAGGGTCAATACCGTATTTTGTGGTCAACGAAAACAAAGACAATCCCAACTTGTGGTATCAAAAAAGCAGCTTCCAATGGAGTAATACAACAAAATCTCAATGGATGCGTGACTTTGACCGCACATTTGGTACGATGTTGTTGGCGGGTATGACCCCGGCCTTTGCTCCTATAGCAGAGCCACTTATAGCAGAAGTTGTGACATCATTTCCAGAATTTGCAGGCATAGCAGCCCAAGGGACTAGACATGGATTTCTGTTGGCCAAGCAAGGTGTCAGGTTTTCGTTAACCAGAGGATATGGGTTTTATATTAAAGTCACAACGGATGAAGTCTTTCTGACGAATATCAATTTTGCAAATTATGTGATGAATATTCCTATGGTGCAATTCGGGAGTGGTGTATTTATTGGCACAGGTATAGAACTAAAATACATAGATTTGCCTCCAGATTTTTCAACGGGTTATTTTTTCTTTGACTATGGTTTACAGACTGGAACCTTGTTTGGGAAAAGTATTAAAGAACTGAGAAAATGAGTTGTTATTATGATTGTTAACAGCAAAACATTAAGAAAATCACTAAAATATGCATTGATATTCTTTGTTATTTCAGTTGTAGGTCTCTCTATACGAGTGAAATTACTGGGACCTGTGGGGTATAGAGATCCTGGCTCAGCAGCTCCTCATTATCATATTGCTTCCTGGCAGGAATTTTATGGCGAGCTATATTATATTTTTGGTTGCTCCATTTTAGGCGCTCTGTCTATTTTCCTTTTTTCTCTGCCCATAGAATCTGACAAGGAACGAAATCGAATGGAATTGGAACGTCAAGAAAAGGAAAATAAAACTACGGAACACCAAACAAATTTTTCTGATGACATGGACTCGAAAGAAGTATAATTTTCCTATCTTTACTCCCTGAAACACACCCTCACATACCGCCCAAAATAACTGAGTATCGATATTTGATGTCGGTGGCATGACCTTAACATAGATTGTCCAAAAAATATTTTGCTGGGATATGACGGATGATATTATCATCTCCGCATACAATGACATCCTCATTGTTTCTGGCTTTTTCTTCCAGCATTTCTCGTTCGGCAATCTTTAAGCCGTTCTCTATTTTCTCAATCAATTGGAGATGCTCAGTGGTTGACATACACTATCGGGTTGTTTTTCCAGCACCATTGGGACCACTTATTATATAGAGATTCTTGCCAGTCATTACAATTATAAAAATGCAAAGATACTAAAAATTGTTCATGTATTCTCTTCATGCCCTGCAATAAAATTTGTAGGTCTGTGTGTAATTCGAGGATTTTGTGTAAATTTGCAGTTTATTATACCTTGGAATATAAACTGATTGTGTATGAAGATTGTGAATCATAAAATGCTGTTGTTCTTAGTTTTAAGTCTGATTTTGTGTTCGTGTAGTTCTGTAATAACCTCCAATAAAGTGGAACAGCGTATCATTTTTCCGTCGTATTCTGTTCTTTATGATGCCTCTACACAGATTCTGACCGCTACCGTGACTTTTCAAAAGGATAACGAATCAGGCGAGTATATCAAGTTGTCGGACGACAGTTACATCTTCCTTAACGAGGATGCGCTGAAGCAGATGGCGGACAAGGAGCACTCTTGTTTTTATTTTCTGGAGAAAAAAGATATAGAGAAATGTCCTGACAATTTGCAGTTCAATTATGCCAATGATGAAGGAAAAATATTTTCCAATAAAATGATTATCAGAACTATACAAATTTCAGATATTAATTTGAACAAAAATCAGGATAATTCCCTTCGTTACAAGGGCACCGCTATTGACGAGGATGAAACCATCACCTTGGTGCTGAAAAATGACAAACAGCAGTATGAATTGCAACCGGACATAGCGGATAATAATATGCTGGTGGTGCCGGCTTCCATGTTACGTGAGGTCAAGTCTGGCGCTTATGAGGCATATCTGTTAAGAACCACCTATTCTACCTCGGTGAAGGCGATGGACAGAGGGGGCAATGCGGAAACCAGCTATCAATCGAAATCATATAAAATAACCATTCAATAAAAAACTATACTCATGTTAAGAACACACACTTGTGGTGAGCTGAACGCTACAAATATCAACCAGACCGTGACTTTGTGCGGCTGGATTCAAAAAGTCCGTAAACTGGGCGGCATGATCTTCATTGACTTGCGCGACCGCTACGGTATTACCCAGTTGGCTTTTAATAACGAGACAAATGCGGCTTTGTGCCAGCAGGTGGAGAAATTCGGACGCGAATGGGTGATTCGCGTAACGGGCACTGTAGCGGAACGTTACAGTAAAAACAAAAATATTCCTACGGGCGATATCGAAATCATCGCCTCTGAAGTGGAAGTGCTCAACGAGTCTATGACCCCGCCTTTCACCATCGAGGATGAGTCTGATGGTGGTGACGAGCTGCGTATGAAATACCGCTACCTCGACCTGCGCCGTAATCCGGTGAAAAACAACATTCTGTTCCGTCACCGTTTGGCTATCGAAATCCGCAATTATATGAACAATATCGGCTTTGTGGAAATCGAGACGCCGTTCATGATCAAATCCACTCCGGAAGGAGCCCGCGACTTTGTGGTGCCGTCACGTATGAATCCTGGTGAATTTTACGCTTTGCCACAGTCCCCGCAGACTTTCAAGCAGCTGTTGATGGTGTCAGGTTTCGACCGCTATTTCCAGATTGTGCGTTGCTTCCGCGACGAGGACTTGCGTGCCGACCGCCAGCCGGAATTTACCCAGATTGACTGCGAGATGTCGTTTGTGGAACAAGAGGATATTCTCAATACCTTCGAAGGTTTGATTAAGCATATCTTCAAGAAAATCAAAAATATAGATATTGATTCTATCGAAAGAATGACTTGGGCGGATGCCATGAAATATTATGGTTCCGATAAGCCGGATGCCCGTTTCGGCATGCGTTTTGTGGAACTGAATGACGTGACCCAGCATAAGGAGTTCAAGATTTTCAACGAGGCTGAATTGGTGGTAGGTATCGTGGCCAAGGGCTGCGCCAACTATACCCGTAAACAGCTGGATGGCTTGGTGGATTTCGTCCGTCGTCCGCAAGTGGGTGCCGGTGGTTTGGTGTATGTGCTGTGCAACCAGGATGGCACCTTCAAGTCATCCGTGGATAAGTTCTATGACCAGAACGACCTGAAAGCTATTGCCGCCAAGTGCAATGCCGAGGCTGGCGACTTGATCCTGATCATGTCGGGTCCTCGCATGAAGACTCAGAAACAGCTGTGCGAGTTGCGTCTGGAGATGGGTACCCGCTTGGGACTGCGCAAGGCTGGCGAATACAAACTGTTGTGGGTCATTGACTTCCCCTTGTTGGAGTGGGATGAGGAAACCCAGCGTTTCTATGCGATGCACCATCCGTTCACCGCTCCCAAACCGGAGCATGAGGCCATTCTCGAAAGTGATCCGGGTGCAGTCAACGCCAATGCTTACGACTTGGTCATCAATGGTACCGAAGTGGGCGGTGGTTCCATCAGAATCCACGACCGCCAGCTGCAGAACCGTATGTTCAAGGTGCTGGGCTTCACCGACGAAGAGGCGCAGAAACAGTTCGGCTTCTTGATGAACGCCTTCCAGTACGGAGCACCCCCACACGGAGGTTTGGCTTTCGGCTTCGACAGAATGTGCGCTGTGCTGTCTGACTGTGACTCTATCCGCGACTTCATCGCCTTTCCGAAGAACAATTCGGGTCGCGATATGATGATTGACGCTCCGTCAACCATCTCCGACGCCCAGTTACAGGAATTATTCATCAGTGTAAATACAAAACAAGAGTAAACATGGCTAAAAACAACCAGCAATTCAACTCGTTCAGTTTGGTTCAATTTATGTGGCAGAAGCGCAAAACGCTGATTTTGGTGTGTTTGGTGGTGGCCGTTGTGTCGCTGATAGCCTCTTTTCTGGTAACACCCAAGTTCAAATCGACGGCTATTGTCTATGCCCCGCGCACCAATTCTGTCGCCAAGATTTTGCTCAACGAGGAATCGTATAACGAGCGTCTGGACATGAAGGCATACGCAGATGACGAGGAGACGGAGCAGATGATGGAGATCCTGAACTCTCGCGAGATCAAGGATATACTGATTGATAAATTTGACTTGTACAATCATTATGGTTTGGGTGAAGGAGTGTCTTATCGCCAAACCAAAATGTATAAGTATTTGAAAGGCAATATTGAGGTCAAAAGAACCCAATACGGAGCCATCGCGGTGAGTGTGATTGACAAAGATCCTCAGATTGCCGCAGACATGGCCAACGAGATTCTGGTGCTGCTCGATTCCGTGAAAAACCGTATTGACCATGAAAGAACCATTGCCTCCTACAATTTGCTGAAACGTCAGTTGGAAATTGTAGATGCAGAAGTGCAGCGCATTGACGACTCCGTTCAGGTGCTGATGCAGAATGGTGTTTTCGACTTCAAGTCACAATCCGAGAGGGTAATGCAGCAGTATGCTACCGCTGTGGCACAAGGGAATACTGCTGGCATGAAACGTTTGGAGGATGAGTTGAAGAAAATGGCCACCTGGGGTCCCCGTTCCCTTACTTTGTACGAGGAACAGGCCTATTTCAGAGAATATCAGTCGGTGGTTAAAATCAAAATGATGAACGCCATTGTCGATATGGATACCGAAATTCCGGTCAAGTTTGTGATTGAAAGAGCCATCCCCGCTGACAAGAAAACATATCCTAAAAAGTCTCTGATAGTGTTGCTTTCCACCGTGTCAGCTTTCATTCTGGCGGTGCTAGTGCTGTTGACTATCGACAAAATCAGAGAGACTCCTGTTACTGCTGTTCAATCCGAGGAGGAATAGTCTTTCCATGAATCCGGAGATACGCAAAAAGATTATCCTATGGAGTTGTATCGGGGTTTTTGCCCTGGTCAACTTCTTGTGTATCTGGAAAAAAGAGTTTTTCCTTTTTCCTGCGATCTCCTTTGTGCTGTTGGTAATTTATCTGATGGTGTTCAGGGTGGACTGGCTGATGTACCTCATGGCTTTTGTCACGCCCTTGTCTGTTACATTGAGTGATGACAGGGTGCAGTTGGGTATCTCGCTGCCTTCGGAGTTTATCATGATTGCCCTTACACTGCTGTTTTTCTGCCGTATTCTGTATGACTTGAACTTGAATCGCAAGCTGGTGCTACATCCTATATCCATAGCAATTTATGCGTATCTGCTATGGATGTTCATCACCTGCCTTACCAGCGAGCATCCTGTGGTGTCTTTCAAGTTCTGGGCCTCTAAAATATGGTTCATCACATCCTGCTATTTCATGGTTTTGCAGCTGATTAAAAACGATTTGAAAAATGCGGTCACATTTTTCGACAGTTATATGGTTGGTTTGGTTATAGTGGTGATTTACACTACTATACATCATGCCATAATGGGTTTTACAGAAGTGGCGGGGCACTGGGTGATGACGCCTTTTTACAATGACCACACGGCTTACGGAGCAGTACTGGCATTCTTCGCGCCCATTGTGATGGCTTTCTTTTTTCAGACGGAGGATAAGCGGAAAAAGTGGTTTTATGGCATTTGCGGTCTTATTTTGCTGGTTGGCTTGTTCTTGTCATATTGCCGTGCCGCATGGATCAGTGTCATCGTCATGATGGGGGTATGGGTGGTCATGAAGCTGAAAATCAAGTTCTCGTGGCTGGTATTGGCGGGCCTGTTCTTCGGTGTGTTTTTCTTTTTTTATGCTGATGACATTTTATACAGAATGGGCAGAAACGACCAGGATACCTCCGGCAACCTGACGGAGCATATCCAGTCAATGTCCAATATCAGTACCGATGCTTCCAATGTGGAGCGTCTCAACCGCTGGACTGCCGCCATGGGCATGATCAAAGAACGGCCTGTGGTGGGCTGGGGTCCAGGCACCTATCAGTTTGAATATGCTCCGTATCAGAAATCCCGGTATCAGACAATTATCTCCACTAACTTCGGAAATGGGGGCAATGCCCACAGCGAATATCTTGGTCCTTGTGCCGAAACCGGTATCGTGGGACTGCTGACGGTGCTGGCATTGTTGGTCACCAGCCTGTATTCGGGTATTCTCGCCTATAGCCGTGCCACCGACCGCTTGCGTCGCAGTCTGGCGCTGTGTATGACCTTGGCCTTGGTGACCTATTTCATCCATGGCTTCCTCAATAATTTTCTGGATACTGACAAGCTTTCCCTGCCCTTCTGGGCCGCCTTCGCAGTGATTGCGGTAGTGAGTTCGGAAACAGAGTAGAACAGATGTTTCCCATTATAAATAATTGACATACAATGAGAAAGATATTACTCGGAATTTTATTGTTTTGCTCATGTTCATTTGTTTTTGCGCAAAATCTGAAAGTGAAGCAAAACACGTATGATAAAGTGTCGATTTCATTTGCTGCAGATAGTATTCTAGTGGAAGACGTGAGTGTTTCCGAAGGGACTTTCGCCAAGATAAGTATGGATGGTTATGGGTTTTCCTATAATCCTGGTGCTCCGCAATTGCCCCAGCTGACAAAGCTGTTGCAGATCCCTGTGTGCGATTCGGTGGTCGCTACCGTGGTCAATGTAGATTTTGAGGAGTATGATGCTGCCGACCTTGGCATCCGCTACCCGTTGTATCCTTCGCAGCTGAGCCTTCCCAGAAATGTCCAGAATCCGCCTTTTTCCTATAACCAAGCAATCTATACTGCCAACGAGTTTTATGCACTTCCGTTGGTAAGTGTGGAGAAAACGGGTATCCGACGTAACCTTGCTTTGGCTAATGTTTATTTTTCCCCTGTCCAATATAACCCTGTTACGAACAGAATCCGTATATATATGCAGATTGATGTGGAGTTCTCTTTCATCAATACCAATATGACCATGACTAATCGTTTGAAGCAGTATGCTTCGCCAATGTTCGAATTGGATACTGACATGGTGGTCAATAAAATGAGAAATGCGGCTAAAAACGAATATCAAGGGGCCCCCATTAAGTATTTGATTGTAGCCAATTCCATGTTCTCCTCGAATACGGATTTAGCCGCTTTCGCAGAATGGAAACGCCGTCTGGGATACAAAGTAGAGGTGGCTTATACCAGTGACGCCAACGTGGGCACTACCACCACTTCTATCAAAAATTTCATTCAGAATAAATACAACAATGCTACGACTGCTGATCCTGCGCCCACTTTTCTATTGCTGATTGGTGATGTGGCTCAGTTGCCGGCATTCTCCAACCAAACCAGCGAAGACCATGTGACCGACCTCTATTATGCCACCCTTGCGGGCAACGATAATATTCCAGACTGTTATTATGGCCGTTTGTCGGCAACCAACAATACTCAGTTGTCCAATCAGATAGCCAAAATTATGATGTATGAGCAGTATTCCATGCCCGACCCGTCTTATCTTGGCAATGCGGTGCTGATTGCAGGCACGGATGGGAATGGATATTCTCCCACTCATGCTGATGGTCAGGTCAATTACATATACAACAACTACATTAACACAAGCAGTACCACTCACCAATATACTAATGTCTATAAACATAATTATAACTGTTCGTCGCAGGCTGCCACCATTCGCAATGAGATAAATGCCGGTGTCGGTCTTGCCAATTATACCGCGCATGGCAGTTCCTCGGGCTGGGCTGATCCTGCCTTTTCCACCTCTCATGTCTCCTCTATGACCAACACCAATAAATATGGCTTGTTAATTGGAAATTGCTGCCTTTCAGGTAAGTTTGATGACAGTGAGTGTTTCGGCGAATCGCTTTTGCGTGCGGCCAACAAAGGGGCTATGGGTTACATCGGCGCTTCGAATTCCAGTTACTGGAACGAGGATGTTTATTGGGCAGTGGGTGTGCGCAGCTCCATTAGTGCCAATATGACTTACAATGCTTCCAAGTTGGGGGTATATGACAAGATGTTTCACACTCATAATGAGGCATACAGCAATTGGGTCTCCACTATCGGTGGCATTATCCAAGGCGGTAATTTGTCGGTGCAATCCTCCTCTTCAAGCAGAAAAAAATACTATTGGGAGATCTATCACTGCTTCGGAGACCCTTCGGTGCGTGTCTATTTGGGTATGCCCAGAACAATGAGTGTCATTGCGGAATCCACTATTCCTGTGAGCAGTGAAAATTACACTGCGCAGGTAGCTCCCTATGCTTATGTCGCGCTGAAGAGGAACACAACGGAATTTGTTGCCGCCGCTTTTGCCAATGCTAATGGTAATGTAACCCTTGCTTTTTCCGCTCCTCTTGAAATAGGAAATTATGAGTTAGTGGCACTTGCTCAAAACTATATTCCTTATTTTCAGGCTATTGAAGTGATTGATGACGGAAATTGCCGGATTCCGACTAACCTGAATGTGACCAATGTTACCGCTTTTACGGCCACACTGTCGTGGTCAGGCGAAAGCGGACTGTACAATATTGAATTGAAAACAGAGACCTCCGATTGGGTTACCATAGCTACTGGTGTTACTGCTTCGACGTACACGCTTACCAGCCTTCAGGAAAATACCTCGTATCAGGTGCGGGTGCAGTCTGTATGCAATGGTGAGACTAGCCATTGGAAAAAGATTTCCTTTGTTACACCCGAGGCCTGTCCGGCACCCACTGATTTGGTCTGTAGTGCATTTACCGTTAATACCGCCACACTCAATTGGACCGAGAATGGTTCCGCTAGCAGTTGGACGCTGCAATATGGTACCAACAGCAATTTCGCATCAGGCACTTATACCCAAGTGACGGTGAGTGGTAATCCTTTGAAAACACTTAGCGGTCTCACCGCTGAAACCACCTATTACGCCCGTGTAAGAGCTAATTGCGGGGGTATCTATGGCATAAGTCAGTGGAGTGCTATCAACACGTTCATGCCTTCGGCTGTACAGACTGTGGAAATTGGTGACGAAGGAACATCCAATAACCAATATCTGCCCAGTTATAATTATTATAATTATTGTTTCAGCCAGCAGATTTATAAACCAGATGAAATTGGTGTAGCGGGGACTATCAAAAGTATCGCATTCAAAAATACAGGAGAAGAAAAAACTCGTACCTATTGCATTTATTTGAAACATATCGACAAAGAGACATTTGAGAGTACCTCCGATTGGGTGTCTGTGAGCAATAGCGATTTGGTCTTCAGTGGTGAGGTTATTATGACGGTAGGAGAGTGGACCAAAATCAACTTCACTACTCCTTTCGTATTTAATGGCGAATCCAACCTGTTGGTTACTGTGGCTGACACCACAGGTTCTTATACCTCTTCACCACACATGACTTGCTTGGTGTTCAATGCAACGGGCCAGGCTATCTATGCATATAGAGACACTCCTGGTGCGTACGATATCGCTGCTCCGGGGGGCAGTGGTACAGTATTGAATGTAAAGAATCAGATTCAAATAGATATTGTTCCTTCCAGCGGATCCATTTGTTTAAGACCTAAGAATTTGATTGCCAGTAATGTGACTGCCAATGCCGCCACGTTGAGCTGGTCAGAGAGTGGCACGGCAAACGAATGGGTGTTGCAATACGGCACTAACAGCGATTTCACCTCGGGAACATACACCCAAGTAATGGTGAGCGGCAATATTTCGGCAATACTCACCGGTCTTATTGCTGAAACCACCTATTATGCTCGAGTGAAAGCTGTTTGCGGTGCAGGGGACGAAAGCTTGTGGAGCATTGTATGTGCCTTTACACCCTCTATAAAGACAATTGTTGGCTCTGGTACAGCCACCTGCAATTATTTGCCTACCAACAACTACTACAAATATTCTCTTACACAGCAAATCTATACGCCTGCGGAGTTAGGAGAGGCAGGTGACATTCTGAGTATCGACTTCTATAAAAATGCCACTATTGAATGTAACCGTAACTTGGATATCTACATGGTGAGCACCACCAAAAGCACCTTTACGAGTACCTCAGACTGGATTACTGTCACTGCGGCCAACAATGTATTCAGTGGCACGGTGAATTTTGCCGACAACGATTGGACCACCATTACATTTGACACGCCTTTCTTCTACGATGGAACAAGTAATGTTGCCATCATTGTGGATGACAATACAGGCAGTTTCAAGAGCAATACTGCTTTCCGCACTTTTAGTGCCAATAGCCAGGCTATTCGCATTTACAATGACAATACCAACTTCGATGCGTTTTCACCAAGCAGTTACTCTGGAACTGTTGAGTCAACGAAGAACCAAATCCGCATACTGAAAAGTGAGCCACGCCCTTGCCCTGACCCGACAGAATTTTCAATGACCATTTGTGAAAGTTTTAGTTGGAATGGAGAAGTTTTTACCACTTCGGGGGATTACACGCGGATATTTACGATTGGAGGCTGTGACTCTGTGGTGACCTTGCATTTGACCATTAACAGCCCTGTCCATGCTGCTGTCACTGAGATTGCCTGCGAGGCCTTCACATGGCACGGCACCACTTATACTACCAGCGGAGACTACACCTATAGTCACGAGGATGCGAATGGTTGCATGCAGGTTGATACCTTGCACTTGACCATTAATAATCCTGTCCACACCGCTGTCACTGATACTGCCTGCGGAAGCTATACGTGGAATGGCACTATATACACTGAAACTG
Source organism: Bacteroidales bacterium (assembly GCA_017964255.1). Classification (GTDB taxonomy): domain Bacteria; phylum Bacteroidota; class Bacteroidia; order Bacteroidales; family WCHB1-69; genus RUG11690. Next base: position 625 of record JAGCSI010000088.1, on the reverse strand, counting down.
GAGATTATACTTACACTCACGAGGATGCGAATGGTTGCACGCAAGTAGATACCTTGCACCTGACGATTCATAATCCTGTCCACACCGCTGTCACTGATACTGCCTGCGGAAGCTATACGTGGAATGGCACTACTTACACTGAAACTGGAGATTATACTTACACTCACGAGGATGCGAATGGTTGCACACAAGTGGATACCTTGCACCTGACCATTAACAATCCTATCCACACCGCTGTCACTGATACTGCCTGCGGAAGCTATACGTGGAATGGCACTACTTACACTGAAAGCGGAGACTACACCTATAGTCACGAGGATGCGAATGGTTGCATGCGGGTTGATACCTTGCACCTGACGATTCATAATCCCGTACATACCGAAATCACGGAGACTGCCTGCGAAAGCTACATATGGCACGGCACCACTTATACTACCAGCGGAGACTACACCTATAGTCACGAGGATGCGAATGGTTGCACGCAAGTTGATACTCTGCACCTGACGATTCATAATCCTGTCCACACCGCTGTTACTGATACTGCCTGCGGAAGCTACATATGGCACGGCACCACTTATACTACCAGCGGAGACTACACCTATAGTCACGAGGATGCGAATGGTTG
>JAGCSI010000087.1 GCA_017964255.1 Bacteroidales bacterium | reverse complement strand
TTCGCAAAAGATGCTGTGAATTCAAGATGTAAGTTTCTCTTAAATACATTATCTTTGCCCCATGAAACAACTCCTCACATATAGTCCAAAACAACCAAGTCCTGATATCGGGGGATATCGGTACTTTTTTAACGGGCAAGAGGGTGATAATGAGGTGTTTGGAGAAAACAGTCTTTTTGCCTTCGAATACCGCATGCACGATGCACGTTTAGGTCGTTTTTGGAGTGTGGACCCACTTGCAGCAAAATACCCGTGGAATAGCACGTATGCGTTTGCGGAGAACAGGGTGATTGAAGGTTTGGATATGGAAGGATCAGAGTATCTTGATGCAAATAAATCGAGATTTGAATTTAAACAAGGAGGTGTTCATTTGAAAGTTTCCAATTTTTTATGGATTAATAGGAAACGATGGGAAAATGCGGCTTCTTACCCACAAAATTGGACATATAATTCTGAAACCAACCAAAAAGACATTGGCATTTCCACAATGGTTTCACCTATATATGTTTTGCATGGTGCTACGGACATTCCAATGGGCAGTATTGATAATACGTATGGAGCCGTTGACCCTTCATACAATCCCACAGATCACAAAATTGAAAATCCCAAAACAAAATCATCAAATTACACCCTTGATGACAAAAGATATGCAAACAGAAACGTTTCAAGTGCAAGTCCGTCAACAGGGAAATGGGCTAGAGGCATATTAGCCATAGATATTCTGAATGTGTTAGTAGAACAATATATTAGTATTACAGCATTTTATGAAAATAGGATTATAGAAAAACAGAAAAAATATATTGATTACGTGCTTCGAGACATTAATGAGGCTCTAGAACACAAGCCTGAAATTATTCCAAATGAGTACAGAAACATTCAATCAATTACAAACATAATGAATGTTATTCTTCAGGGAGAGAACAATACAGATGATCCAATGATAGGTAAAATTGGAATGAAAATATTCAATAGTATTTCAAAGAAAAACATTCAACAATTAGAGGAATGAAAGGAATACATTATCGTATTATATACTTGCTTTTGTTAGTCGCTTTAATCAGCTGTTCATCCAAACAAATTAAAAATGAATTAGATGGTGTTTGGACCGTTTTTCGTATACGTATTAATGGGGATTCCTGTGTATACTACCGAAATTTCACAAGTTATTCAATGCTAATCAGTGAAAAAGGCAATATAGATTTTCCAGCATATCACTCAAACGAACAGGTTAACATTAGAGACGGTCACGGACAATGGGAACTTGTTCTGAATGAGGGAAAAACATTTTTTCAGATTAATAGTGAAGACAGCGTGTTCTCGGGACTTTTCAGAATGAGATTTTTATATAATCCACAAAATGAAAAATTGTTTTTGGAGCTTACTTCAGATGGAAAATATATATTAGCATCCAGAAATTCTATTAATGACATAGAGATACTTAATCCAGCAAGACAAAACAGCAAAGAAAACAGAGCGCAAGCAGTTGTCCGTTTGTCTGGTGGTGAATATGTCAATTATGTTACGGCACCATTTGACAGTTGTTTAGATTATATTGACCAAAAAATGATAATTTATATGTAATATTGCCCCATGAAATCATCCCTCACATATAGCCAAAATTTCACCAGTACCAATATCGGGGGATATCGGTACTTTTTTAACGGGCAAGAGGGTGATAATGAGGTGTTTGGAGAAGTGGCGAATTTTACCGCTGAATTTTGGCGGTATGACAGCAGGTTGGGAAGACGGTGGAATATTGATCCCGTGTTCAAAGCGTATGAAAGTCCGTATGCATGCTTTGCGGGGAATCCGATTTGGTACAATGACAGATTAGGAGCTGATACGGCTTTCTCGGACAATCAAGCAAGAAGGGATTTCCTTATGGCATATAACACTGTTAATAATAAGGTGAAAGATTTAGAATCTAAAATTCAAACTATTAATAATTTAATTACAGATCCTAATGCTAAAATAAGGCCAAAAAACATCAAAGAGAAAAATAATGCGGAATCTGAACTGCAGGAATGGAAAAAATTGAAGCAAGATTTCATTGATATTATTGATTCCAAAGTTGTTTGTCACTATTCGTCTGATGATAAATTATTAAATGAACTAGAAAAAGGTGCTATTACAGGAGGAGAAACATTTGGGCAAGGGGCTGAAATGACGGGAGATATTTATGTTTCTATCGTGGCTGGATATACTGACTTTGTTATTCATGAGAATCGTCATATCAATCAACGATTAAAAACGACTCACAATAGATCTGTCTTTGAAGTGGAAAAAGAAGCATATTTGTATCAAAAAATCTATAATCCTATTCGGGTCCAACAGATAATAGATGGAGCATGGAAAAGTCAATACCCAGATAGAAGTACACGTCCAGAATATTATTCTTTAGATGATGCTATCAGATTTTTGTATGAAAACTAACTCTTATGAAAAATATCATTTTATACCTGATTCTTTTGATGTCATTCACATATGCAGTAGGGCAAGATTCTTTACATGGAAATCTATCAATGAATGATTTTGTTGCGATTAGGATTCAAAGTGGCTTAACACATATGGGTACAAATTCTCTGTTTCTTATGCGAGAGGGTTTCGGATATTGGAGAAATCCTTTTCTTGAAACTAATAAAACAGAAAAAACCTGTTTTATCCCATTTCCCAAATTGAATTACCAAAAAGTATGGAGAATTATAGAATATGTTTATGACAATAAATTGATGGAGGAATATTCTTTAGACTCTCTTAACATCCCCGATAATTCATGTATCCATCGTGAATCTCTTCCAATTAAGATAACAATATATTCTTATAGCAAACAAGATTGTACAGTGATACAATACAGTTATAAAAATAAGATAATCGATGGACTAATTGAAATGATGAATGATTTAATCCCATTAAAGGACAAAAGAAAATTCCGAATAACAGTTTTCTATACTACATTATAAACATCCGTATTTTTGCCCCATGAAACCACCCCTCACATACCGCCCAAAATCACCTGATACCAATATCGGCGGATATCGGTACTTTTTTAACGGACAAGAGTTTTGAACCATGATTATTTTTTTCTTCAAAACATTCTCTCTTACCATTTTTCTGCGATATTTTCAGTACCTTTGCCGAAAATTTGTGAAAGATGAAATGCAACTACCACACTCATTGTACTTATTGTGACGGCAAGGAACCGATGGAGCTTATCGTGAAACGCGCCAATGAAATCGGACTGGACCATTTGGGCTTTTCCTCCCATGCGCCTGTGCCCGGCGAAAACGATTTTGCCATCGACGAGGCAAGAATTCCCGAATACGTGAAGGAAATTCATTCGTATCAAGAAAACTCCAAGACACAACTATTCGTTGCTTTGGAATGCGACTTTATCCCTGGTATGACCCAGCCATTCGACCATTACCGCAACGACTATAACATGGACTACCTCATCGGCGGCGTGCATCTGGTACGCCCCGTCAACGACGACCGACTTTGGTTCATCGACGGCTCCAAGCGAGAGATTTACGACAATGGCCTGGACCAGCTTTTCGACCATCAGGTGGAGAAAGCCGTCACACGCTTTTGGGAGCAGACTTTCGAAATGCTGGAGCAGGAGCGCATCGACATCATTGCCCATATTGACAAAATCAAGATGCACAATCAGCACCGCTTTTTCACCGAACAAGAGCCTTGGTACATCGCACTGGTCGATCATGCCCTGGATTTGGTGCGCAAACACGACGTCATCCTCGAAATCAACACCCGCGGGCTGTACAAGAAACGCTGCGACAGCTTCTATCCCTCAGATTATATTCTGCAGCAGGCACGGAAAATGCACCTGCCTTTTGTCATCAGCAGCGATGCCCACAAGTCCGAGGAGCTTGACCTGTATTACAACGAGGCCGTAGCTAAACTGAAAAGTTTCGGCATAGACCAACTGGTATATTTCGATAACAAAAACTGGCACGAATACTCCATCTGATGAAAACATTTATCGACACCCACGCACATTTATGCGAAGAATACTATCACGACACCCTTGATCAGGTTGTACAACGGGCTATTGACGCGAAAGTGGATCCTATCATCCTGCCAGGCGTGAATGCCGCCAGCATCCCTGAATTGCTGGAAATGACTGACCGTTACAAAGGCCACATTTTCCCACTGATTGGTTTGCATCCTGAAGATACCAAAGCCGACTACAAAGAGGAACTGCAAACCATTGCCGGCTATCTGGATGACCCACGCGTAATCGGTATTGGTGAAATCGGGTTGGATTTTTATTTCAGCAGGGAGTTTGAGAAAGAGCAGATTGAGGTTTTCGACATACAACTGGGTTGGGCCAAAGAACGTCAAATGCCGCTGTCGCTGCACATCCGCAACGCCTACGAGGAAGCCATTCCGGTATTGAAAAAATACGACCACAGCGGATTGAAAGGCGTGTTGCACTGCTTCTCTGGAGGCATTCAGGAAGCCCAATGGGGCATACGCTTCGGTTTCGCCTTGGGAGTGGGCGGAGTGGTGACCTTCAAGAACAACAAGCTGCAGGACATTGTCAAAGAAGTGGGTTTGCAGCATATTGTGCTGGAAACTGACGCCCCCTATTTAGCCCCAGTGCCCTACCGAGGCAAGACCAACGAGAGTAGCTACATTCCCATCATCGCCCAGAAGGTGGCGGAAGTGACTGGCGAAAGTTTGGAGACCGTCATGGAAGTGACCACAGAAAACGCAAAAAAGATTTTTAATTTGTAACGTTTGTAGAGATTTCTGCGTCTATACAGTAGGAGCGCAGCGTTTGCGTCCCTTTGGAAAAATTAAAAAATATGATGATAAAACGAAGCATTATTTTCCTCTTTTCCCTGCTGATAGGGGCATTTTTCTCCACCGCTTTTGCCCAGCAGAGCGATGATCTTTTGCAAGTATTGCAGGCCGAGCTTCAGAAAAACAAAACCCAGTTCGACCAGAGCCAGTCGGGGGTATATCTGCTCAGCTACCGCGTGGATGAGCAAACCTCGCATGACGTATGGAGTTCCTTGGGCAGTTTGATTTATAATCGGCAACAGACAGAACGCATTCTGACCGTGCAAGTCAGAGTCGGCTCTTACGAGCTGGACAACTTTCATGAACTGCGAGACGATTATTCGGACTATCTGTCGGGGATTTCCACTGTGACGCTACCTTTGAATGACGATTCCCAGGCTCTGGCACAGATTATCTGGCGGGAAACCGACCGGGCTTACCGGGAAGCCAAGCAACGCTACGAAAAAGTAAAAGCCAATGTAGCAGTTAAGGCAGAAGCCGATGACCACGCTCCCGACTACTCCAATGCTGCCGTGGAGACCTATTTTGAGCCCGCCATTACAGACAATCTGTTCAATGAAGACGAGTGGATTGACCGCACGAAAGCACTGTCGTCGGTTTTCAAGCAAAACCAGGACATCCAAACGGGCTATGCCTCCATCAACTATGAGGTACTGCGAAAATATTTTGTCAACAGCGACGGAACCAGCATAGTGCAGAACTATACCAGCTGTCACCTGTACCTTAACGTGGAAGGACAAGCTGACGACGGTATGGTACTGCCATTATACCACTCCTATTATGGTCATACACCTGACCAACTGCCTGTGCAAAGTGATATGCTCATCGATGCGCAAGTGCTGAATGACAAACTCAGCCAATTGGTAAAAGCACCTGTGGCAGAAGCCTATACTGGTCCTGCCCTGCTGTCAAAGGATGCCGCCGGAGTTTTCTTCCACGAAATCTTCGGGCACCGGGTGGAAGGCCAGCGCCTCAAGCAGAGCACCGACGGGCAGACCTTCAAGAAAATGCTGAACGAGCAAGTGCTTCCCACGGACATATCCATTTACTTTGACCCATTTTTGAAAGATTACAAAGGGCTTCCCCTTAACGGCCATTACCGATACGATGATGAAGGCTTTTTAGGCTACCGGGTACCTGTGGTGGAAAATGGTATCCTGAAGAAATTCCTCATGACACGAACCCCCATCGACAGTTTCCCCATCTCCAACGGTCATGCCCGTGCCCAAGCCGGCTATCAGCCCGTGTCGCGCCAGTCCAACCTGATTGTGGAGACTTCACATCCCTACAGCGATGAGCAACTTCGCGCCATGTTGATAGCCGAGGCCAAAGCACAAGGAAAGGCCTACGGATATTTGTTTGTCTGTGTGCAAGGAGGTTTCACCACCACGGGACGCTACATGCCCAACGCCTTCAATGTCACCCCTCTGGAAGTCTACCGTATTTATGTGGACGGACGCCCTGATGAACTGGTCCGCGGAGTAGATCTGGTAGGCACCCCCCTGTCCATGTTCTCCAAAATAGAAGCTGCCGGCAGTGAGCATGGCAACTTTGCCGGAACCTGCGGCGCCGAATCCGGATCTGTGCCTGTGGCCTGCTGCTCCCCCGCCCTCTTTGTCAAACAAATCGAAACCCAAAAGAAAAGCAAAAGCCAGCAGCGCCCCCCTATCATCCCAAAAAAGTATTCCAGCTATCAGGACGAAAACGACTTTGAAACCGTATGTTTCGAAGCCATGGAAGACGAAATCGAGCAAAACATGACTATGCTGCACCTTGACAAACTGCAAGCGCCCTACTTCATCAGCTACCTGATCTCCGACGCCACAATCACCAGCATCAGGACCTCCTTGGGTGGAGTCCTCTACGCCGAACAGCTGCCTTACCGCGACAAGGATGTCACCGTATTGGTGGGCAACGACAAATGCAACAACACCCATTACTTCGACTTCAACAAACTGGTGCGCGGACAGAGCAATTCCAAAGGCACGATGGCTATCGACAACAACTATTACAATATCCGACAGAACCTGTGGTTAACCACCGACTTGCTCTACAAAACCAATGCCGAAGAATTGGAGGCCAAGAAAGCAGCCATCCAGCAGCAGAATCTACCGCAAAAGCAATTGGACATGCCCGACCGCAGCTCCATTGTCAGCAAGAGTTTCACGGAAGAACAATCCTCCACCCCACTCGACAAGGCGCAATACCAATACAAGTTGTCTGAACTGTCCATATTGTTTGCCCAATACCCCGAATTCACCAACTCCGGCGTTAACCTGTTCGCTTTTCAGGCGGACGCTTATTACATGGACAGCGAAGGCCTGAAATACAAGCAGCCCTTCAACATGGTCTGTCTCAATATTTTTGCCGAAGCTCAGGCTGAAGACGGCGAACCTATAGCCGATGTACTGAATATTTTCAGAAATGATATTCAGCAACTTCCTTCTGAAAAAGAATTGGAAAAAATGATTATTGACTTCGCCAACCAACTGGACGCCCTGCGCAAAGCGCCGGTGATGGATGAAAGTTACAGTGGCCCGGTGATGTTTGCCGACGAAGCCGCCGCCGTACTGATGTCACAATGTTTCTTTCTGAACCCCGAAGGTTTGTCAGCTTCGCGCAGGCCTATTTTCTCTTCCCCAGAGGTGGCTCAATATTACGGCAATTATGCCGACAAGGACAATCCCACCGCCCTGCTGATGAACAAGAAAATTGTTTCCAGAGACCTGACCCTCAAAAGCAAAAACACCCTCACCCAATACAACGGCATTCCGCTCATCGGCAGTTTTATGCATGATGCCGAAGGCTATGTTTCCGAAGACGAACAACTATTGGTAGAAAACGGGGTGCTGATGCAACTGCTCAGCGACCGCCAGCCCGCTGACAATGCCGCATACAGCAATGGGCACCGCCGTCTGGCCCTGAGCCGCGGCAAACTGACCACCGGCCTCTGTCCCGGAGTGGTGGAGATGAGCAGCAAAAACAAAACCTCCTATAAACAGCTGAAAAAGAAACTTATCGCCATGGCCAAATCGGAAGACTACGACTATTGCTATATCGTGACCAAACTGGCGGACAACAGTATGTGGCCATATCCCGGCATGAGCAAATATACGACTTCCGAAGGTACCTTGCATCCCATATACTGCTACCGCATCAAGGTAAAAACCGGTGAGGAGGAACTGGTGAGGATGGTCAAGATGCCTGCTCCCAGTATCAAGAGTTTCAGGCATATTGCCGCTGTTTCCGCAGAGCAGCAAGTGTATAACACCATGCTGAGTGGTGGCCGTTCCTCTTTCTCTCCCACCAACGAATACAACCTTTTTGGCATCCCCGCCAGCTTTATTCTGCCTAAGGCCTTCCTCTTTGAGGAACTGGAGGTCTGCAACGACCCCGACATCAGCCTGCAAAAGAAACCCTTTATTGACAATCCTTTGAAAAAATAACCGTGCAACTTTTTGTCGCCATACCTGCCCTGAACGAACTGGACTACCTGCCCAAGACCCTGCAAGCCCTGGAAAAGCAGAAAACCAAGGTTTCGTTTTCAGTGTACATCTGTGTGAACCAGCCCGATTCCTGGTGGGAGCAAGCTGACAAAAAAGACATCTGCGACAACAACAAGCAGCTGCTGTTCAAACTTCGCAGGCGACACTATGCTTTTCCTCTGCATATCATCGACAAAAGCTCGCCCGGCAAAGGCTGGGATGACAAAAATTTCGGTGTGGGCTGGGCACGAAAAACATTGTTCGACCATATCATGAACATTGCTGACCCAGAGGATATCCTGGTCAGTATGGATGCCGACACCGTCTTTTCCGAACACTATCTGAACTCTTTGGCGAAGAATTTTGAGCAACACCCGCAACAAACTGCTGTGGCGGTGCCTTATTATCATCGTTTGACCAATGATGAGGCCGCCAACCGGGCCATCTTGCGCTATGAAATATACATGCGCAACTGCCTCTTGAACTTGTACCGCATCGGTTGTCCGTATAATTTTACGGCTATCGGTTCCGCTATTGCTGTAAAAATCAAAGCTTTGCAAAAAATCAATGGCATCACCCCCATGAAAAGTGGCGAGGATTTCTACCTATTGCAGAAACTGCGGAAGATGTCGCCTATCAGCAACTGGAACGACGAACTGGTCTATCCCGCTGCCCGCTTTTCCGACCGGGTCTTTTTCGGCACCGGTCCCGCTATGATCAAGGGGAGCCAAGGTGTGTGGGACAGCTATCCGATATATCATTACAACCTTTTCGACGAAGTGAAAAAGACCTACGACCTCATCAACCAGTTATACACGGAAGATTTGAGCACACCTTTTATCGCTTTTCTGAAAGAGCAATTCAAAACCGAAGACTTATGGGAGCCTTTACGGCAAAATGTCAAGGATTTGGCGCATTTCAGACATGCCTTTCATGAAAAAGCCGATGGCCTGCGGGTGTTGCAGTTCCTCAAAACGGAGCAATCAAAAATGAATATCCCTGATGAGCAGTCCCTGCGGGAAAACTGGCCGTTGATTTGCCATCATTCCCTGACGGTTTTTGCACAAGAAGAGTTCTCTTTTGATGAATTAAATACAGAACAACTGGCTGAGTTGCGGGAAAAATTGTTTGAGGAAGAGATGGAGAAACGCAGACCTTCCAAATCCATGTAATACCGAAATCTTTCAACTTTCAGTTTTCAACTTTCAACTTAACAAAAACCGGCAAATGGTCACCGTAGCCACCGATATATCTCGGACCGAGGAAAGTACGGAAAACCTTATAGCCTCCATACTTCTCATCCGGCACCACCATAAAATCCTCCTTGAAAATATGTGCTTCGCCACCGACAATATGGATACCCGAAAAAGAGCTGTCTACTAGGGATGGAGAAACGATAATCTGATCAAGGCAACCCCAAAAATCTTCGTGCTTGTGCGTGCCTATATTGTTCATTTTCAGAAATCTATACATCAAATTATACAGCGATGCCGTGTCGGTTCGGGCTCTGTCGGAAGCCCCCAAAGACCTACTCACACTCTCATCTGTCGGATAATCGTTGAAATCGCCCATAATGATGATTTTTGTCGCCGGATTCAGCAACAACAAAGAATCTACCCGCTGCCGCAGCACCTGGGCATAATAATTCCGCTTGGGCACCGTGGCCCCGTAGCCACCATAACGGGAGGTCCAATGATTGACGAAAAGGTGAAGACTGTCACCGCAATGGGTCTTCGCCATCACATATAAGATTTCCCTGTTTTTGGTGGCCGGCTCAAAAGGAAACACCACAGCAATGGCCTCTTTGTGAACAATTTGCAAACGGTCCTTGCGATACAGCAAACCCGTTTCCACCCCACGCGAATAAGGCGAATCAAAATGCACATAGCCATAATTGAATTTCTGCAAGGGAGAGCGATAACAGAAACGCTGAAAAACACGGTCATTCTCCACCTCCGCCATCGCCGCTATATCCGGCGGCTCACCCTCCCCCATGGCAATCAGCACCTTGGCAATATTGTTCACCTTCTTCACATACTTGCCGTAAGTCCAATGATATAAGCCCTCCGGTGTGAAGTCATCGTCCCGAAACAACGAGTCATTGTCGGGATCATACAGATTCTCCACATTATAAAATGAAATCAGCAGACTGCAACTATCACGCTGCGCCAGCACCAGCACACCTGTGCTTATCAAAACAATAAACGCCAGTATTCTTCTCATGCCGAAATTTTTATTCGGCAAAGATACATAAATATTTTATATAATTACTGTGTAAATTTTGGATAAATTTTATTTTACGTAAAATCAGGAAATATTTACACGCCACTGATCTCCCCAGTCTCGAAATCCACCCTGAAAAACTTGTTTTCTTTACCATTGGTAATACCGATAATCGGAGCCTGAAGGGTTTTGTTATAGCGGCCTGCCTGTTCCATCACCTCCTGCGTGAGCTTGACATGCGGCGCTTTGCACTCCACCACCATCCAGGGTTTGCCCTCCTCGTCAAACACCACCAAATCGTAGCGGCGTGACAATCCATTGACTGTGATCTCACGCTCTACAGACAAATGCGAAGCAGGAATATTTTTCACTGTCAGCAGGAATTGGATAAACTGCTGACGCACCTCCTCTTCTGGCGTGGCGGGCACCCATTTTTTCCTGATGGGGTCGAAGAATTCTTTGTTGTTGGCTATTATCCGTTGTTTGATCATAGAAGAAATTTTCAGAATTCAGAATTCAAAGTCCACTCCCCTCGAGCACGAAGTGCGAGACTCCCCTTCACGCGCAGCATGACTCCCCTTGAGGGCGCACCCTTATTCTTTCTCCCGCAAATAAATCTCCTCCAGCACTTTCTCCTCATTCTCCCAGCACAAGTCCTCCGCTGCAACCTTGCAGTTGGCTTTCATTTTGTTATACAACTGCTTGTCATTCACCAGTTTATTAATTTTCTCCGCAATATGTTCTGCTTGGGCATCCTCCACAATAAAACCTACCTGATACTGCTGGATAATACGTGCCCGCTCTACCAAATTTGATGCCACCATGGGAGTTTCAGCCTTGATATATTCAAAAATCTTATTGGGTAAACTGAATTTGGCGTTTAAGCATACATCCTGATCCAAATTGATGCCAATATCCGACAAATATGTATAGTTGAATAACTTCTCAGGTGATACCCGGGGCACAAAAAAAACACGTTCTTCCAATTGCAACTGCTGTGTTTTTTGTTTCATTTTGGGAATAAGGGGACCACCGCCCACCACTACCAAAATAGCCTGCCGGTCGACAAAAGGCAACGACTCAATCAACTCAACACCCCCTCTTCCTTCAATCAAGGCATTCCCCTGAAGAATGATAATCGTTTTATCCTCAGGAAGTTGCAATGATGCACGAGTTTCCGTCACAGGAGGGGTGGCCTTCGGTGGAATATTACGTACCAAATGCGGACGGATGCCATATTCTTTTTCATACTGATCAACAATAGACTGGCTGACGGTAATGACATCCTTTAACTTTGGAAAACAGAATTTCTCAATACTTTGCCACACACTTTTTACAAATGGACGGTCGGCAAAAGACAATTCTCCACAAAAATACTCGTGACTGTCATACACCAATCGTTTTCTTTTCAGTTTGCTAATCAATACATTAGGTAAAAGTGTATCCAAATCATTGGCCACAAACAGGTCAAAATGATGAAACAACAGGTAGAATAACAGCCGGATATTGTATTCCGCATAAAAAAAAGCGCCTTTTCTGAATAACAGGCGCATGCGGTGCATTTTATAAGCCCTTGGGGCCAAAGCGGAGGAATCACCGTAACGACGGCCTACAAGGGTAACATCAAACCCGTTGCGTGTCAAAAAGTTACACACTTTGTCGACACGCGGGTCTGTATAAAGGTCATTGGTGACAGACAGAACAACTTTATTGTTCGTCTTTGCCATGACAGTTTTTGTATTTCTTACCACTACCACAGGGACAGGGGTCATTACGGCCCACCTTCTTTTCCACGCGAATAGGCGCACTTCCTTTGCCACCGGGAGCCACCTGACGGCCACCACCCACTTCCTGACGGCCAGTCTGCAGCTTCTTGGCATCAGACTCCGGCAGTTTGGCTTCTTTCACCTGGGCATTTTCAGAAATTGGAATAGTACCCTTGGTCAGGAACGAAACAATCTCTGTACTAATACGTTCCAGCATCTGCTCGAACAAATTGGCCGACTCAAGTTTGTAAATCAACAGCGGGTCTTTCTGCTCGTATGAGGCATTCTGCACAGATTGTTTCAAATCATCCAAGTCACGGAGGTGCTCTTTCCAGGCATTGTCAATAACCGCCAGCGTAATGCCTTTTTCAATGGACAAACCCACTTCACGACCCTTGGTTTCGTATGATTTCTTCAGCGGAGCCACCACCGTCATGGTCTTGAATCCATCGGTGAACGGAATGGCGATATTCTGGAAGCGGTCGCCCTGCTCCAGATATACCCTCTCAATAATCGGGTAAGCCATATTGCTCAGCTGCTGTATTTTAGCCTTGTAATGTTCATAGATGAAGGGGAACAACTCATCAGCCAATTTCTGCGGACGCTCCTGGAGGAAGCGGTCGGAATCGAACGGTGACTCGCAGCCGAAAGTGGTAATCATCTCCTGGCAGAATCCCTCATAATCCTTGGCGCCCCAGTTGTTCTCCACCACAATCATACACACATCATAGAACATCTCGGAAATATCGATGGCCAAGCGGTCGCCGAACAAAGCATTGCGACGCTTGTCGTAGATATTGCTACGCTGATGGTTCATCACATCGTCGTATTCCAGCAAACGCTTACGGATACCAAAGTTGTTTTCTTCCACCTTCTTCTGAGCTCTCTCGATGGACTTGGTAATCATGCTATGCTGAATCACCTCGCCTTCCTGCAGGCCCAGGGTATCCATCACCTTAGCGATACGGTCAGAGCCGAACAGACGCATCAGGTTGTCTTCGAGAGACACATAGAACTGGGAGCTACCGGGGTCACCCTGACGACCGGCACGACCACGCAACTGGCGGTCCACACGACGCGAATCGTGACGCTCCGTACCGATGATGGCCAAACCGCCCTTCTCCTTAATGCCAGGTCCCAACTTGATATCGGTACCACGACCTGCCATGTTGGTAGAGATGGTCACCGTACCCGCCTGACCAGCCTCAGCCACAATGTCAGCCTCTTTTTTATGCAATTTGGCGTTCAGCACATTATGTACAATGCGACGACGAGTCAAAATATTTGAAAGCAACTCTGAATCCTCCACCGAGGTGGTACCTACCAGCACAGGACGGCCTTCCTCGTGCAGTTCCAGAATCTTATCCACCACAGCAGCCAGTTTCTCGCGTTTGGTTTTGTATACCATATCTTCCGCATCGATACGAGCAATGGGACGGTTGGTTGGAATCACCACCACATCCAGTTTATAGATATTCCAGAACTCACCCGCCTCTGTTTCAGCGGTACCCGTCATACCCGACAGTTTCTTGTACATTCTGAAATAATTCTGCAACGTGATAGTAGCGTATGTCTGGGTGGCAGCTTCCACCTTCACATTTTCCTTAGCCTCGATAGCCTGGTGCAAACCATCGGAATAACGGCGGCCTTCCATGATACGGCCCGTCTGCTCATCCACAATCTTCACCTTGCCGTCAATGATGACATATTCCACATCCTTTTCGAACATGGTATAAGCTCTCAACAACTGATGTACCGTGTGTATTCTTTCCGATGCGATGGAAAAATTGCGGTAAATCTCATTTTTACGCTCCTGCTTGGTCTGCTGGTCAAGGTCCTCTTTCTCCAGTTCAGCAATCTCAGCACCCACATCCGGCATGATGAACATCTTGGCCTCTTCCGCATCCTTGGATATCAGTTCGATACCCTTGTCCATGATATCAACGGTATTCTGTTTTTCCTCAATCACAAAATACAACTCGTCATCAATAAGATGCATATTTCTATTCTGCTCCTGCATGAAGAAACCTTCGGTTTTCAGCAATATCTGCTTGATGCCCTGCTCACTGAGGAACTTGATCAATGCCTTGTTTTTCGGCAGACCGCGCTGGGCACGGAGCAGTAACATAGCTCCTTCATCCGTCGGCTTCGGATCAGGATTCTCGGCCAGCAACTTCTTGGCTTTGGTCAGAATCTCCGCCACATAAATCTTCTGGGCATTGTATAATTTCTCCACAATCGGCTTGTAGAGGTCGAATTCCTGCTGGTCGCCGCGCGGTGTGGGACCGGAAATAATCAAAGGAGTACGGGCATCGTCAATCAACACGGAGTCCACCTCATCGACGATGGCGAAATTGTGCGGACGCTGCACCAACTCGGTAATGTTACGGGCCATGTTGTCACGCAGGTAGTCGAAACCGAACTCGTTGTTAGTACCGTAGGTGATATCCGCAGCGTAAGCTTTGCGGCGGGCTTCGGAATTCGGCTCGTGCTTGTCGATACAATCCACAGTCAAACCATGGAATTCGTACAACAGACCCATCCACTCAGCGTCACGCTTAGCCAGATAGTCGTTGACGGTGACCACATGTACACCCTTGCCCGGGAGCGCATTGAGATAGACTGGCAAAGTAGCCACCAGAGTTTTACCTTCACCTGTAGCCATCTCGGCAATCTTGCCCTGATGCAACACCGTACCACCAATCAGCTGCACGTCATAGTGGCACATATCCCATTTGATCATATTGCCACCAGCGGACCAGGTGTTGTGATAACGAGCCTTGTCGTCCACAATCTCTATGCAGTTTCTGTAGGCGGCAATATCCCTGTCCATCTGGGTGGCAGTCACTTCCACGATTTCATTGTCTTTGAAACGGCGGGCAGTCTCCTTCATCACCGCAAATGCCTGAGGAAGAATATCATCCAGCACCTCCTGCGTTTTCTTGTAGGAGCGGTTTTCCAAGGTTTCCAGTTCCTTGTAGAAATCCTCTTTCTCCCTGATGGGCATATCGTAATTATTGTCCAGATATTCCTTGATTTCGGCTATTCTGTCCTCTTCCTCCTTCACTGTTTCCGCAATTCTCTGCTTGAATTCCACGGTTTTGTGACGCAACTCGTCATTGGAGAGGTCCTTGATGGTCTCGTATGCTGCCAACGTTTTCTCGAGATAAGGCTTCAATTCTTTCATATCTCGGTCAGCCTTGGTCCCGAAAAGTTTACTTAAAAAGCTCATATTTTTTGTTTTAAAATTGGGGTGCAAAGGTACGGAAATTTTCCCGAATACGCTATAATATTATACATTTTTTTGCAGGACGAACCTTGGCGATTTCCATAGGGAATGTCTTGCGATATATCCGTTTCTGTAGAGACGTTTCAGGAAACGTCTCTACACTTCATGTATCAATGTAGAGATGCGCCATGCTACTAATCAAAAATCATCTCATCACAGAAAATATACGACGGCTGGCCAGGAGCTTGATGCCATGAGGGCAATTTTCCCCCGTTTTTCACCACCACACGAACATAACGGGTTTTGAGGAACAGATCGTCCTCCTGAAGCGTGAAAACACCTGTTTTTTCGGCAGTGTATTCCACATTCGGAACTTTGAGTTCCCGGTACAAGTGATAATTGATTCCGTCTTTGGAAGTGTATAGCAGAACCGTCTGCGGACACATAATCCAGTCGTGGATATTTTGCAGGAAACGGGTCTTGAAACTATGGAGAACCGTGGGTTTGCCAAAATCGAACTCCACATCTATGTCGTTGCCCCAATAGCCCTGCCAGCAGCCATCAAGATAACTTTCACTACCGATAATGCCATCTGCCAGTCCCATTTTTCCTGATGCGGCATACTGTGGGCGGTATTCCGAATAAGCAGTATTAAGTTTGCTGATTTTGTGCAAAGCCTTGTGTATCAGAATATATTTTTCCGATAATACCTTCTCCTTGAAGGGATTAAAACACATGGCACGAACGGTGGCGGACTGTGAAAGTACAATAGGAGCCTTGTATTTCTCACCTAACTGCGGTTCGCGACCATCCACTGTATAGAAAATCTCCTGATCATTGAAAAGCGTACGCATGCTCACAACCACTTCATTTTTAGTATTTTGTTCTGAAGAAATGACTACATGATACGGAATATCCATCAATTCTTGTGCCAGCTGATTATACCGGTCTTCCACGATGTTTCTG
This sequence comes from Bacteroidales bacterium, assembly GCA_017964255.1. Classification (GTDB taxonomy): domain Bacteria; phylum Bacteroidota; class Bacteroidia; order Bacteroidales; family WCHB1-69; genus RUG11690. Next base: position 12,255 of record JAGCSI010000087.1, on the reverse strand, counting down.
CAATAAGGCCTACACTCCTCATCCCACAGTTTCATGTAGGCTAACTTGGTTTCATACAGCAAATTAATCGTTGTTTGTATATTGTCTTTTATTTCCTGTTCCGAAAACTGCTCATTGCCTTGCAGACGTTGACTTATTTTATAACGCAAGATGCCGATTTTGGAGGCAGTCTGTAACCTGAGGCATACATACCAGGCTATCCGCTTGGCCGCATCATATTGGGGTGCTTGTTGTGTATTCTCTTTTGTTGATTTATAATTATCTTTCTGATTTTCAATTAATTGAAATGTATTTTGATAACGCTCGAAAATATCTTTACTGATTTTGGAAGGATAAAAATCCCACACACTTTCGTAGAGGGCCAGGCTGTTGAAGAAATTGGGAATATCAACATGTTCCAGGTCTTTCATCAGCTGAAAATCATTATCAGGCACTTCAAAAGCGGTGGCGAAAGCCTCGTTGAAAGTGCCCAGTCTTTCAACTCTCTCCTGGTCAGCTTTGGCGGGCTCGGTTTGACTGATGGGTTGCCAGCTCATCTCGGCGGCCCAAGCCATACCGTGCCAGGTGCTGTTGAACAGCGACTCGCCCGAATCATCCCAAGCGGTATTCATCATACCCAACGCCCCATGCTGATAACCATCGCGCACCAGATTAGCTATGTTTTTGGTATAGGTTTCCTCGCTGGGAAACACCGAGCCCCACATGCTCATGCCCGGAGCCACCATAAATTCAAGTCCCTGTTTCTCAAATGGTTCCATCATATCCACATAGCTGTCCGAAGGCGAATAACTCCACACTATCATCAGCATATCTTTGGGCAACTTCGAGGTAATCACTGGGTCTTTGGCGGCAATATCGCCCCACATCATCACTTTTTTGCCCAGCGGTTTCAGCACATTGTACACCCACTGGATATGGCGGGCGTAAACCTGCGAAGCTCCCCCGTTTTGCTCCACATAATCCTTGGCCCGTCCGCTACCCAAAGCCTCGGTCTCGTCGCAGTTGATATTGAAAAACGGTGACTGGTAGGCCTTGGCCACCGTTTCCAACTCATAGCGCAGGAAATCGTATGTCTTCGGTTCTCCCGGATTCCAATTGAACTTGGTATCGGCCATGAGCTGATAAAAAGGTATCCTGAAGGTCTCTTCCGCATGGGCAAAACACTGCTGATTGCCGAAAAACTCGATATGATACTGGCGGGCATACTCCTCCAGCTCTTTCACCTCAGCCGCTGTAAGCCCGTCGGTGGGAGCAATGTCAGGATATTGGTCCAATTTGAACACATGCTCGGTATAAAGATTGAAGAAATTGAGCTTGTATTCGGCAAGAGTAGCGATTGCCCGTTTCAGAAACTCCATATTCGGAATCGGACCCCGGCTGATATCATCCATCCAGCCGCGGTATTTCAGCTTGGGATAATCCACAATCCTCATGCAAGGAATATTTATCGCTCCTTTCTCATCCTTGAAATACCGCATCAGCTGCTTCACACTCTGCTTGCCATAAAACAAGCCCTGTTCCGTAGTTGCTTGAATCAAGATTTTATCCGTTTTCACTTCCAAAATATAAGCCTGATCGGCATTGGTATCAATGGGAAATGAAGCAAGCAACTGCGTTTCGATAACAGGCTGCTGATTATCCTTCAAACCATAATATCCATCCTGAAAAGTCACATGCTGGGGAGTGGGAATAATACCCGTTTGGGTAATGACTCTGTCCGCTTGAGTGGATACAAAAACCGTTTGCTGTGCTTGTGTACCCCATGTACACCACACAGCTAAAACAATGATAATAAAATATTTGCGCATATTAAAGAGCATCTTTGATGTCTAATAATAATGCCTTGACTTTCAGTAAAGTATCGGCAATATGGGCATTACAGGTTTCTTTCATGAAATTGCTTTTCATGGCCTCCTTGGCCCCTTTGAGAGTATAACCTTTGGTCTTGGTCAGGTAATGGATGGTTTTGATGATATCAATATCCTGGCGGGTATAATACCGCTCGCCTTTCTTATTCTTAAAAGGCTTTATCTCAGTAAATTCCTTCTCCCAGAAACGCAAGGTGGCAGGCGTAAGACCGAACATTTTGGCTGTATCTCCAATACTGAAATACGAGCGTTCAATATCCATATTCATCATATCATCTTCCATAACTATTCCTCCTCTCTTGCAGCGGCCCTGCGGTTATCTTTTTCCTTGATACTTTCACGCTTGTCGTACATTTTCTTACCACGAGCCAAAGCGATGTCTAATTTTGCATAACCTTTCTCACTGATCCACAGCAAAGTGGGAATAATGGTAGTGCCTCGGTCGTTGAGCTTGCTTTGCAACTTCTTCAGTTCCTTTTTGTTGAGCAGCAGTTTGCGGTCGCGTTTAGGCTCATGGTTGTTGTAGCTGCCGTGGGCATACTCACTGATATGCAGATTATGCACCCATAACTCTCCGTTGATGAAAGAGCAATAGCTGTCCACCAAGTTGGCCTTGCCCGCACGGATGGATTTAATCTCGGTGCCACAGAGCACAATCCCCGCCGAATAGGTAGTCAACAGGTAGTACTCAAACTCGGCTTTCCTGTTTTTTATAGCGATTTGTGTAGTGTTTTTCTCTTTTGCCATTTATACATTTCTTCTTTGTCAATTGCCCCACAAATTCAGGCCACAATGTATTCTGATTTTTATATTTTGGTTGCAAAGTTACAACATTTTTTTGACATAATAAATACATGGAAAACCACATCGAAAAAATGATTATTTTTGCAAAAATTTTGAATGATGAATTTATTCGCTTTAGGTTTTTTGAAATTCGGCATTTCCGATGCGGTGGATATCCTGCTGGTAGCCATTCTGATGTACTGGCTGTACAAGCTTTTGCGGGGTACTGGCGCCGTGAAAGTTTTCTTCGCTATCTTCATAGTTTTTATCATCTGGACGGTGGCCCGATACTTCCATCTGACCATGTTCGCCGATATTTTAGGCAAGATTTTCAGCGTGGGTCTGATCGCGCTGATTGTCATCTATCAGCCTGAAATCCGCAAATTCCTCACCTACATCGGCAACACACATTTCACGAAGTTCATCGAAAAACGGCGCAATAAAAATCTGAGTGCGGAAGACTATGCCGAGGACATCGACTCCATTGTGCGCGCCTGCAAACGAATGGCCAGTTCCAAAACCGGAGCCCTTATCATCATAGCCCGCGACACCCCACTCTACGATTATCTGCAAACCGGCGAGAAAATAGACTCGCTCATTTCCCGCGAACTTATAGAAAACATCTTCTTCAAAAACAGTCCCCTGCATGATGGTGCTGTGATTATCAAGGATCACCGCATTGCGGCAGCCCGTTGCATTCTGCCCGTGTCCAAGGAAGAAGACCTTCCCACCGACCTGGGTTTGCGCCACCGCTCTGCCATCGGTTCCACCCAGTTTACTGACGCCTTAGCCATTGTGGTGTCCGAGCAAACAGGACAAATATCTTTGTGTGAACAAGGTAAAATCACTCGCGACATATCTCCCACCGTGCTCAACCAGATGCTGCAAGAGGCACTGAAACAGTAATCAGGTTACAGGGAACAGGTTACAGGGATAATAATTCCCCTTCTTTTAGAAGGGGTGCCTGAAGGGCGGGGTAGTGACATAAACATAATACCATACATCAACAATTCAACATTCTTAATTCTTAGTTCTTAATTTCATTAGCACATTGGCACATTAACTAATTAGCACATTAAAACCATGTTCATTTTAAATTACGTTACCTGGACAGTCAACCCCGTTGCCTTCTCTCTCGGTCCTATCGAGGTGAGATGGTACGGCTTGCTGCTGGCTTTCGGCTTCTTCTTTGCCTATCTTACTTTAAGCAAGATATTCAAAACCGAAAACATTTCCCAACAATTGTGCGACAAACTGTCCATCTGGACCATCGTATGGACCATCGTGGGCTTGCGGCTGGGACATTTTCTGTTTTATGAGCCCGAGTATTTCACCAGTCTGAAAGGTATTACCGAGATTCTGCTGCCCATCCAAGACGGACAGTTTGTGGGCTATCAGGGACTGGCCAGTCACGGAGCAGTCATTTCCATTATTCTGTTTCTCTGCTATTTCGCTTGGAAATACAAGATGAACGCCTTGTGGCTGCTCGACCGCTTGTCGTTGGTAATTCCGATTGCCGCCGGCATGGTGCGCATTGGCAACTTGATGAACCACGAGATTGTGGGTAGCATTACCACGGTGCCTTGGGCTTTCGACTTCACTCTTGGTGGCCCTGGCATTGCGGGCACCCTGCGTCATCCTGCCCAATTGTATGAGGCCTGTGTCTATCTGCTGCTGTTTCTCTGTTTTGCCATTTATTATTTCAAATTCGCCAAGGGCAAAGTACCCGCCGGAAGAGCAACAGGTACGCTTCTGTTTGTGATTTTCACCGCCCGCTTTATCATTGAGTTCTTCAAGGAAGTGCAGGTGAGCAAGGAAGTGGGCATGACCCTCGACATCGGCCAGAAACTGAGCATCCCCTTTATCCTCATTGGACTTACCCTGCTGATATACTCTATCGTACACCGTGACAACATACCTGTTTATAAAGAAATTGATTGGCAAAAAGACAAAGAAAAAACCGAAAAGAAATAAACCATGTGGCTCAATTTCAAAGGAAAACTTTGTGACTTGTCCCACCCTTTGGTGATGGGAATCCTGAATTATACGGAAGATTCTTTTTTCGACGGAGGCCGCTATACCAGCGAAAAGGGCATTTTGGACCGAGCTTCCCAGCTACTGGAAGAAGGAGCAGATATCATTGACATCGGGGCCATGTCCACCCGACCGGGAGCTGCCGATATCGATGAAGCCACAGAAATTGCACGCATCCGGCAAGCGGTGACACTTATCTTGCAGCATTTTCCCGAAACCATTCTCTCAATAGACACCTGGCGGGCATCGGTTGCCCAAGTGGCTTTGGACCATGGAGCTGCCATGATCAATGATGTGTCGGGCGGCACCTTCGACGAAGAGATGATACCTACAGTAGCCAAGGCCAGAGTGCCCTACTGCCTGATGCACACCCCCGCCAAACCCGATGTGATGCAGCAACACACCCACTACGAGAACCTCATCGGCGACATGCTGCGCTTTTTCGGCACCCAAGTGGCCAAACTGAAAGAGCTTGGAGCTAACGACATCATTCTTGACCCGGGATTCGGTTTCGGCAAAACCTTGGAACAGAATTATTTTCTGATGAACAAGCTGAATGCCTTTGACAGTTTTGGCTTGCCGATACTGGTAGGCATCTCTCGGAAATCAATGATATACAAATTGTTGGACACCGATGCCCAGCATGCCTTGAACGGCACCACCGTCCTGAACACCCTCGCCCTGATCAAAGGCGCCCACATCCTCCGGGTTCACGATGTGAAAGAGGCTAAAGAATGCGTGAAGATGGTGGAGATGTACCAGAAGGCAAGTGATGCATAAAAAACACACCATTATGAAAAAACACCTACTGCTGATAACCGCTATTCTATGGTCCTTCTCCCTCTCCGCCCAGGAGCCTGCTGGCTACTACAATGCCGCTGACGGGAAAAAAGGCCGAGCACTGCGAATCGCGTTGTCTCAAATTATCAGCAACAATGCATCTTCATTGACTTACGATGGTTTATGGGGTGCCTTTACACAGACAGATGTCAAAAGTAACGGCAAAATATGGGATATATACTCCGACATACCTGACGGTACACCTCCCTATGAATACACCCCCGTCACCGACCAATGTGGCAACTACAGCAGTGAGGGAGATTGCTATAACAGGGAACATGTAATACCCAAAAGCTGGTTTAACAGCCAGACTCCCATGTACACCGACCTGTTTCACATGTACCCTACCGATGGCTGGGTGAACAACAAGCGGGGAAACCTGCCTTTTGGCGAAGTGGGCAATGTTAATTGGACCAGCCGCAACGGTTCCAAAATCGGGAGCTGCTCAACACCAGGTTTTTACGGTACTGTTTTTGAACCCATCGATGCTTTCAAAGGCGACATTGCCCGACTGCTGCTGTACATGTGTACCCGCTACTACAACCGCGATTTCGACCAAAGCACCCCTTCCATGTTCACCGACGGCAACCTCAACCCTTGGGCTTTGGCCATGCTGATTCGCTGGCATGAGGAAGACCCCGTCAGTCAGAAGGAAATTGACCGTAACAATGCCGTCTATAACATCCAACACAACCGCAATCCCTTTGTGGATTATCCAGAATTAGTGGGCAAAATTTTCGGGGCTGATTCGGTCAACGCCTTCCATTACGGCACTGCGATAGACCTCATTGATCCCGCACTGGTGTCGGTATATCCCAACCCTGTCCACGAACAGTTCACCATCCAGAGCAACTCAGTGGAAATAAACGAAATCATTGTTTTCGACCTCATGGGAAAAGAAGTATTGCGTACAAAAGCATGGGACAACCACTGCACCATCAACGTCTCCCAGCTCCCCGCCGGGCTCTACCTCCTGAAAATCCACAGCGCCAACCAAGCGGTCATTGTCAAGAAGCTGGTGATACAATAATTTTCCGTACCTTTGCACCGTAATTGATTGCAATGAAAAAAATCACCCTCATCATTTCAGGATTACTGCTGATATCCTTGGGTTTCGCGCAGACCGAAACCATCAGGATGATGCATTATAACCTGTTGTATTACACCGAGCAAGGCGCAAGCGGCTGTAATTCAAGTACTAATAATCTGAACAATAAAGACGCGGCATTGCGTACCATTATCGATTATGTGATGCCAGATGTGCTGGTGGTCAATGAAATTGGCAGCAATGTGAGCTATGCCGACCGCATCGTCAACAATGTGCTCAACGCCAATGGACGACAAGGCTATCAGCATGGTCCCCTGACCAACTATTCAGGAGGCTCCATCGCCAACATGCTGTTTTATAACTCTGCCAAATTGGCTTTCCACAGCCACTTCTACCTCACTACTGTCAACCGCGACATCAACGGCTACAAGATGTACTACAAAACGCCAAATTTAGTCCACGGCGACACCGTATTCACCACTTTTATCCTGATGCACCTGAAAGCGGGAACCGGCAGCGACAACGAGCAGAAACGCTATAGCCAAGTAGTGAGACTGATGAACTATCTGGAGAGTACGGGCTTGTATGGAAATATTTGTCTATCAGGAGATTTCAATATATATGGAGCCTCCGAAGACGCCTACCAGCACCTGATTCACTATTCCAACAGTCTGTATAAATTCTACGACCCAATTGATGTGGAAGGCGAATGGAACAACTCTTACAGCTATCGCCAGGTACACACCCAGTCGACCCACAGCGACGACAACGGCTGTGCCGCCCCAGGAGGTCTGGACGACCGCTTCGACTTTATTCTGGTTTCATCGCCAGTCTACTACGGTAGCCGCAAAGTGAGCTATGTGGACGGCAGCTATACTGCTCTTGGAAACGATGGAAATCATTTCAACAAAAGTATCAACTATTCCACCAATCAGGCAGTTCCCTCCAGTATAGCCGATGCCCTCTACAATATGTCAGACCATCTGCCTGTGATTATGGATTTGGCCATTGATGTCAGCCCTGTGTCTGTGTCCGCACCCTCCATAGCCGATTTTGAGGTATATGTGGTCAATCCCGTCAAAGACCAGCTGCAAGTCAGTATTCTGCCTTCAAATGAGGAAAATATGCTGATAGAATTATACTCTTTGGAAGGCAAACTGCTGATGAGCAAACAACAAAGAGTGTACCAAGACGGGGCACGAGTGGCCTTCGATTTTCCTTACTCCTCAGGGTTTTATATACTGAAAATCACCGATAGCCACAATGCGTGTGTTATCAAGAAACTAGTAAAATAATTAGTAAATTAGCAAATTAGCAAATGTGCTAATTAATTTTCCAATAAATATTTATACAGATCGTTTAATTTGCTAATTAACTAATTAACTAATTTGCACATTATCTATAGGTTCAGTATCGCGATAATCTCCGAATCCATAAATTCGCCGCCAGGATAGCGGGCGGTATAATCCAAATTAAGCCAAATCTGCTTCTGATTATCAATATGATAATGGAGCCTTTTTCCATCCGATTCTGCCTTGAACATCACCTGTTTGATGATATAATTGACATCTTCCAGATTGTCCTTGTCGCCAATCAGGATTTCGGGATACACATGTTCGGTGGTGTGTACTAGGCGCATGGTGCCGCCAATTGACATAATAGCGGCGGCCATCATGATGGAATGATCGTCGCAATCGCCTGAAAACACGCCCAGATTATCGCTGGCTTTCACCAAATACTCCTGACCGAGAGGGTCGTTGACATAATTCCAGCGGCGGTTCACATCACGGAACACAGCAAAGCACTGTATCAAACGGCGATACTCATGATAATCGGTAATATATTTCTTGAGGCTGTCATCTGTCGTTAACGATACCGCATAATTGCGTACTTCGGGATTGTAATAGTCCACAGCCTGGATATACTTGGTTTTGTGAGGGAAGGGACGCAAATCGCGTGGGGTACTATTCGGCTCCGGCTCGGTAAAAACACCGTATATCATTTCCTTGTAATCCCTGTAAGTCTGACGGAAACCATAACCATTGGTAATAGAGCCGATAGTGGGAATCATCAACAGCGACACCCAAAGCACCAGCACAATGATTTTTCGCTTCCGCAACAGGAAAGTAATCAGCGACACAAGCGCCAGAAACAGCAGGATACGGTCCAGATTCCACGGCCAGTGGGCATTGGGGATATAACGGAACGTGATGAAAACAAAAGGTATCAGCAACAGATAGGCCAATACGCCGAAAATAATCCGCAGGGGCAAAGTGTCCGGTAACTTTTTCATTTTCAAAATTGAAACTGCAAAAATACAAAAAACTCCTATTTTTTCATTCGGGCAAAAAAATTTTTTTGTACTTTTGCACCTTCCTTAAAAGGTAGTAGCGGAATGGATAACCTATTTATTTTTAATTCATTATGGGAGGTTTCTTTGGTGTCGCATCGCACAAGGAATGCGCATCTGATTTATTTTATGGTATAGACTACCATTCTCACTTAGGAGCAAAACGCGCCGGTATGGCCACCATGGAAGGAGAGAACTTCTTCCGCTCCATTCACAACATCGAAAACACTTATTTCAGAACCAAGTTCACCGACAGTCTGCCGAAATTCAAGGGCACACACGGCATCGGTGTCATCAGTGACACAGACGCCCAGCCTATTGTGGTGAACTCGCATCTGGGCCGTTTTGCCATCGTTACAGTAGGCAAAATCAACAACCTGGCAGAGCTGGAGGCAGAATGTCTGAGCCTTAACCAGCAGTTCACCGAGCTGAGCTCTGGCAGCACCAACCCCACCGAATTGGTGGCTCTGCTGATTACGCGAGGCAAGGACTTTGTGGACGGCATCCAGAATGTATATCGCAAAGTGCAAGGTTCCTGCACCATGCTGATTCTGACCAACGACGGACTGATTGTTGCCCGTGACTTTCTGGGCCGCACCCCTGCCATCATCGGCAAGAACCATGAGGGCTATGCGGTAGCATTTGACAGCCACAGCTTCGACAATCTGGACTACCATGTGGAACATTATGTTGGACCAGGTGAGATCATGAAAGTTACAGCCGACGGTTATAAACAGCTGTTGGCTCCGAACCCGCAAATGCAAATATGCTCGTTCCTGTGGATTTACTATGGTTTCCCCTCATCAGCCTACGAAGGCATCAGCATTGAGCAAATGCGCTACCAAGGCGGTTATGAGATGGGCAAGGAAGACGACATAGAGGCTGACTTCGTGTCTGCTATCCCCGATTCAGGTATCGGTATGGCTTTGGGTTATGCCACCGGCAAGGGTATTCCTTACCAGCGCGGTATCGTCAAATACACCCCCACCTGGTCGCGTAGCTTTATGCCCGTCAACCAGGAGACCCGCGAGCATGTGGCCAAGATGAAACTGCTGCCCAACGCCGCCATCCTGAAAGGCAAACGCGCTGTTTTCTGCGACGACTCTATCGTGCGCGGTACCCAGCTGCGTGACAATGTGCGCAAATTATATGAATATGGTGCTAAGGAAGTGCACATCCGCATCAGCTGCCCGCCCCTGCTCTACGGCTGCAAGTTTATCAATTTCTCGGCTTCCAAGTCAGAGATGGAGCTGATTTCACGCCGCGTGATTGAAGAACTGGAAGGCGACAGCAAGAAGAACCTGCACCTCTACATGGATGACACTACTCCGCAGTACGCCAACATGGTGGAGAAAATCCGCCAGCACCTGGGTGTGGACTCTCTGAAGTTCAACAAGCTGAGTACCATCGCCAAGGCTATCGGCCTGCCGAAAGACCGTCTTTGCACCTATTGCTTCGACGGAGCGGAAATCTAATGTGCTAATTGAATTAGCAAATTAGTTAATTAGTAAATTAGCAAATGAATTTGTTTTCACGGGGGCTTTTGCTCCCGTTTTTTTATGCCTTTCGGTCCTCAAGGACATTTGCTATTATTATTGACAGACATAGACTCGCATATTATGAGTCTGCCAAGGTGTCGCCTCTTCGAGGCTCAGGGACACTGTATGTATCCTTTTACCCCCACACTTACGTGCGGGGTTATTGAGATAATGCCTCTTCGAGGCATGAGGTCATTACCTTAACTTGACAATTCAACAATTTACGACATCAGCGCCACCTTTTAATAATAAAATTTGCAATATTGAAAATTTGTCGTATTTTTGCAGTTTTGAATTCTAATTATTTTAAATAAAAAGCAATGAAAACGACAAGATTTTTAATGATTGCCCTGATGGCAATAGCAATGCTATTCACCGCCTGCAAGAAAGACAAACCACAACCTGACAATGGTAACAATGGTAATACTGAAACTCCTGCCGTTACTGAGGCAGCAGAGAACACGCTTGTATTTAACGGGAAAGTTTATCCGCTGCATTGTGGATACAGCATAGATGCGCTACAAAACCGCAGTTATGCCGGCGCATATACTGTAGAGACCAATGCGAATGGCGAACCTCTATATGAGATAATGAGTGATGTGGAAGATTACTGCCTGAACCGCACTTTTGATCTTACCACAGAATATGAAGATGCTACCTATTACTTCGTATTTAGAAAACCTGATTACAGTGAGGAATACTCACAAGGCAATACCGAGGGATACGGTGTCAACGGCATAATTAATGGGGAATACTATGAGGACAGCTCCATTTTCTCAAGCGGTACTTTGACAATAACCAGAACCGAAACCGACTTCACCTACAAGGTGACAGGCAAACTGAAAACTGGCCAAAATCTGAGTTTCCATATTCACGTACCCGCTTCAGAATGGCAATACGAAGAATACAAATAAGTAATTGAATCTGTTTTTTCTTTTTGATATAAAAGCAACAAAATTTCTGATGATGCTTTTATTGATTTACTTTCTTTTGGCATCAGTATCCTGTTTTGCCGAACAACCGGCAGGGGGTGACACCCTTTTGAGACAGGAACGACTGAAAGTGGAGCGTCTTCCCGACATGCACACGGCCCGTGCCGGACATTGCGTTTTCTATGCTGGCGACGAATTGACAGTAGTGGGCGGACATGCCTCTGGGTTTGTGCTCACCCCCACCGCTGAATATTATAGCGAGGGTTCATGGCATCTTATCCCCACCGTATATCCTCACGACAACGGCATGTCAGCAGTACTTGGCAATGGACAGAGGGTGCTTTTGGCTGGAGGGCACGAAAAAAACTTAGGCATAGGCCAAAGATACGAAGCGGAAATGTACAACACCGAGACGCATACATTTGAGGGTTTCGGTTGCCTGGACCGCAACAGAGCCTTCTCACAAGGTGTGGAACTGAACAACGGACAAGTGCTCATCTGCGGCAACCATAAGGGCAACGACGCCTTCGAATTGTTCGACGAACGGAAAACTTTCAGCCACGTGAAGGAAGTGAGTATATGGCGCAGCTCACCTTACATACTGCCTATCGCCGAAGACGACGCCATCGCGTTTGGCTGCGTGTGGCGGAATCAGCAGTTCGAACCCTGCGATACAGTTGACCGCTTGAAAGGCGAGTCGTTCCGTATGCCTTTGCTGAAGGAATGGATGCCCATGCTCTACAATCAAGGCAATCATGCCCAAGCGGCATTCATCGGCAACAAAGCCAAAGATGACTATTCTTATCTCATTGCAGCCCTAAATCTCAGCAACGAGGTAGCATTTATCCATATTCACGACACA
>JAGCSI010000009.1 GCA_017964255.1 Bacteroidales bacterium | reverse complement strand
TGTAGTGACCAAGAGAAATGTGATCTACGCCGGTGTTGACTACGAAGCTATCCTCAAGGGTGGTATGACCAAAGATCCTCAGACTGGCAAGTGGGTTAAAATGGCTGGTGCTGAAAACGATCCCGATGGTTGCGACATCGTGCTGTGGGATGGTGGTAACAACGACTTCCCCTTCTACGAACCCGACCTGTTCATCGGTGTTGCCGATCCATTGCGTCCCGGTGCAGAGGTTAGCTACTATCCTGGTGAAGTAGTTGCCCGTATGGCTGACGTTATCGTGATTAACAAGATCGACTCCGCTTCATTGGAGAACATCAACGCTGTTAGAGCTAACTTGGCTCGCATCAACCCGAAAGCCAAAATCATCGACGGCGCTTCTATCCTGACCGTTGACAAACCCGAATTGATTAAGGGCAAGAGAGTTCTCGTTATCGAAGATGGTCCTACTTTGACCCACGGTGAAATGAAGATTGGTGCCGGTACTGTTGCCGCTATGAAATACGGTGCTGCCGAACTGATTGACCCGAGACCTTACACTGTTGGTGAATTGACCACTACTTATCAGAGATATCCCAACATCGGTACTTTGCTTCCCGCTATGGGCTACGGCGAAAAACAGATGAGAGACCTCGAGAAAACTATCGCCAAGACTCCTTGCGATGCCGTTGTTATCGGTACTCCTATCGACCTGCAGCGCTTCATCAAGATCAAACAGCCTTGCGTGAGAGTTGGTTACGAACTCCAGGAAATCGGTACTCCTACTTTGAAAGAAGTTTTGGACGAGTTCGTGAAAAAACACAAATTGCTGGACAAAAAGGCTCCCGCTAAGAAAGCCGCTGCTAAACCCGCAGCTAAGAAAGCTCCCGCAAAAAAAGCTACTGCTAAGAAGAAATAATCATTCTTACAGGCATATTGAAAAAGAGGCTGTCATTCGATAGCCTCTTTTTTTATGTATTTGCTTGCTAATTTATAGAGGTAATCATGGAGTCAACTGCGTCTCGCAGTTGCAGCGCCATGTGCTGAAAGCACATTATCCTATTAACCCCTCACGAAGGCCGTAGGCCGCCGTGTGGGGTCGTGATGCGCTCAATGGCACCGCGTGCCGGAGGCACGCTACTTTACTTGCTCACGATAATCCGTTGCCCCTCGCGAATAAAGTCGGATTTAAGATGGTTCCACTTCTTCAGATTCGCCACGGTGGTGTGATATTTCCGTGCGATACTCGACAGGGTTTCGCCTTTTTTGATTTTATGGTATTTGACAGTGGATTGCTGAGGTACGGGAGCGGGTTTTTGCGGTACGGCTGGTGTGGTAACCACAGGCGCTGAGGGAATGCTGTCCGTGAGGGTAGTGTCGGAAGGCAGGATGGTGGTTAAGCCGTCCACCCCCTCACAACTGATGATGCGGCGGGCCCCTTTATAGCGGTTGACATAGCCAGGACGAGAGGAATTGTCCACTCTGACATTCGTTTTATAGGTGGAGGAGTGGATGAAACGGAAGTTGTGGGCCGAATCCACATTGGCTTCCACCACGATACCCACATGGCCAATTTCCAGTTTCCTGCGGCTGAAAAATACCAGGTCGCCGGGTATCAAGTCCTCTTTGGCCACTTTCTGGCCCACCAGGAACATGTCGCGCGAGCTGCGGGGCAGTTTGATGCCGTACTGTCCGAAGCAGTAATAAACGAAGCCTGAACAGTCGAAATGGTTGGGACCTGCAGCCCCATATTTGTAGACGGCAGTGGCTTTCTTGGCAAAGGCCAGCTGAATGATGGAGTCGATGGTGGGGCAGGTGATGGCCGACTCGTAATTGAGCGAGACGGTGTCTTCGGCGAAAGAGTCGATGCCGTCGTCCACCTGGGCGAAGAGGGGGACGATAGAGAACATCACCATGATGGAGAATAGGATTCTTTTGAGCATAAAAATGAGTTTTAGACGACAAAAATACAATTATTTTGTCAAAAAATGCCTTTGTTCTTCCGAAAAATGGCCCATTTCATATCATAAAAAAAGTGAAAATAAAGGGTGGAAATGAATATAGTTTTGATATTCAGATATTTAGTTTGTTGTGTAAAATGCTTTTGAAAATGTCAGTTTATCAAAAAAAGTTGTACTTTTGCAAAACAATATTGCGGGGTAGAGCAGTGGTAGCTCGTCGGGCTCATAACCCGGAGGTCGCAGGTTCGAGTCCTGCCCCCGCTACTAAAGAAAGAGGTACAATCACAAGGTTGTACCTCTTTTATTTTGTTGAATCTGTGCCGTAATTTCTTTTTTTTGATTATTTTTGCAGGATATAAGCAGAAGGGAAAAATGACTTTGAATACTTCATCCTATACTCCTCCGAAATGGGTCGGACACTTGGCGGCGCTGGCGGTGTATATTATTTTTGGCATCAACCCCAATTGCTCTAAAGCCATCATTCCGGAGTATATTCATCCGGAGGTGTTTACGGAAGTGCGTATGCTGTTCGGAGCAATGGGTTTCTGGATACTGTCTTTGTTTTTCAAGCGTGAGAAAGTCGAGAAAAAAGATATGGGGCTTTTTGTCTTCGGCGCTGTTGTGCTGGCGGGTACGCTAATCGCTTTTGCCGAGGCTTTCCGTTATACCTCGCCCAGCTATGTGTCGTTGATTTCGGCTACCAGCCCGCTGGTGGTGATGATACTGGCCGCCATCTTCTTGAAGGAGCCCATCTCTGTGCGGAAATCCGCCGGTGTGTTTGTGGGTATTAGCGGTGCTTTGATGATTGTGCTTTTCTCGTGGAAAATCGATGTGAATGCCCATCCGCTGGGCTTGTTTCTGTGCTTTGTCAACATCCTGTTTTATGCAGCTTATCTGCTGATTACACGTAGCGTTTCCAAGAAATACAGTCCCGTGACGATGATGAAGTGGATGTTTTTATACGGCAGCATTATTTGTGCCCCGCTGGCTATACATCATCTCTCGCAGGAAACTTGTCCTATATTTTATGAGGTTGTGCCCGTATCCGCTTGGCTCAATCTGCTGACCATTTTAATCTTTGCCACGGTGGTGTCTTACTTCTTGCTACCCTTGTCGTTGCGGGTGCTGCGGCCCACCACGGTCAGTATGTACAGCAATCTGCAGCCTGTGGTCACCTCCTGTGTGGCGATTGCTTTGGGACAGGATATATTTACTTGGAACAAGCCCGTGGCGCTGGTACTGATTGCGCTGGGTGTCTACCTGGTGACCACCAGCCGTGCCAAGGATGATGTAGTTGCAAATAAAAGTAAATAAATGGCTTATGTCAACAAACAATTTAAGAGACTCTTTTGCCAAACGGGAAATCAGAAAGGTACTCATTGCCGCCGTCTTGCTGATCGGGGTTTGTGCAGCTTACTATTTGCATTTGAGGTATAGAATCCGTATCGAAGCGGAACACCGTGCCCATCATACCTTGGTGCAGACGGAACAGGCAATACGTTCCAAGATGGGAAGAGCAGAGACTATTGCGGATGCCATGTGCTTATTGGCAGAGCACTCTCTTGATCATCCCGATGAAATGTACAACATTTCCAGCTATATAGTGGAATCCACCCTGCAGGTCACCAGTGCCGGTGTCGCATTCATCGAGAACTACTACCCTGAAAAGGGCCGCTGGTTTTTGGCATACGCGGGTTATCCATGGGATAGTGATACTTTGGTTACGAAGCAGTTGGGAGGGGAAACCCATGACTATTTGACCATGGAGTGGTTTCAGCGGGGATTGGAGTCTGAAAAAGGCATTTGGACCAATCCTTATTTTGATGATGGCGGTGGATGTGGTAAGATGGTGACGTATGCACGGGCAATAAAGGACTCTTCTGGCAGAAGGGTAGGGGTGGTTGGTGTTGATTTCACATTGGACTCGTTGGCAGCCATTGTCCAAAGCGTAAGGCCTTATCCCCATAGCTATAGCACGCTTGTTTCGGAATTGACAGGAGAGGTTGTTGTAGGGCCGCCTGACATGGACAAAGCCAAGGGGCGTTGCCGCACTTTTTCTCAGTCCATTGAAGGGAAAAATTTGGTGTTGACGCTTACCATTACCAATGCCGACATGTATGGGCGTTTGCGTAAAGCCAGTTTGGCATTCTTCCTGATGGCCATAGTGATTTTTATATCCATCTCCATGATTGCGCATAGTTCGTTGAAGAATTTGTGGCTACTGGGAGAGGAACAGCATAAAAATCAGCGTATAGAAGATGAATTGGCTATCGCGAGAAAGATTCAGATGTCGTTGGTGCCTTCCAAAATAGAAGGGGAAGGGCTGATTTCACAATTGGATGTCAGTGGATTCCTGCAGCCGGCCAGATTTGTGGGAGGTGACCTTTACGACTATTATGTGCGCGA
>JAGCSI010000086.1 GCA_017964255.1 Bacteroidales bacterium | reverse complement strand
TGATGCAGAAAGCGGTCGGCTGGATGCTCCGCGAAATGGGCAAACGCATCAGCATGGATCTATTGCGTGAATTTCTGCAGCTGCACGCCCATGAGATGCCCCGCACCGCCCTGCGCTATGCCATTGAACAGATGGACGAGGGTGAACGGCAGGAATGGATGACAGCAAAAGCTGTATCAATTCATCCCTGATTATCATTTGTTATAGATGTGGTTGGCCGTTGATTAGAGTTTCAGAATGAGATTGACAAGCAAAAAAAAGCACCTTTTCAAGGTGCTTTTTTTTGAGCGATAGACGGGGTTCGAACCCGCGACCTGCGGCTTGGGAAGCCGCCGCTCTGCCAACTGAGCTACTATCGCTTGTTTTTTAATTCAAAATTCAGAATTCAGAATTCAATATGGTTAATTTGAACTTTGAATTCTAAATGTCAAAGAACGACTTATACATTGAATCTAATGTGCAAGATATCACCATCTTGCACTTCGTAGTTTTTGCCTTCCACAGCCAATTTGCCGGCTTCTTTGCATTTCAATTCCGAGCCTAACTGCACCAAGTCGGCATATTTGATAACCTCGGCACGAATAAAACCTCTTTCCAGGTCGCTGTGGATGACACCTGCCGCCTGGGGGGCCAACATGCCCTTTCGGATGGTCCAAGCGCGGTTTTCCTTGCCGCCCACCGTGAAGAAAGAGATGAGGTTCAGCATCTTATAGGCTGCCTGTATCACCTTGTTCACACCTGGTTCATTCAATCCTGCGTCGCGCAAAAATTCAGCCCGGTCTTCGGCGCTCTCCAACTCTGCGATTTCAGCTTCAATCTTGGCGGCAATCACCAGCATTTCGGCATCTTTGTCTTTCAGATATTCACGCACGCTGTCTACGTAAGCATTGCCATTCACTGCGTCAGAGTCGTTGACATTGCACACGAACATCATCGGCTTCTCGGTCAACAGCATCATATCGCTCACCACGGCTTTTTCTTCCGGGGTGGCATCCATGGTTCTCACATTCTGGAAGTTCTCCAGATGGGCTTTATATTTCTGCAGTACTTCATAGTCGTGCTTGGCGGTCTTTTCGCCCGCTTTCACGGCTTTCTCCACCTTGAGCATTTTCTTGTTGATCTGCTCCAAATCCTTCACTTGCAATTCGAAATCCACGATTTCAATATCGCGCACAGGGTCAACGGAACCTTCCACATGGGGTAGGTTTTCATTGTCGAAACAACGCAACACATGAATCAAAGCGTCGCAGAGGCGCACATCGGCCAGAAAGCTGTTGCCGATACCCTCGCCTTGGCTGGCACCCTTGGCCAAACCGGGAATATCTACCACATCCAAGGTGGCGTATATGAGTTTGTCGGCCTTGATAAACGTGTCGATATTGGCCAAGCGCTCATCGGGCACTGGACAAACACCAATGTTGGATTTATTGGTACTGTATGCAAAATCAGTGACTGCTGCCTTCGTATTGGAGATGCAGTTGAACATCGTTGTTTTTCCTGAGTTGGTCAGACCAACAATTCCGCATTTCAAGCCCATTTTCTTAATTTACAATTGATAATTGATAATTGACAATTTAATAGTTTATAGCTTGGGAAGGTTATAAAGGTTTTTTATTTACAAAACAAGTGAATATAACTATTAATTATTAATTGTTAACTGTTAACTGATTAGAATCCAAGTATTATGTCTTCCACGTGGTCAATTTCCGGCAGGTATTGTTTCAGGGTTTGCTCCACACCGTTTTTCAAGGTCATTTTAGCGTGAGGGCAGCTTCCGCATGCACCCTGCAATTTCACTTTCACCACATTGTCAGAGGTGAGTTCGATGAACTCAATATCGCCGCCATCCTGCTGCAGATATGGGCGGATCTGGGAGATGATCGATTTCACCTTTTGCTCTAAAGTCGGATTTTCCATCTTTTTTTCTTTTCAAAATTGAGAATGCAAAAATACGAAAAATTCAATTAGCAAATTAGTTAATTAGCAAATTAGTAAATGTGCTAATTTGATTTTTGAATTCTGAACTTTGAATTCTAATCATTCTTTTGCTTCCCGTACGCTTTCACACTGTATATCATCTGCTGTTTGGCGGGACCGGAGGGGATGAAGGTCACTTGCTTTTCCTCGCCGGGCAACAGGGTAAAGTAGTTGTCGGAATAACGGCCGCTGAGGTTGGTGTTGATGGCAACTCCGTACTTGAGTTGGTCGGCAGAAAGGTAGAA
Organism: Bacteroidales bacterium; assembly: GCA_017964255.1. Classification (GTDB taxonomy): domain Bacteria; phylum Bacteroidota; class Bacteroidia; order Bacteroidales; family WCHB1-69; genus RUG11690. The sequence goes on along the minus strand of JAGCSI010000086.1, from coordinate 28,557 downwards.
AACATATTGCTCGTCGTTAGTTCCAGCATTCAGGCGTTGAACACTCATGCGAATACCATCCGTATTGAATTCCAATTGTTTGGGATAGAGATAATAATGAATTTTCTGCGCCAAAAGTTGTCCATTGGGGCTATAGAGTTTCAGCAAGAGGTAATGATGAGTTAATTTATTGATTTTGAATTTTTTAGAAAGTAAGTATTGGGCAATTTCAACAGAACTGCGACTTGGAATGGTGAGACTGTCATCTTCGAGGCTGTCCACCACCGTGCCATTGAATTCGCAGAGGCATATTTGCAGTTTGGCCTGCAGGGTTTTGGAGGAGTCGTTCACCACAAAAATAGGCAGAGTGTCTTTTCTCATCGGGGCTGTGGTGAGGATGACGGGCGCATACTGGCGTTTGGCCTCGTATTGCAAGGCTTTCCAGTTGCCGTAGTAGTCGATGCTGCTCCAGGAGGCCACCGGCCAGCAATCGTTGAGCTGCCAGTACAGTGTGCCCATGCAATGTGGTTGCTGGCGGCGGTGCACTTCGATAGCCTGTCCAATGCCGTAGGCTTGTACCAGTTGGCTCATATAGGCGTAATCATTGAGCTGTTCGGGCACATAGAAATATTGTGCCAGCGCTTTGTTGATGATTTGTACTCCACGGGCGTGTTTCTGATGGTTGTTCATGGCCGCGCTGCCCAAAAATCTTTCATTTTCAGCAGTATAGGTGTTGATAGTGCTCATTTCAGGATAGCTTTGGAAACCATATTCCGCCATAAAGCGTCCAGTTTTCTCTTCCCAGATTTCGAAGGGCAGTTCGCCCCACCATACGCCCCAGTAGTGGGAGTCGCCTTCGGTGCAGCTTTCGGGGTGTCCCCAGCCCCACAGCGGAGAGGTGGAAATATAAGGACGGTAAGGATCCAATTCAATGACGATATTAGACAACAAAGTGTTGAAGAGAGAATGCATATTCCGCTCTATTTCGGCACGGTGAATAGGCTTGTATTGTTTCTGCCAACCCCAGTCTTCCCAGCCATTCTTTACTTCGTTGTTGCCACACCAGATCGCCAGGCTGGGATGGTTGCGCAGACGACACACCTGCTCACGGGCCTCCATTTCTGCATTGTGCATGAAACTGCTGTCGCCAGGGTATAGTGCGCAGGCATATATGAAATCCTGCCATACCAAAATGCCCATCTCGTCGCATAATTCATAGAAAATGTCTGGCTCGTAAATGCCTCCTCCCCAAACTCTTATCATGTTCATATTCGACTCCTTACATGATTGTAACAGCTGTCGATATTGCTCTTCCTTGAGGCGGGTGGGGAAGAAGTCAGCGGGAATCCAGTTCGCTCCTTTCATGAATACGGGCTGTCCGTTGACCAGGAATTGAAAGGCTTTGCCGGTAGAGTCTGCTGCGGTATTCAACTCAATGGTTCTCAATCCTATACGGGTTTCCAAACGCTTGGATTGACTGCCTTTTTCCACCATCACAGCCACTTTGTACAGGTTTTGTTCGCCCATGCCATTGGGATACCAGCGTTTCGGATGCTTGATGGTGAGTTCAGAGGAAAAATGGTCGGTGTTGGGATTGATCTCAGCCCCTCGTACCACCTTGAAAATCTTATCGTTAACCAAATATTTAATGGTGATATCGTCATCAATGTCGCTGAGAATGTCGAATGAAACCAGAAGATGGGCTTCTTCATCGCACAGGTGGTTTTGCCGTATATGCAAATTGCTGATGGTAAAGTCTTTCCATTGGCTGAGATAGATGGCTTTGGAAAAACCGTAGGTCATCAGTTTTGGTCCCCAGTCCCAACCGCCTTGGTATGGAGGATTGCGCAGAAACACCCGTTCGTCGGGCAGGGTATAAGGCAGGGCCTTTCTTCTTTCCCGAATGATTTTTGAGGAGGGTATGAATTTGACAATGAGCTCATTGTCACTGTCTTTCACATTATCCGGCAGGGGAAATCTCCATGTTCTGAAACTGTTGTCGGTATAATTCTGACCTTCCTGATTAAGCAGTGGCTGGCCATTCAGATAAAATTCGGCATAGCCGGTAACGCCTTCAAATACCAGTTCAGGATGCTGTTTGGAATCTATCAGCGTGCCATCAAAGTGCAAACGATATACCCAGCAACTGTCGCTCACCCACTGTAGCTTTTGCTCATTATCTCCATAGAAAGGATTGTCAATTAGGTTGTTATCCATCAAATCAGTATGGATGTAACCGGGCACAAAGGCAGGATACCATTTTCCTTGATACTGAAATTCCCAGTCGGTGATGAACAAGGCATTGCCTTCCACTTTCTGTTCGTTTTTATGGCAAGAAAACAGCAAACTGCCGCAAAGCAGGAGAAAAAGAAGGGTATAACAAGGGCGATAAAACTGTTTCATAATATTTGTATTTGATTAAGTACAAAGCACATACAAATCATCACGCTCGTTGATGCACAACACTGGAAGACCTTCGTCGTTGGCAATCAGGGCGTTTTCTTTCGGTCCGAAAATATAATCAACAAGGGTATAGAAAGCGGTCATCATCACCACCGTGAGCGAGGCATTGATTTCGGGTGCATAGAAGATGGAAAAGCGGTCTATGTCATCGATTTCGCGGCCAAAATCGTGCAATTCGTAGTCTATTTCCAGATTTTGGTACAGCTTTTTGGTGAAATCGATATTGTCTTTCACTTTTTGCTTCAGCAACGAGTCCTTGTAAGTGGCGTACAGCACATGCACCTTGGCATGGTAAAAGCGACTGAAATAGCCGGCCCAGAGAGCCTTTTCCTTGTGCTGCCGGTTGATGTCCAGCGGCAGCATCACATGGCGGAAAATGTTGCTATCGGGCAGTTTCAGACCCACCGTCATCACAGGCAAACGCGAGGGCTTGATAAAGCGACGGGCTTTCCGCAGGTTAAATAGACTGTCCTTTCCCTTTTTCTGCACCCCAATGACAAACATGATGCTGTTGGTCTCATCAGCGTAGGAATAAATGTTGTCAGGGGTATAGGGATTGGACAAAAGAAATACTTCTATATTATTTTGAATCAGCTGATTGGCTATTCCTATCTGTTCATTGCAGATATCTTTATTTTGAATATTTTTTTTTGAAAAAGAAAAATTGCTGATAACCGTCAGGGAAGCTTTGAAAATAGCGGCCAGAATACCTCCGTAGCGGATAGCGGAGGTGCCATAATCCGTATTGTCGGCAATGGCGATGATATTCAGTTTTTTCTTTTCCTCTTGTTCCATTATGTTCCAGATAATGAATCAAATTTTTTGTTTCTCAGTATTTTGTATAATACTGATATTTAATTAGATAAGTCCTTTTACTTTGGGTTTGGCGGCCACATAGTCTTTCAGATAGAAAGGCTCGAAATAAGCCACATTTTCGAATTGTTCCGCTTGGAATTTGCGATAGGCAATCGGCACCATGTTTCGGGCGGAAAGCGGCTCGGTTTGGAATAGGGCATTGGGATATTTGGCCAGCACTTCTTTGCATTTTTCTGCCCCGTTTCCGCAGAAAACAGTCTTAAAATTGGTTAATTCCTCGGCAAAACAGTCCTCATCCACAATTTTGGCGTTGGGTTCTTCCAGCAGTTGTCCGTCGTGGTTGTACAAGGCGGTGAAGACCTCCATGCGGCGTGCGTCAATCATGGGGCGGCAGTGCTCGGCCATGCTCAGGAAAGGTTCAGCGATGCATTCCAGCGTGGAGATGGCAATCACAGGAATGTTCAGGGAATAAGCCAGTCCTTTAGCGGTGGACACCCCGATACGCAGTCCTGTGTACGAGCCGGGACCAACCCCCACGGCAATGGCATTGAGTTGGTTCTTGCTGACATTCGCTTGTCTCAGCACTTCCTCCACAAAGGGGATCATGTTTTTGGCGTGCGAGTTGTTGGTGTTGCATTCCTGCAGGGCGGCGCAACGCTCACCGTGAGCCAGCGCCACCGAACAAATCTCGGTGCTGGTTTCGATGCACAATATATAAGGGTTTTCCATGTTGACAGACATCTTTAATCAGAATAATCTGCAAAGATACGAAAATAATTAGTAAATGAGCAAATTAGTTAATGTGCCAATTTTCTAATTTCTGTAACCTGACTCCTGTACCCTGTACCCTGGTTACTCCGAATATTCCTTCTTTTCCCGGAATACCGGATGATAATCACTGCTGAAGACCTCGCGCTGGGAGTAGAGCAGGATGGCAGCCAGAACAGCACCGGTGACATCGGAAATGGTGCAGGCGGTCCATACGCCAATCAGTCCATCAAAACCCCAATGCTCGAAAAGCATCGGCACGAGGTAGCAAAGCGGCACCAAAAAGATGACCTGTCTGGAGAGGCTGGTGACAATGGCAATCCAGGGCTTGTCGATGGACTGGAAAAAGTTGGAGTTGACAATGGTGAAGCCGATGAGCGGGAACATGATCATGAGCAGGCGGGTAGCGGGGACACAAATCTGAATCAGCGCCTCATCGCTGGTGAAGATACGGGCCAGATGCTGCGGGATGGCACAGGCAATCAGTGCGCCTACAAAACCGATGCACACGCATATTTTCATGGTCAGCACATACACTTCCTTCAGTCGCTCGAAACGGCACGCTCCGTAGTTGTAACCGGCAATGGGCTGCATACCTTGGCAGATGCCCAAAAACACCATTACCAGTAGGAAGGCGTATGTGTTAACAATGCCGTAGGCTCCCACCGCCAAGTCGCCACCATAACGGAGCAGTTGGCTGTTGAGGATGGCCACTACCGCCGAGGCGGCCACATTCATTAGGAAGGGACTCATACCGATCATCGTAATGTTCTTGAAGATATACGATTTCGGAGCCCAGGCATGAGAACGGAAACGGATGAAAGAATACGGGGAAACGAAGTGCAATATCGATGCGATGGCCATGATAGCCATGGAAATGGTGGTAGCCCAAGCAGCCCCGGCAATGCCCATGTCCATAGCGAAAATGAAAACAGGATCAAGAATCATATTGAGAATAGCTCCTCCTACCAATATCAGCATGGATTTGGTCGGGTAGCCAGATGCACGAATCAAGCCCGTAAGGTTGTAAGTGACGGTAGTGAGAAACATTCCCGGCAGCACAATATACAGGTATTCCTTGGCGTAAGCGATGGTGTCGGCAGTGGCGCCGAAGCTGGCCAAGATACGGTCCATGAACAGATAAGCGCAGGTTATCACGATGCTTCCGAGCACGAGGGTGAAGACCATGCTGTTGCCTAATATCTTTTCGGCCCAGTTCACATCTTTCCGGCCTAACACGATGGACATGCGTGCCGAGGAGCCTACGCCGATAAGGGAGCCGAAGGCATGGATGATGTTCATGATGGGCATGGTGATGGCCAAGCCGGCGATAGCCAGGGCACCCACTCCGTGCCCGATGAAAATACGGTCCACAATATTATATACCGAGGCGATAATCTGACTGATAACCGCTGGCCATGCGTAAAGCCACAAAAGCTTTCCGATTCGCTCCGTCTCCAATATTTTTGTTTTGTCAGTAGCTTCCATGACCTATTATAATGTGCTAATTATCAATGTGCTAATGTGCCAATTGTTTTGTGATGAGCTGTGAGCAATGAGCTTTTTAATTAAAAATCCAAAGTTCAGAATCCATGAATTTTGAACTTTGAATTCTAACTAGTTAGCGATACCCTTGGATCCAACCACCCATAAATAATGTCGCAGATTACATTGATAATCACCAAAATAACAGCCACATACAGGAGCGAACCCATCACCACGGGGAAGTCATATTTGTCCAATGCATCCACAATCACTACTCCCATACCTTTCCAGTCGAAGATATATTCCACAAAGACGGCACCTGCCAACAATCCGGCTAACCATCCCGAAATGGCGGTCACCACCGGGTTCAAGGCATTTTTCAGGGAATGATGAATCAATATTCTTCTGTAAGACAATCCTTTGGCTTTGGCGGTACGGATATAGTCCTGGGAGAGTACATCCAGAATGGAGTTTTTGGTCAGCTCCACCACTACTGCCAGAGGCCTGATTCCCAAGGTCAGAGCGGGCAATATCAGGTTTTTCCAGTCTATGTAAAGACCTGATCCATAATTGTCCACAGTGTACAGGCTGCCGAACATGCTGAGGCCGGTAAGGTCGGACAGCAAAAAGGCAAATACCCAGGCGAAGAGGATGGCGGCAAAGAACGAGGGCAGTGACATGCCCAGTACAGAGAAGAAAAAGCTGATTTTGTCGAACCATGTGCCATTGAAAACCGCGCATAAAATACCGATGATGATGCCGATAATCATGGCAAAGAAAATGGAAACCACTGCTAACAGGGCTGTTTTCGGGAAAGCTTCCGTCAGAATCTCCGAAACTTGGCGTTTGCTTTGGTAGGATCGTCTCAGGAAAGGTTTCTTCAGCACAATACAGGACTTGCTGAAAGACAACAATTTGACATAGCTGTAATCATTGTCATCCAGGAACCAGAACGACTCTTGGTCGTCGGTGCGGTGCCACGAAACAGGGGCAAGGTCATTGAGATAGGCCAAATACTGTATCCCCACGGGCAGGTCGAGGCCCATCTCCTTGCGGATGGCCTCTTCCGTGTCAATGTCACTGCGCTGTCCCATCATCATACGGGCAGGGTCGGAGGGCAACACTGTGAACAGAAAGAACACCAGTGTGATGACCCCCAAGAGCAGGAGCAGTCCGTAGAGTATTTTCTTAAGAATGTACCGGGCCATACTTTTTCAGCACTAATCGTTAAGAATGTCGCTGTAATTCAGATAAGTGATTTTTCCGAATTTTGCAAGTTGTTTTTTCTTGATACGGTTCATGTTGCCGGCAATAGTAATCACCATGGGTCTGTCGCCGATATAGTTGTTGAAGAATTCGGCAATGTTATTGGATTTGAGCCCCAGAACCCTCGTGGTGAGCGTGGAACGCGGGTCGCTTTCATAACCTTCCAAGGACCAGAGATATACTTGCTGGGGTATGTCTCTGAAACCAATGTATTCCGCTTCATATTGTTTCACCAGCGACAACTTGGCGGTTTCGAATTTCTCCTGTTTCAGTTGGAAGGTTTTCAGCAGTTCGGACATGGCGACAATTCCATCGATGGTCTTATCGGACTGGGTGCCCAGATAGCCCATCATAAAGGCGTTTCTACGGTTGAGCATATCATAAGAAAAGTAGCCGAAAGCAGAATAACCTAACGAGCGTAATTCTCTTATATTCTGGAAGATAACGCCATTCATGCCGCCATTGTAGTATTCATTGAACAGTTTTGCGCGCACTTTGGTTTCGGCATCAACAGTCTTGCTTGGAATGTAAAAGTATATGTTGCTTTGGATGAATTTACTATTATGAAGCACAAAAATTTCAGGTTCCTGGTAATTTTTCACAGGTCTTACTTTGTCTTTTTTGCTGTCTTTTTCAGTGGAACCTTGGCTTGGCATTTCTTTGTTGAAACCAGCTGAAATCGTTTTTTTCTTCTTGGTATCAGTATTATACAATTTGAAATGTTGCTGTAAAGACCTCATGACGTTGAGGGCGTCCTGGTTGCCCACGTAGGTGATATAGCCTTCGCTGCTCATCGCCTTGCCAATCATTTCCAATAATTCATCACCATTGTATTTTTTGATTTGTTCAGTAGAAGGTCTTTGTAAATCGGGCGAATTCTTTCCGTAGAGGGCATACATGTATAAAATGCGGCCCATGGCGGAGCAGTCCTCTTTCATTACTTGCATGTTGTTGACATGCTCTTCCGCTAAGATGTTGAGTTTGCTCTTGTCATTAGCGGGTTTGTATAATTTTTCCGTACATAAATCAATAATTTTATTGAAATCTTTTTCGAATCCTTCAATGCTGACTACCAGATGATTGTCATCAGTATAAAGGTTCATGTCAGCTCCCAAACATTGCAGGGCCAGACTGAAATCCTCGAAGGTTTTGTCCTGTGTGCCCTGCAGGTTGAAGTAGTCAACAGCGGTTTCCAAAGCCGGGTTTTGGTAGGTGCCGTGCTTGAAAATCAGGTTGAGGGTGAAGATGTCATTGCAGGGATTTTTTGAGGCATACAAGTCAAACACATTGTTGACAGGAACGATGGTGACATCTTTCTCGAAATTGATTTTCTGGATTTTTGAGGGCTCGGAATTGTATTTCTCCAGGTTCTTGGCGAAATCGGATTGCTTGTCCGTATTGTGCGAGGTGATGGGTTTCCAATTGGGTTTTTCAATGGTCTTGGTTTTCTTGCTTCCAACATTAGAGCGATAAATCAGAACATTCTCGTTGAAATATTTATTGGCAACTTCCACTAACTCCTTTTTCGTTAGTTTCTCAAGCCTTTGAATGTCTTTCTGATATGTTTCCACACTTTTGTTTTCCATATCCATTGATAATACGAGGTAGAATTTGGATTCAATGCTTTCCAGCGCCTCTTGTTGTTCTTTCAGCTTGTTCATCTTGATTGCTTCAAACAGTTGGTCGCTGAATTCACCTTTTTTCAGTTTCTCGATGTTTCCCAAAATCATTTTTTCTGCCTCCTCGTGAGTTTGTCCGTCCATTTTGGGACAATACATCATGAAAAAGTTACCTGCGTCGGACATACTGTAATTGTAGGCGGAGAAGACGTATAACTTGTGGTCATTTACCAGTTTGTCGCATAAACCGGTGGAAAAGCTGTTGTTGAGAATGTCGGCGCAGAGGTCCAAAAGCATGGCATCGTTATTTCTATCGCCTACCGTTTGGTAACATAAGGTACCGATTTTGATGGGGGTTTGGGCGGTGGTGATAATCTGTTGTCCTTTCAGTACGGGCACGGGTACGGACTTGGTTGGCAGGTTCGCCCCTTTGCTCATGGTCATGTTGGAGTTTTTTGAGCTGGCTAATTGCTCTGCTTCTGCACGGGTGGAGGGAGTGGCTGTTCTTCGGACATCGTCTTTGTGCAGGGAGAGGCTTTGCTTCATTTCCACATTTTTGGACTTGTCACACCATATTTTGTTCAGTATTTTCAGCGCCATGTCGGTCTTGAAGTTGCCCACCAAAATCAAAGTCATGTTGCGGGGCACATAGTAGGTGCGGAAGAAATTGTACATCTTTGACATACTCGGGTTCTTAATATGCTCGGGATAACCGATAATCGGAATTCCGTATGGATGGTCCTTGAAAACAGCGGCCATCACATCCTCGTTATATACAGAGAAAGGATCGTCGGAGTACATGTTATACTCTTCATATACGGCTTCCAACTCCGATTGGAAAAGTCGGAATACCGGGGCTCTGAAGCGTTCGGCGTAAATGGCCGCCCATTTTTCCAACTCTCCGGAAGGGAAAATGTTGTGGTAAACCGTAAAGTCGTTGTTGGTGAAGGCGTTCACATTGGTGCTTCCGATTTGTCCCAGAATGGCGTCCACCTCGTTGGGGATGGCGTATTGGGCAGCTTCGGCACTAAGTTTGTTCAGGTTCTTCAGAATTTTTTTCTTTTCTTTTTCATCTTTCGATAAAGATAATTCGTCATAAAGTGCCGCAATTTCATCTATCAGAGGTTTCTCCGCATCCCAGTCCAAGGTGCCTATTTTGTCTGTTCCCTTGAACATCATGTGTTCCAGATAATGCGCCATACCAGTGGCTTCCGCAGGGTCGTTCTTGCTGCCTGCATGAACACATACCCCTCCGTAAATTTCTGATTTAGAGTGGTCTTCGCACAGCATTACTTTCATGCCGTTGTCCAGATAAGCCACCTTGACTTCCAATTTCCCTTTTTGGGCAAAAGAGAATAAAACACAGAAAATCAATGAGACACAAACAAAAATCTTTTTCATCATTTGTTTTTTTTGAGATTATAGGCTGCCACGATGTGACAGTCTTCCATTCCTATTAATTGTTAATTGTTATCTTTCTTCGTCCATCGAATAATCATCATCGTCGTAATAGTAGTACTCATCGTACACATCGTTCGATTCGTCACTGTAACTTGTGAAACGGCCCATTGTGCAGGAAACGAGCACAATATTGCATACAAGTACGATTATTCCTAAAGCGATTAATATAATATTGGTGTATTTTTTCATGTCAGATTATTTTAAATTGCAAAAATACTATTTTTTGTTGAATTGTAGATGTATTTGATGGTTTATTCGTTAAGACGTCAAGGCGTTAAGACATGCACTTCGTGCATTCGTTAAGAAGGAATCCGTCTCTACGCCTCCACGTCTTTACGAACGAGCGAAGCGAGTGTCTTCCCGTCTTCACGATTCCTTATATAGTTCTGCCAGTTCCTCCCAATTCATCCTCACCAACTTCATGGTCTTGAAAAAGGCGGGAACTTCTTCCTCTACAAACTGCTTGCGGCGGTAATTAATGATTTTGTCGGTGGCGTCGGGAGCCACAAAATAACCTACTCCACGGCGGTTTACGATGACTTCCAAGTTTTGAAGGAAGTCGTATGAACGCAAGACGGTGTTGGGGTTGACCACCAGTTGCTGCCCCAATTCACGCACCGACAAGATGCGGTCGCCTTCTTTCCATTTTCCGTTCAGTATCTGCTCGAAAACCCATTCGGCAATCTGCAGATAGATGGCTTTGTTGTCATTGAAATTCATCTTAGGCCTCCGTTTCTCTTAAGCGTAACCAAGTCATGAAATTGAAGAAGACGAAAGTCAGAATACTGACGACGTATTCAATCAGTTCGCCATTGATATTGTTGAGCGTTTCTTCTGCTATTTGAATGTTTTCAGGATTGGAATGGATGAAATATCTTCCAATAAGAGTAGTATCTAAAACAATGAAGAACAGAAAGACAGCTATGATTACGAGAGAGGTTTTTATGGCTGTACGCTGTTTGAAGTAAATGGAGCCAAACATGTATACCGACTCAAAAACGAGTATCAGTATCAAGTTATCTAAGTCAAAGGGCATGTAGAAGTGAAGGTGGTAGTTGGGATCCAGCAATTTGTGTGCAAGACCGCCGAGGGTGTTTCCCAACAAGAGGGCGGCAATAAGCAAAATGTTGAAATATACAAAAATCAAAAGACCGTTGGCGATGGTTTTTTCCATGGTGGAGGCGGGAATCGTCAGGTAGTGGATGGCTCTTCCGGCAGGCAGGAATATGCCGAAGATTCTGCCAGCATATATGATGCCCATCAGGAATGTTAAGAATACCATCATGCTGTCACTTATTCTGCCTGAAATGGAAAAAAAGCTGAGAAAAGCGATGATCAGAACAATCAGAATAAAGGAATTGATGTCTTTTCTTCCACTTTCTATGAAATATCTTCTGATGAGATTGAAAATGTTTTTTGTATTCATGATCCTTAGTTTTTAGCGTTAAACAATTCGTTGATGCGTTCTTTGTTCAGCATGACAGCGTTGAACAGCAGTTCTATATCGAGTTTGGTCTCAATATGATGGATGTTCTCGGTCACTAAGAGATTGCCGCGGAGATTTTCTTCGCAATACAAGATAGGCTCGTCGGTGCCGGTGTCGTCCGTGATTTTGAAGCAGAGCTTGTCGGTGATGTTGTCTGCGCTGGCATTCAGCAGGATATGTCCGTTGTCGAGGATGACCACCGCGTCAATAAGGCAGTGCAGGTCGCGCACCTGATGGGTGGAGATGAGGATGAGTCTTTCCTCGTTGGCAGCCATAGTCATAATTTTGCGGAAAATACCTTTGGAGGGGATGTCCAAGCCATTGGTAGGCTCGTCCATGAGCAGGATTTTGGTGTTGGTGGCCAGGGCAAAACTGATGATGACTTTCTTGCGTTGTCCGTGCGACAGGGCAGTGAGTTTGTCGTCCATTGAGGTGATTTCAAACAGATGCAAGTACTCTTCGAACTGCTCGTTGTCGAAGTTTTCGTAAAAAGGCGCATAGCATTTCACGTAGTTGCGGATGCTGATGGCCGGCACATAGACTTCTTCCTGCGGGAAGTACAAATCCTTGAGCATTTCGGCTTTGCGTAATGCCGCAGGCTGGCCTAAAGTAGTGGAACTGCCGTGTTTTGGGAAACGCAGTCCGGCAATAATCTTGAGAAGGGTGGTCTTGCCGGCACCGTTCTTGCCGAACAGTCCGTAAATGTGTCCACCTTCTAACGAAAGGTTGAGGTCGTCGAAAATCGTCCTGCCTTTGTGATAGCTGAAGTTGATGTTTTGTAATTGTATCATATTAATATAGGTTTTAGGTTTCTTCATTTGCTAATTAACTAATTTGCTCATTTACTAATTGATGTTTTCTGTTTTACTGTATTAGTGAAATAGTACACTGCAAAAGTAGTACATTTTTCAAATACGATGTTCTAGAAAATAAAAATTTTAAATCACTGAAAATCAATAATATAAAAATTATACTCCAAAAAATGAGATTAAATTTTTGAATAATTTGGGAGAAATAGAAGTTATGCATTACAAAAGATGTGCCGGAGGCACAATATTCTAATAACCCCGCACCAAACGACCGAAGGGAGTGCGGTGTGGGGTGGCAAGGGTAATCTGTGGCGATGTGTGTCGAAGACACACCACATAGCAGAAGCAAGTGGCAGTAGGGCTGTCACATTGTGGCAGCCGTAAAATGTAGCGTACTTTCAGTACGCTGACATCTACCGTCAGCATCGTCACCCCAAACTGCGGCCTTCGGCCTTGTTAGGGGTTAATAGGATAATGTGCTTCCAGCACATATCACTCACAGCTCATCGCTCATCGCCCATTACTCACAGCTCATTGCTCACAGCTCATAGCTCATAGCCCATTACTCACAGCTCATAGCTCATCGCTCATCGCCCACAGCTCATCGCTCATCGCCCGCAGCTCATCGCAAAATAATTTTCACATTTGCTAATTAACTAATTTGCTCATTTGCTAATTGAAAATTTTGTATTTTTGCCGACGGAAAAACGGCCCCGTAGCTTAGCTGAATAGAGCGTCAGATTCCGGTTCTGAAGGTCGAGGGTTTGAATCCCCCCGGGGTCGCCATTTTTTTGAAATTCCGTTTATTCCTTTTTTGATTACAGGATTACAGGGTGATGGATTTTGAATTAAAAAAGTCCACCGTTCATAGCTTTATTGAATTTTTATTCAAATTTCCTGCGCAATTTCAAGTATTTTTTTTATTTTTGCAGGTCAAAAATTAAAATACTAATCAGGAATGTAGAAATTCGTTTCCCGTCCATAGAGAAGAAAGGAGGTTACAATGGTGGATACCATTGATTTCGGAACGCTGAAATGGCATCATATCACCAATCCCACGGTTGAGGATTTGGATTTTTTAGAAGATAACTTTCATTTTCACCCTTTGGACATAGACGACTGCTCCAGTTTCGTTCAACGACCGAAAATAGACGTTTATGACGACTATTATTTTATGGTATTGCATTTTCCGCTGATGGACAAGCGTACTAGCTTGGTGAAAACCGAGGAGACGAAGATTTTCTGGGGACAGGACTACATTATCACTGTCGGCAATTCGCATTATGTGGTGCAAGACCTCTTCGACCTTACCAAGGTGAACCCCGAGGAGGTGGACGAAGATGATATAGGCGGTACCAGCGATGCCATCTTGTACAAGGTGCTCTACCGTATGATGAAAGAGACTTTCCTCTTGGTGGAGCGCATGGGCAGTGAGTTGGACACCATCAGCCGCGAGCTGTTCGACAGCAAACCCGGCGACATCATCGGGCAGATTTCCCGCTTCCGCAAGAATATCATCCAGATGAACACCATCTTCAAACCGCAGCTGCGACTCTTTCATAAGTTCGAGTCGGGCGAGGTGAAGGGTTTTGCCGAGGATATGGAAGACTACTGGGGCAACATCCTCGACTTCTACCAGAAGATGTGGGATATGATTGACGACTACGGCGAATTGGTGGCCGGCCTCTCCAACACCTTCGATTCGTTGCAGACCAACAAGACCAACGAGATTATGCGTATGCTCACCATCATCTCGACTATCGTACTGCCATTGACCTTTATCACAGGTGTTTACGGAATGAACGTCGGATTACCACTCAGCGATAAACCGTATGCCTTTTGGATAGTGATGGTCTTTTGCTTTGTGATAGCCATTTGCCTTCTGTTGTATTTCAGAAAGAAAAAATGGATGTAATTTCAAATCTTTTTTGTGATATGTAATGTAATATTGTAGAGACGTTTCATGAAACGTCTCTACAGAGAACGGGAAAACCAATGTAGAGACGCAATGCTTACGTCCATAATATTTTAAATGGGAATGAAACATACCATACAGCAATATAGTGTTAAATTTAAGCTGGTGACTTTGGAACCTGACAATTATCATATTGTATTGAAGGCTTCCATCGAAGGCCGTCCGTTGAATGTCATCATTGATACGGGCGCCTCTCATTCCTGCTTCGATTTAAATTTTATCCGCGATTTGCTGCCGGAATTGAGCATGGAAGACAATGACGGACTGAATGTGGGGGTGGGCACTTCTGATTTCGAGAGCAAACTCAGCACCATCCAGAACTTGCGTTTGGGCCGCTTTCTGCTGAAACAATATGATATCGTGTTGTTGGATATGAGCAATATCAATGAGGCCTATAAAATGATGCATAAGCCGTTGATTCATGGCATTATAGGTAGTGATTTCCTGATGAAGTACCAGGCGGTGATTGATTATGGTGAGAAAACTTTGACCTTGCAACGATAATAAATATGGACGACCACATCATCTTAGGCGTTGACCCCGGTACCTTGATCATGGGCTATGCTTTGCTGAAAGCCAACCCGGTCAAATCCGAGTTGATTACCTTGGATGTGCTGAATTTGAAAAAATTGCCCGACCAGCCTACCAAGCTTAAACGGATTTTTGAGTTTGTGACGGAGCTGATAGACCAATATCATCCTGACATGTTGGCGATTGAGGGTCCTTTTTTGGGCAAGAGTGCGCAATCCATGCTGAAATTGGGCCGTGCCCAGGGAGTGGTGATGGCGGCATGTATTCACAAGGGACTGGAAATCAACGAGTATTCGCCCCGTAAAATCAAGCAGTCGGTCACGGGCAACGGCAACGCCGCCAAAGAGCAGGTGTCGGCGATGTTGCAACGGATGTACCCGCTGCCCGCTGATATCAAGTATTTGGACGCAACCGATGCTTTGGCGGTAGCGGTGTGCCATCATCTGCAAAACAGGGTTCAACTTGGCCCCAAACAGCATTTTTCCGGCTGGGAAAGTTTCCTGTCAAAAAATGCGGACCGTATTGTCAAGAAATAAAAATCATAAAAATATAAGAACATGAAAAAGAATTTATTAGACCGTTTTACGAAGTATATTTCGTATGCCACCACCTCCGATGAAAATTCCGAAACCTATCCCAGCACTCCAGGACAGCTGGTGTTCGGTGATTTTTTGGTGGAAGAACTGAAGAAATTAGGTTTGCAAGAGGTTGAAAAAGATCAGTATGGTTATGTAACTGCCACATTGCCAGCTAACTGCGAAGAAAAACAGCCTGTAATTGGTTTCATTTCCCATTTTGACACCGCTCCCGACATGCCAGGTATCGCTGCTCCGAGAGTCATCGAAAACTACGATGGTGGCGACATCATGTTGGATGCGGAGACTAACACCGCCCTGACTTTAACTGACTTTCCAGAATTGAGCGGTTACAAGGGCCAAACATTGCTGACCACCGATGGCAAAACTTTGCTTGGTGCTGATGACAAGGCTGGTATTGCTGAGATTGTGTGCGCTATGGAATACCTGATGAAACATCCCGAAATCAAGCATGGCAAAATCAGAGTAGGTTTTACTCCCGATGAGGAAATCGGCAAGGGCGTGGCGCATTTCAATGTGGAGAAATTCGGTTGCGATTATGCTTATACCATGGACGGTGGCGCTATCGGCGAATTAGAGTACGAGAACTTCAACGCCGCTTCCGCTTGCATCAATATTCAGGGAAGAAACATCCATCCTGGCTATGCCAAGGGAAAGATGGTGAATTCCCAGCTGATTGCCATGGAGTTCAACGCTTTGTTGCCTGAATTCGATAGGCCTCAGAACACGCAGGATTACGAAGGCTTTTTCTTGCTCATTCACATGGAAGGTACGGTGGAGAACTCCCAGCTTAGATATATTATCCGTGACCATGACCGTCAGAAATTTGAGGAGAAAAAGCAACTGATTCAACAGATTGTGGATTTCCTGAATGTCAAGTATCCTGGTCGTGTCAGCTGCGACATTAAGGACCAGTACTATAACATGCGCGAGATGGTGGAACCAGTGTTCTATGTGGTGGAGCGTGCTGAGAAAGCCATGCGTGATGCTGGCATCGAGCCCAAAGTGCAGCCTATTCGTGGCGGTACCGACGGTGCCAACCTGTCGTTCAAAGGTCTCCCTTGTCCCAACATCTTCGCTGGCGGCCATAACTTCCACGGCAAGTACGAGTATGTGCCCCTCGAATCCATGGAGAAAGCGGTGGAGGTGATTGTGAACATATGCAAGGCGTAAGGCTTGACGTTAAGACGTGGAGACGTGAAGACATGTACTTTGTACATTCGTTAAGACGTAATTCGTCTTCCCGCCTTCACGAACGAGTGAAGCGAGTTACTCCACGTCTCCACGAATGAGCGAAGCGAATGACTTCACGCCTTAACGCCTTGACGAATACACACAGCACGAGACCCTCCAAAAAAAATTAACACTAAGTAGTTTATATTAAAAAACTTTGTATATTTGCAACCCCAAAAATCGCAGCATGAAGACGAAGGAAAAAAGAGACGATTACAAGATCAGAATTGCGGGTGTGGATATCGGAACTTATTCGTATTCAATGGTTTGCGATAAAGCGTTCTTTGAATTGTCCGAGATATCTGAAGTGGAAGACGGGTTATTGAATTTGCAGATTGAAATGGACAAAAGTGAGAAAATGTTGGATTTGAAGTTCCATTTTGCCGGTGAGGTGGTGTCTCCATGTGACCGTTGCCTCGATCCGGTGACCATCCCGATGGACTTTGACGAGCAGCTGATTGTGAATCTCGTGCCGGAAGTGGAAGAGGATTTCGAAAACGACGAGAACATCTGGATGGTAGATGAGAACATTTATGAGTTGGACTTGTTCCATTTCATTTATGAGACCATCCGTCTGGCGTTGCCGCACCGCATTGTGCATCCCGATGACGAGAACGGAAATTCAACATGTAATCCTGAGGTTTTGAAGAAGTTGGAGAGTTTGTCGCAGAGCGAAAAACCTCAGGAAATCGATGAACGCTGGGCCGCATTAAAGGACTTAAAGTTAGATTAATACATAAAATTATAAAGTTATGCCGAATCCGAAAAGAAGACATTCTCAGACGAGAAGAGACAAGAGAAGAGCTAATGATTTTATGACTCCTCCTCAGTTCACCACTTGCAGTCATTGTGGTGCCGCTGTTCTGCCTCACCGTGTATGCCCCGAATGTGGTTACTACAGAGGCAAACAAGCTATTGAAGTGGAAGGTGCCGCTCAATAATAGTGGATGTCAAAAAAATCAATAAATAGCCAGATGATATATTAAACCTATATCATCTTTTCTTGTTTTAAATGCTATGGAACTGATTTTCGCCACACACAACCAGCATAAAACCGAGGAAGCTCGTGAAATAGCCGCGTCTTTTATCCAGATTAAAAATCTGAAAGACATCGGTTGTTTCGAGGAAATTCCGGAGACTGCGGACACTCTGTCGGGTAATGCCTTGCAAAAAGCACATTATGTGCAGGAGCATTTTCATGTCAATTGCTTCGCCGATGACACGGGTTTGGAAGTGGAAGCTTTGGACGGTCGCCCCGGTGTGTATTCCGCCCGCTATGCCGGAGAGCATTGCAGCTATCAGGACAATGTGGACAAATTGCTCCGGGAAATGAAGGGGAAAACCAACCGCAAGGCCTGTTTCAAGACCGTTATCGCCTTGATTTTGGACGGGAAAGAGTATTTGTTTGAAGGTCGTGTGGATGGACAGATTATTGAGAATCAGAGAGGTATGTCAGGTTTTGGTTATGATCCTGTGTTTCTGCCTGATGGCTTTGACAGAACTTTCGCTGAGATGAGTGAGGAGGAAAAAAACAGCATTAGCCACAGAGGAAGGGCTATTCGCAAAATGATGGATTTTCTCAAAAAATCATAAAAATATATAATTATCGCAGAAAAAGATATTATTTTTGTTCATATTACAAATAATAAATGTATATTTGCAGCGTTAATTCAAAAAAGAAAAAAAAGACAATATTCACCTATTTAATAACAAAAAAACAAACAAAATGAAAGCATTGAAATTTTTAGGCATCGCTTTATTAGCATGCGGCTTGATGTTCACATCTTGCAAAAAAGATGACAAAACGGCGAATAACGGTAACAATGACCAGACCGAAAATCCTGGTGACGGTGGCCAAACTACTCCTGATGGTACAACTATCAAATTCAATGGTACAAGCTGGACCGCAGCAGCTATTGAAGCTATTGATTTCACCGCCGAAAGTTATTTGACTCTGTACATTGAAAAAACTGCTGGTTGCTCATCTCAGTACAGCGATATTTTTGTTCAGGGCTTCCTGGAAAGTGTTCCTGTTACAAACGCTACTTATCAGTCAACAAGTGGTGACATCATGAACTATCGTGATCCTAATTACATCTATACTGATGAAGATGGTATTTTGGGTGATGCTGGTGGAACGTATTGGGGCTGGAACACTGTTCAATCTTCTTTCGTAGAAAATGTTACTGCTGTTGATTTGAACGCTCTGACTATGTCTGCTAATTTCACGGCAAATGTGTTCGACATTGTTGACTATATCGCCGCTGGTGGTGCAATTCCTAGCAACCTTTATCCTTTGGAAGGTACTCTGAAGAATGCAAGCTGGAGTTGGAGAGCCACAAAAGCTGTCGACGCAAAGACAATGTCAGCTCAGGTTGTTGCAAGAGTAAAATAATTCTTGCTGTTTCAATTTGAACAAATAAGAAAAGAGACTGTCCCAAAGGCAGTCTCTTTTTGTTAAAAAGCACAATGTTATGAAATCATTTTTTTCTTTTATCATTCTTTCGGGTATTATTTTGCTGTGTCATTCATGTAAAAACGAAGAGCAAGTAGTGCAGCAAGTGGCCTATGCTTATTCGTACGCTATGGCCAACTATCATGTGGATGAGGCCGAGCAGTATGCCACCGAGGAAACCAAAAACACCACTTTGGTCAAAGCCCGCTCTTTGGTGCAGGCTGTCGGTGATTCCTATATCCAGTCGGATACCCCCGCGGAAATAGAGATTACCAATGTGGAGTTCCAATCCGATACGGTTGCAATAGCTACCTATCATAAAACCACTCCCATCAAAGATATGACGGGTACATTGGAACTTCGCAAGCGTGATGGGGAATGGTATGCGCATATACCGTTGAAAGAAGTGATAATTCCAGAAGCTAAACCCTATATCAACAAGGAAGGGAAAGAAATAAAAGATGTCAACTTGCAGCAAAGTACGGGTAAACGTCAATAATTCATAGAGTGTATCTGTGGAGATGCGCAACGGCACGTCTCTGAGCTTGAATCATATACAGCTATACAATAAAAATCCATGTAATATTACATAATTGAGGAATTTTGTGTACTTTTGCAGTCTTAATTGAATGGTGATAAAACAAATAATAAAATGAAAACTTTGAGATTTTTGGGCATGACCATTTTGGCATGTGCATTGATGCTGATATCCTGTAATAAACATGAGCAATTTACTGTTACAGTGAATGCCAACGACAGTTCCATGGGAACCGTGACCGGTGGCGGTGTTTACGAGAAAAATGCAATGGCCACTTTGACAGCGGTGCCTAATCCCAACTATGAATTTGTGTGCTGGAAAAACGGTAGCACAAAAAATCCACGTACGGTGACCGTGACGGCGAATGCTTCTTATACCGCTATTTTTGATTTCGTGGGTGGTGAATTCATCGTGGGTAGTATCACGGTGACAATGGGGGATGAAAGCTGGGAGGCAAGCTCCTTTTATGCGGACGCCCAGACCTTGCCGGGCAAGATACGCTTCTGGCTGCATAAGAATGAAGAGGCTGAATATCCTCAACTTCAGGGTTGGATGGACATTAGTTCCACAGGAGATGTGGAATCAGATCTGGTTTATATGGCCAGCGAGGATGATGTGGATGAATCAGGTATGCCGAATTGGGAGGCCGTTGACTTGACGACCACATTAACTTCTTTGAATTTGGATATTCAGAATATCAATGCGGAACAAACTGGCAGATTGCGCAACAGAACTACGGGTGAGGAAATGTTCCTGCACATCGAATATGCAGATGCCACTTGGCTGAATATTCCTGAAGTGACCAGAAAGTTTGTGTTGGCTAAATAAAAAAGGATGGATTAGTAAACCTCCATCCAGATATACTGATTTCCGCAGTAATCTATAAATTTAATTAAATCCTCTCTCTTGATGATAAGGGAGGCGGTGTTGATACAGGGGTGAAAACTCAGTTTTTCAGCCTGTTGTAATGTTTGGTCCAGGAAAACCGTGACATGGTGCTCTTGGTCGTTGATAAGGCCGAAAGGAGTTACAGACCCCGGCTTCACACCTAAATATTTGTCCATACGCGCTTCGGAGGCGAAACTCAATTTGCCCTGGTGCAACTGCTTTTCGATATCGTGAATGGCCATATCTTGGTCACAATTCAGAATGACCAAATAATGCCGGTTTCCCTTGTGGTTGCGGAAAAACAGATTCTTGCAGTGCTGCGCGTCATGCCCCGCCCAATATTGTTTGGCGATTTCGATGGTGGGTGCCGGCGGGTGCTCGATATATTCGTAGGGAATATGGAGTTCGTCTAATAGCTGGTACAGTCGGGAATCTCCGTTCATTTTCTCTTTCTTTTACGCAAAATGTCAAAAATGAAAGTCAACACATTGAGGTTGATAGGAATATTGCTGACGAAATTCGAGACAAAATTGGCGGTTTTGGGCACAAAACTCCAAAAGCCGTAAATCTCGTCCCAGTCTTTCTCCACAGAGACGCCCTGCTTCTGAATCAGCTGCTTGACATATTGTTTCTCACGTTCGAGCTCATCGAGGTTCGAAATGCTGTGATAGGAAGAAACTCTTTTGTTAATCATGGACATCCTCCTTATGAAATAATGGGTCAACAATGGGATCTTGGCTGGAAGCGGTGCCAATGTTCTGCTCGGTGATGTCTTCAAAATCCTCATCAGTAACAAGTTCGCTTTCTTTGCTGAAAAGAATGGAACTCATCTTTCTGATGATGGGGTTGAGCATGAGTTTTTTGCGGAAAAGCAGCAGGAGCAGGAACAAGAGCACGAAAACGCCGCTCATAATCAGCAGACTGTATATCAGGCTTCCGGTCACGTTTTTCAGCCAAAGAACCATAATTATTGCCAAAAAGACGAGCACCGTCACCAATAGCATGGCGCCAACGATGATGACAATCAGGTAGGAGACAAACTGCGACAGCGCGCCTACCGCATTGAGTTTGAACAGCTGCAGGTACAGCTCTCCATACTCTTTGGCGTTTTGGGCGATGCTTTTGTAGGCGTCGTGTTGGTCTCCTGATTTTTTGAAAAAATCAAATATCATAGTGTATACTTATTCGGCCTTGGGCTCGTCGTCGATAATGACTTCCTGGTCTTTCTTGAGGTTTAATTTCTCCTTGATGGAGTCGATAAATTCATCTAACTGCTCTTTAGACAGTTTGATACCTTTCTCCTCCAGTTTGGATTTGATTTTCTCGCGGGTTTCGTCACCGCTTTCGGGAGCTAACAAGAGAGCGATAATGGCACCGAGGAAGGCACCGCCTAAGAATGTGATTAATTGTGAAGCTTTCATGATGTTTTGTTTTTTTTAAAATACAATGCAAAAATACTGAATTTTTTGAATGCTACATATTATTCAGGAAAATTATGTAAATTTGCATTTCTTTTCTAACTATATTTAAGGTGGTTTTATTGTGTTAAGACAATAAGAAAGAATGAAAGAATTCAGATGCACATACAACATTGATAAAGGATTCCCTAACATTGTCGGAGAGACACAACTCCCGTTGTTTTCGTTGGAAAACACAAGAGAGATTTCTTCTGGTGACAAATCAATGTTATCTCTGTTTTCAGGTTGTGGAGGAATGGATTTGGGTTTTGAAGGTGGTTTTATTTGTCATAAAGCGTCGGTTGGACAACAAGGGTGGATTAAGCAAAAGATAAATGACAATTGGGTGTTATTGAAAAAAAACCAGTTTCGTACGATTTTTGCCAATGATATTTTGAAAGAAGCTCGGATTGCTTGGCTTAATTATATGAGAAGGTTTAATGTTGATGAAGAGGTGTATCGATCTGAGAGTATTGTTGATTTGGTCAAGTCACATCAAGCGGGTATAAAAGTTTTCCCAGATAAAATTGATATTGTGACGGGGGGATTTCCTTGTCAGGATTTCAGTGTTGCGGGCAAACGAAAGGGATTTGAGTCAGGAATGAATCATGATGGGAAGCAACGCCAAAAAGATGCGCCTACGGAAGAAACCAGAGGAAAATTGTATTTTTGGATGAAGCAGGTGATAGATATTACCAAACCCAAAATGTTTGTAGCGGAAAATGTCAAAGGTCTTGTAAGTTTGGGCGATGTGAAAAAGATTATCCAAGGGGATTTCGCTTCTGCCGACGGGGATGGATATATAGTTCTTGATCCACAGGTTCTTCATGCGGGAGATTATGGGGTTCCTGAAACCCGGGAACGTGTCATTTTTATCGGTATCAGGAAAAATGCACTGAAAAAGAAAGCACTGGAGGCCTTGACATCTGATAATATTCCAGATGATTACAATCCATACCCCAAGGCTACACATCATTACAATGCGGCAAGTAAGGGGAAATTGAAACCAGTTACATGTAGAATGGTGTTAGGCGAGTTAGTTGAACCTGATGTCAGTATGGACTTGTCACAACAATGTTTCTCGAAAGCCAAATATATGGGTAATCATTGTCAAGGCCAAACGGAGATTAATCTTGATGGTTTAGGACCGACAATCCGTTCCGAGCACCATGGGAATATTGAGTTTCGTAGATTGTCCGCTGAACACGGCGGGAAAATAGCGGAAGAGCTCCAAAAAGGTCTTCCTGAACGAAGACTGACTCCCCGGGAATGTGCCATGATACAGACTTTTCCGCCAGATTTCCCTTTCGTCAAGCGAAAAGGATATACCAGAAATTATGAGTTAAATGCAAGCGGAGCGTATAAAGTGATAGGGAATGCGGTTCCTCCTGTTTTGGCCTATCAGCTAGCTCGCCGCATCCAACAATTATGGTCTCTTTATTTTAAATAAAATTCAACATGCCGACACTAAAAGATTTCGAGAAATTCATACAATCCGCAGTGGATAAACTGAATGGTATAGCCCAGACTAATCCAGAACAATTTACAAAATGTAATGGAAAAAGTCTGGAGAATAAAGTTGTAACAGTGCTTCAGGGCGTTTGTGAGGAAAAAAAACTAGGATTTAATCCTAAACAAATTGAATTGGTTTCTGGACAGAATTTTCCCGATATAATTGTAGCAGGTAGATATGGGCTAGAGGTGAAATCAACGAAAGAAAACCACTGGAAATCCACCGGAAGTAGTATTGTGGAATCCACAAGAGTAGCGAATGTGGAACATATATATTTACTATTTGGAAAATTGGGAGGTAAAGTGGAGTTTAGATGCCGCCCATACGAGGAAGTGATGTATGATGTGACAGTTACCCATTCGCCCAGGTATCTGATTAATATGGAACTTCAGCCCCAACAGTCTATTTTCGATAAAATGAAAATAAAATACAAAGATTTGTGCAATCCAAAATCAGGAAATCCTATCAACAGAGTTCGACAGTATTATATTCAAAAAGCAAAAGAGGAAAATAAAACATCAATGCCCTGGTGGTTGGAATCTGATACTCAAATGTCTATACAGTTATGGTCTTCTTTAAGCAAAAAAGAAAAAGAGATTCTTCAAAGTAAAATGTGCATCTTGTTTTCTAATGATATTTTGAGTAATAAGAAAGAGAAATATGCCAGAGTGTCGTTATGGTTGTGTGCTAAATATTCTATTTTGGTTTATAATGCCAGGGATTGTTTTTCTGCAGGTGGACAATGCTCAATATTAGGTTATAATAATGTGCCACAAGTTGTGCCACAAGTTGTCGCAAGATATTTGCAACGCGCTAACAAAATCAAAGAATTATTTAATCCAACACCGGAAATAAAAAAAGAAATAAAAGAAGAAATATTAGAGTTTAACAAAGATATATGGGATGAAGTAAATGATAAACCAAATTATGAAAAATGGTTAACTCAAACTTCAACATTAGTAGGCAAATTTGCAAATATAAAGTATAATCTTTTTGAAGATTGGTTTAAGCACGGGGTGACCATAAGTAAATTACGCTGATTTATAATTTGAGGGGGTATGCATACTGAAATCAATAATAAAAGGTTGAAATTTCAAAAAGAAAACATTATGAGAATCATGAACGGGGCGGCTTTAGCCCGGAAAATCAGGTCGGTATTGGCCATCGAGATAGATTTTTGCAAGAACAAATACGGCCGTGCGCCTAAATTGTCGATTATTTTGGTGGGCAACGACCCCGCCAGTGCGACCTACGTGAAAAACAAAGGCAAAGCTTGCAGTGAGATTGGTATTGAAAGCGACCTGCATTTCCTGCCGTTCTCCACTTCGCAGACGGAGTTGTTGAATCTGATTCAGCAACTGAACGAAGATGATAGCGTGGATGGCATTCTGGTTCAGTTGCCTGTGCCCAAACATATTGATAAAAATGTAATTCTCAGTGCGATAGATTACCACAAGGATGTGGATGGACTGCACCCGATGAATATGGGCCTGTTGAGCACTTCAGGTGATTGCATCATTCCCTGTACCCCCAAGGGCATCTTGTCACTGCTGAAATCCGAGGGTATTGACATTGCCGGTAAACATGCGGTAGTGATTGGACGCAGTAATTTGGTGGGCAAACCTATGGCGCATCTGATGTTACGCGAAAATGCCTCGGTGACGGTTTGCCACAGTAAGACCCGCGACCTTCCGTATCTGACTCGCCAGGGCGAGATTCTGATTGTGGCTATCGGTTGTCCCAATCTGATTAACGCCGACATGATCAAACCCGGTGCGGTGGTGGTGGATGTGGGCATCAACAGTGTGGACAACAAGCTGGTAGGGGATGTCTATAACAGTATCGATGTGTCAAGTATCGAGAAGAAAGCGGCGGCTATCACGCCCGTTCCCGGTGGCGTCGGCCCCATGACTATTGCCTCGCTCTTGGAAAATACCTTTGAGATTTATAAGAGGAGAATGAAAGTGGCGTTGTAATTTCGTCAAGGCATTA
The DNA here is from genome assembly GCA_017964255.1 of Bacteroidales bacterium. Classification (GTDB taxonomy): domain Bacteria; phylum Bacteroidota; class Bacteroidia; order Bacteroidales; family WCHB1-69; genus RUG11690. The sequence continues at coordinate 3,227 of JAGCSI010000086.1, read as the reverse complement.
AGACATGCACTGCGTGCATTCGTGAAGACGAAATCCGTCTCCACGCCTTCCCGAACGAGCGAAGCGAGTGTCTTCACGCCTCCACGAATCTTAAAACTCATCAGCCACTTCCACCCACTTATACACCTTATCTCCGCGGCGTACTAACTCTTTGGTGGGGATGGAGCAATACACGCCTTTTTCCGCTTTCTCGCAGGGTTTCAAATCCACACGAATTTCGTGTAAGGTATCTTCATAAACTCCTGTGGTGGGGCCGCAAATCAGGATTTCATCACCTAATTGTAAATTGTCGCTTTCAATAATGATTTCCGCTACCCCGATGTTGGCATAATAATTGGTAATCTTGCCGATATGGTTTTTCACGCGGGTGGCCTGCGAGCCGTAGCGCTCTGACCATTCGCCCATGGTGCGGCCTAAATAGTAGCCATCCCAGAAACCCCGGTTGAAGACACTGCGCAAGCGTTCCATCCAATGGTCGATTTTCTCTACATTGAAGCTTCCTTCCTCAATGGCTTGCAGGGCTTCATGGTAGCATTCTGTCACCATTTTGACATATTCGGCGGAGCGGCCGCGGCCTTCGATTTTCAGCACCGTCACTCCTGCTTTGATGATTTTGTCGAGGAAACCAATGGTACAAAGGTCTTTAGGCGACATAATATACTTTCCATCCACCTCCAATTCCAAGTCAGACTCGGTATCTTTGACGGTGTATTTGCGGCGGCAAAGCTGCATGCAGGCCCCGCGGTTGGCAGAATAGCCCATATTGTCGAGGCTAAGGTAGCATTTTCCGGATACCGCCATGCAGAGGGCCCCGTGGACGAACATTTCTATCTGTATCAATTGGCCGGAAGGACCGCAAATATGTTCGTTTTTAATGGTTTGGCAGATGTCGGCGGCTTGGGCGAGGCTCACCTCGCGGGCCAATACCAGCACATCGGCAAATTGTGCGTAAAAACGCACTGCTTCAATGTTGGTGATGTTACACTGGGTGGAAATATGCACTTCCATACCCACTTTGCGGCAGTACTGGATGACAGCCCAGTCAGAGGCGATAATGGCGGAAACCTCGCATTTTTTGGCCAAATCCACCAGTCTCTTCATCTCTTCTACCTCGTCGTTATAGACTATCGTATTTACGGTCAGATAGGAGCGAACCTGGTGCTCTTTGCAGATTTGGGTAATCTTCTGCAAATCCTCGTAGTCGAAATTTGCGGCCGAGCGAGAGCGCATGTTCATCTTGCCCACGCCAAAATACACGGAACCGGCGCCAGCCTGAATGGCAGCCATCAGCGACTCATACGAGCCAACAGGAGACATGATTTCTATACTCATGGATGTTGATGAAAGTATTTATTAGTTTTTTGTTGAATCGTTTATACGTTAAGACGTGGAGACACTCGCTTCGCTCGTTCGTGGAGACGTGAAGTCGGATGTCGTCTTCACGAATGCACGTAGTGCATGTCTTAACGTCTTGACGTCTTCACGAAAAAATCAAATTTTATTTTCTGGAAAGATGCGTTTATAGAAAATCAGTGCCAGCACAATGCCTACGGTCACGCAGCTATCCGCCAGGTTGAAGATAGCGGGGAAGAAGTAGTCGCCACCCCACAGCGGAAACCATTCAGGGATGACAAACAGGGGAAAATAGAACATATCTACCACTTTGCCGAAGAGCATGGGGGCGTATCCGCCACCTTCAGGGAAAAGGGTAGCCACTGTGAGGGGAGTGCTTTCAGAAAAAATCAGCCCATAAAACAGCGAGTCGATGATATTGCCTATGGCACCGGTGATAATCAGCGACAGCACACTTGCCCCAACCCAGTCGGTTTGGTCTTTCTTAATCAGTCTGATAAGGTAATAAATCAGGAAGCCCACAATGAGGATACGCCCCACAGTAAGCAGCAGTTTGCCGAAATACTGGCCAAAAGACAAACCAAACGCCATACCTTCATTTTCGATGAAATAAAGGTAGAACCAATTACCCAGCACAGGAATGTGCTCGCCTAACGCCATGTGCGTCTTGACCCAAATCTTCAGTACTTGGTCTAAAATGATGAAGAGGACAATAATGCAGCCGGAGAGCAGGTAGAGTTTGTTACTTTTTTTCACAGAGTCTTATTTATTCTGGTTCATTTTAGCCTCGTAGCTCAATGTGGCATGGGGAACGATTCTGAGTCGTTCTTTCGGGATAAGTTTACCCGTGACGCGGCAGATGCCGTAAGTTTTGTTTTCAATACGGATGAGGGCCGCTTCAAGGTTTTTGATATATTTTTCCAGGCGTGCCGCCAATTGTCCGTTTTCTTCTTTTGACAATACCATGTTGCCTTCTTCCAGGTTTTTGAATGTGGGGGCGGTGTCCATGGTGTCGTTTCCGGCATTGCTGTATGCCTCTAAGTAGGCAGCCAGGTTCTCTTTGGCTTCGGCAATCTTGCCTTCAATCAATTCCTTGAATTCAGCCAGTTCCTCGTCTGAATATCTTACCATTGCTTTTCCTGACATAATCTTACTAATTTTAAGGGTTTATAAAACAACGTTGCAAAGATACAAAAAAAAACAAAACGGACGTGTGTCACCTGACACACATCCGTTGAAAAAATTTATAAGTTTCTCTTATTTCGTGACTACCACTTTGCGGGCCAGCGCATTGCCTACGGTCACCAGGTAAACCCCGCTTTCCGCAATGGGGATGGTGAGGATGGAGCCTTCATCGGTGGTAAGTTGGCGGATGAGTAATTTTCCAGCCATATCATACACAGCCACAGGCTGTTGAGCAACACCGCTGACATAAATCATACCGTTGTGAGCATAAATGCTTACGTTGGCGAATGCTTGCTCATCAATACCATCTTCAATGTTGAAATAGGCGGTGAAAGTAGTATCGGAGGTAAGCATGATTTCGCGCGGATTAGTGGTCACGTTGTCGTTCCAGTGGTCGAAAACATAACCGTTATAAGCGGTAGCCGAGAAGGATACTGGTTCGTCGTCGGCATGTACTCCGCCTCCCACCGTATAACCCATATTCTCATCGTTGACCAGCAGGGTTAGCATGTAGTATTGGGTGATGTGGCTACGCACAAATTGGTCGCTCTGCAAGGGCGAAAGTACAGCGTTGTCACCATTGGTGATGTAGTGCTCAATGGTATGTTGGCCTTCCGCTAATGCCATCATGTCAAGGTTTAAAGTGACCATTGTGCCCTGTGCGGTTATCTCTGCGGTTTGGAATTCAC
>JAGCSI010000085.1 GCA_017964255.1 Bacteroidales bacterium | reverse complement strand
TATTGCTCATGGTATTATTTTTTTTTCGTTTTATAACAGCAAAAATACTAAAAAAAACAATGGGATGAAAATTTCAGTGTACGTTAACGCCAATGAAAAAATTTTTTTCAAGTAATATTCAACTCCGAAAAAAAATGTATTTTTGCCACTTCAAATTTTTTGGAAATACAATAATAATATATACTACTTACAAACTGTAAAAAGATGAGTAAAGATTTAATCATTGTGGAGTCACCGGCGAAAGCCAAAACTATCCAAAAGTTTATAGGTAAGGACTTTACGGTTGTGTCCAGTAAGGGACATGTCCGCGACCTTCCTCAGAAGGATTTGGGTATTGACATTCCCAAAGGTTTTCAGCCCAAATATGAAATTCTGGACGAAAAAAAGAAATTGATACAAGACATCAAGAAATTGGCGAATGAGGCAGACACCGTCTGGCTCGCTACCGATGATGACCGCGAGGGCGAGGCAATTTCGTGGCATTTGATGGAAGTGGCTGATATCGCTCCAGCCAAGACTAAGCGTATCGTTTTTCATGAGATTACCAAATCAGCGATTGAAGCGGCTTTGGCCAATCCTCGCCAGTTGGATGTGGACTTGGTGAATGCCCAGCAGGCCCGCCGTATTCTCGACCGTTTGGTGGGTTTCGAGCTGTCACCGGTGCTCTGGCGCAAAGTGAAACCGCAACTCTCCGCTGGCCGTGTGCAGTCGGTAGCTGTCAAGCTGATTGTGGAGAGGGAGCATGAAATCAAGGATTTCAAGGTGACTTCTTCTTATAGAATCACGGGAAATTTCAGCTCTGAAAAGGATGATAAGAGTGAATTTGAAGCTGAACTGGATACCCGTTTTGCCGACAAAGACAAAACTATGGCTTTCTTGGAGGATTGCAAATCAGCTACTTATTCCATTACTGCTGTGGAGAAAAATCCGGGCAAGAAGGTGCCAGCCGCTCCGTTCACTACCTCTACTTTGCAGCAGGAAGCCTCTCGAAAATTGGGCTTCTCAGTGAGCAAAACCATGGTCATCGCCCAGCAGCTGTACGAGCAAGGTTATATCACCTACATGAGAACCGACTCAGTCAATTTGTCTGAATTTGCCATCCAGGGTGCCAAAGAAGAAATCATCAAGCAGTATGGCGAGGAGTATTCACATCCCCGTCGCTATGCCACTAAAATCAAAGGGGCTCAGGAAGCGCACGAAGCTATCCGGCCTACTTCCATGAGCAATCATACCATTCCTGGTGATACCTTTGCCAAACGTTTGTACGAGCTGATCTGGAAGCGTACTATTGCTTCTCAGATGAGCGATGCCAAGACCGAGAAGACGGTCATCACCATCCCGATTTCCAATCGTCCCGAAAAATTCGTTGTGACGGGTGAGGTGATTCTGTTCCACGGATTCTTGAAAGTATATATTGAATCGAAGGATGAGGAAGATGAGGAAGTAAAGGGCTGGTTGCCGAATCTGTCTGTGGGCGAAGTAGTTAAGGCTTCTGAGATTTTGGCTACACAGAAATTCACGCAGCCGCCAGTGCGTTACACCGAAGCCAGCTTGGTAAAGAAACTGGAAGAGTTGGGCATTGGCCGTCCTTCCACTTTCGCACCTACCATTTCCACGATTCAGAAGCGTGAGTATGTGGTCAAGGAAACCCGTCCAGGCTCCGAAAGAGAATATATTCAGTTGAAACTGAAGAATGGCAGCGTGCATGAGTCAGTGAAGAAGGAGAAATACGGTTTCGAGAAAGACAAAATCTTCCCGACGGATATAGGCATTGTGGTAAATGACTATCTGCAGGATAATTTCCAGGAGATCATGGATTATGGTTTCACGGCTAATGTGGAGAAGGAATTTGATGAAATTGCCGAAGGTAAGATGAAGTGGCAGGATATGATGAACGAGTTCTATGGTGATTTCCATCATTCTATCGAGAATGCCATTACTTATTCCACCAAAGCCAGTGGTGAGCGTTTGCTGGGTGCCGATCCGAAAACCAATGCCAACGTGTATGCCAAATTGGGCAAGTATGGTCCGATGGTGCAGATTGGCGAGAATTATGAAGATGAAAAGCCACGTTATGCCCGTATGAAAAAGACCCAGTCCATTGAAAGCATTACCTTGGAAGAGGCTCTCGACTTGTTCAAATTACCCAAAACATTGGGAGAATATGAGGGTGAGCCTCTGGTAATCGGTATCGGTCGCTTCGGCCCATACGTGAAGTATCACAACAATTTTGTGTCCATTCCGAAAACTGAGGAGCCCGCTGATATTACTTACGAGAGAGCGGTGGAATTGATAGAGATGAAGATTAAGGGTGATCAGGATCATGCACCCCGTATTTTGGGAGAGCACAATGGCAAAGAAGTGTCAGTAGCTTCCGGCAGATATGGCCCATATTTGAAATATGACGGCAAGAACATTACCTTGGACAAGGGCACGGTGGTGTCGGAAATGACGCTGGAACAGGCTGTCGCGATTATTGATGGTGCCGCCACGCGCAATGTGCTGGTGGCTTTCAAGGAGAGCGATAATGTGAAGGTGCTGAACGGCCGTTACGGAGCCTATATTACCGACGGTACCAACAATTTCAAGATTCCAAAAGGCCGTGTACCCGAGAATCTGACCTACGAGGATTGTATGGAAATCATCAACAACACGACACCTACTGCCAAGAAATCAGCTTATAGAAGGAGACAATAATATGGATATCTCGCCCTATTTTGATCCGGTAGATTTCAACACGATTGGCTTTGACAAAGAAAGCTATGACGCCTCGTTGCTAATCAGCAATGTGTGCTTCTTTCATCCTGAAGGTGAGCTGGATTTGACGGGGGTGGAGTTTGCCATCATTGGGGTGCCTGAATCACGCAATGCTTTCAACAACAGTTCCTGCTCGCTGGCACCAGATGAGATACGGAGCCAGTTCTACCAGCTCTATCGATGGGAGAAAGAGGTGAAGATTATCGACCTCGGGAATCTGATTGTCGGGAAGACGGTGGAAGATACCTATCAGGTGTTGTCGGATATTCTGGCATTCTTGATAGAGAGTAAGATTATTCCTATCATTTTGGGCGGCAGCAACGACTTGGCTTACGCCAACTATAGGGCATACGAAAAGTTGGAACATGTGGTGAACATTGTAGCGGTGGACTCACGTTTCGACCTGACTCAGGAGGATGTGGATATCCGCTCGGACCGCTACCTGAACCGCATTGTGTTGCAACAACCCAATTATCTGCTGAATTACGCCAATATCGGTTACCAGACCTACATGAACAGTCCTGAAAACATCAATCTGATGAATCAGCTGTTTTTTGAGACCTATCGTGTAGGCATCATGCGTAAGGATATGGAAGAGATAGAGCCGATTGTACGCAATGCCGAGATGATGAGCATTGATATCTCTGCGGTCCGCCGTCCCGACGCTCCAGGTAATCCCAATGCCTCAGCCAATGGCTTTTATGGCGAGGAGATTTGCCAGGTGGCCCGTTATGGCGGAGTAAGCGACAAGCTAACCTCTTTCGGCATCTATGAGTACGATCCCACCTTGGACACCTCCTTCCAAACCGCTCAGCTGATTGGACATATCCTGTGGTATTTTGTCGATGGTTATATTCATCGGCAGGGAGATACTTTCTTCAAGGACAAGAATATGTACACCCGCTACAGTGTGACGGTTTCCGAAGGAGTGAATGAACTGGAGTTTTATTGTAGTAAGAAAACCGGACGCTGGTGGGTGGTGGTGCCTGTGATTAATATCAAGAAAGATTTGGAACAAAAATATTTTCTGCCATGCTCGCGGCGCGATTATGATATTGCTTGTCAAGACAGGATATCTGAGCGCTGGTGGCGTGCTTATCATAAACTGAATCGTTAAACTAAATTACCTATATCATGAAAAGATTTTTACTTGTTTTCACATGCCTGATGGCATCAATCATGATGGTGAATGCAACTGAAATCGGGGGCACTCCCATATTGGGTTCTAATGTGAACCAGCTCTTCAAAAAGAAAAATGCTGATCCGAATCTGCCTAAGGATTCCACCAACTGGCAGAAATACTGGAAATTGACGGGTGTGGTGGGTTTGAATCTCACACAGACTTCTTTCACCAATTGGGCTGCCGGTGGTCAGAATAATGCTAATGGTGTGATTTTCGCCAACTTGAATCTGGCTTACCAGAAGGGGTTGCATTCATGGGAGGCTCATCTGAATACTGAACTGGGTATGATGTACACCATGGGCGCCCGCCCTGTTGTGGATGATGAAGGCACAGTGTTGAAGAAAACTAACTGGAGAAAATCCAGCGACAAGATTGACTTTAGCACAAAATATGGTTTCGAATTCCAGAAAACCTGGTTTGTCACCGCAATGGCTTCTTTTAAGTCACAGTACGCAAGAGGCTTTGACTATACCAAGTTTGACAAGGGTGAGTTAGAGGAGCCTGTTTATGTGTCTAATTGGCTGTCACCTTCTTACTCCGATTTCTCTGTCGGTATTGACTGGAAACCGAAGCCGTTCATCTCCTTGTACTTGTCACCAGTGGCGGGCCGTATCACTACATGTATCGACCCTGACAATATGATGAGACATTCTTATGGTCTTGATACACTTACGGGAAAGCCATACAAGGCAGATCTCGGTTTGACTTTCAAAGCTGAGGTAAATTATACCTACAAGAATTTGACGGTAATGTCGAGTTTGGTATTATTTACCCCCTATACATCAAAAGCACAAAAATTCGGCAACTTCGATGTGGACTGGGATTTCTCCATTTCTTATCAATTCTTGAAAGTGTTGAATGTGAGCTTGATGACTTCGTTGAAATACTACGATCAAGTCATGATTACCGACAAAAATGGCAATGTCGGACCAAGAGTGCAGTTCAAGGAAGTGTTGGGTTTGGGTATTGGATATAGCTTCTAATATCTGCGACGATGAACATCCGAAGAATCCCACGACTGGAATAACAAAATGTCGTGGATTCTTTGGATAATCAAGATAAAGAGTTTCAGGTCGTGTTCGGCGAACCATCTGATGGCCTCGTCGTCCTTACGACAAGCCAGTGCGAATTTCAGTAGAAAATCGCACTGGTATTTTTTTAGCCATTCGATAGCATTCTCTTCTCCGTCGATGGCGTTGCTGAGCACGCCGAATTCCGGGTAATTGCTTTTCTTGAGGAGCCAGTCCAAGGCCTCGGTGTCCGAGTTGATGGCATTGGCCAAAGCGGCCAACTCTGCAAAATTGTTGGCAATCAGAAAGTCCAAAAATTTCTTGTCTCCTTTCAGCCCTTCCAAAAAGGCCAAAAGAAGTTTGGTGTCGTAGTCGGTGAGAGAATGCAGTCGAGCCACCTTCTTAATCTTTCGAACAAATTATTATCTCAAACAGGTTGTTGATACAAGTTGAAAATGCTTTGGGCTTGTTGCCTTGTTGAGCCTCAGATGCCCTCCATTATTTATTGTTTCAGGCTGACGGTCTTGTTGAACACCAAATGTCCGTCGGTGGAGTCTTTGTCAACACAGAAATAGCCGGTACGCTCAAACTGGTAGTAGTCGGCTTTGTTGTTCAGGTTGATGGTCTCCTCGACAAAGGCTTTAGTAACGTGCAACGAGTCGGGGTTGATGTGGTCGATGAAGGTCTGTCCTTCTTCGCATTCATCGGGATCGGGCACATTGAACAAACGCTCGAACAGTCTCACTTCCGCTTCTTGCGCATGGTTGACATTCACCCAATGGATGGTGGCTTTCACCTTGCGGTTGCTCAGCGGCAGGCCACTCTTGGTCTCCGGGTCGTAAGTGACGTGGATGGCGGTGACATTGCCGTCGGCATCCTTGTCAATATGGGTGCATTTGATGATGTACGCGTATTTGAGACGTACCTCGCTGCCAATAGTCAGACGGTAGAATTTCTTGTCGGCCACTTCTCTGAAGTCAGCGCGTTCAATCCACAATTCCTTGCCGAAAGGCAGCTTGCGGGTGCCAGCGTTGGGATCTTCAGGATTGTTGACGGCATCTACTTCTTCAGTTTGTCCTTCAGGATAGTTGTCGATAATCAGTTTCACAGGGTCGAGTACGGCCATGGTACGAGTAGCCACCTTGTTGAGGTCCTCGCGGGCGCAGAACTCGAGCAGTGATACGTCGATGATATTGTCGCGCTTGGCCACACCGACGGTCTCAGCAAAGTTGCGGATGGACTGCGGAGTGTAACCACGGCGGCGTAGACCGCAGATGGTGGGCATACGCGGGTCGTCCCAGCCCATGACGTGTTTCTCCTGCACCAGTTGCATCAGCTTACGCTTGCTCATGATGGTGTAGCTGAGGTTTAGTCGGGCGAACTCAATCTGCTGCGGATGATGAATCTTCAGCGCTTCGCAGAACCAGTCATACAGCGGGCGGTGCACCTCGAATTCCAGCGTGCAGATGGAGTGGGTGATACCCTCGATGGAGTCGCTCTGTCCGTGGGCATAGTCGTACATCGGGTAGATGCACCATTTGTCGCCAGTACGGTGATGATGGGCATGCAGGATGCGGTACATGATGGGGTCGCGCATGTGCATGTTGGGTGAGTCCATGTCGATTTTGGCACGCAACACCTTGCTGCCGTCGGGGAACTCACCGGCGCGCATACGGCGGAAGAGGTCGAGGTTCTCTTCCACACTGCGGGTGCGGTAGGGACTGTGGGTGCCGGGTTTGGTGGGTACACCGCGCATGGCGCTGATTTCCTCTTGTGTAGAGTCGTCAACGTAAGCCAGTCCTTCCTGAATGAGCTGCTCTGCCCATTGGTATAATTGTTCGAAATAATCGGAGGCGTAATGTTCTTCGGCCCACTGGAAGCCCAACCAATGAATGTCTTCGCGGATAGAGTCCACGTATTCCACATCTTCTTTCACAGGGTTGGTGTCATCGAAACGCAAGTTGGTGGTGCCGCCGTATTTCTGCGCCATCCCGAAGTCGATGCAGATAGCCTTGGCATGGCCGATGTGCAAGTAACCGTTGGGTTCGGGAGGGAAACGGGTCTTAACCTTGGCGTCGTTCTTGTTGTTCCGAATGTCTTCCTCGATGATTTCTTCAATAAAATTCATAGTGTCAAATATTTAGGATAAAAAGCGAGCCTTCGCCCGCAGAATAGTTTTAACTTGCAAAGATACACATTTTTTCAATTAGCAAATTAGTTAATTAGCAAATGTGCAAATGATTTTAATGTGCTAATGTGCCAATGAAATTAAGAACTAAGAATTAAGAGTTAAGAATGATGATTTGAATTGAAGGATTATGGAATGTAGGGCTGTCACATTGTGGCAGCCGAACTTGGATGTAGGGACGCATTGAATGCGTCCGAGAACGAAAAGAAACTGTAGTCCCCAACGGGTGTCCGTATGGCGGGGTAGTGACGTAAACATCACAGCAAAGCTGTACAATTTTAGCCTCGAAGAGGCGACATTTTGGTAACCCCAGACTGACGTCTGGGGTGGATTACGCATACACTGGCTCTTTGTAGAGCAAGGCGCAGCGGTCGATGATGAGATTGGCCCTTTTGAAGCCTGCATCACTAACTTTCTTCTCCATGTTCCCGTCGTAGCCCATCACGAGGTGCATGGTTTCATAGCCTAGATTTATGTAATGTAACAGGGTGTGGTCGCGCTTGCCGGCAACTTATCATTTCTTATTATCAATCCGAAAAATGGTGATGCAAATATACAACAAAAAGTATGTTGGTCAATTTATCCGATAAAAATTTTTTGGTTTTGACTATCAGAATATTATAACTTTAATTTAATTATTCAAATATCAATAATTAAATATAGGGTGAATCTTCGGAGGAATTTGGGATATAATGAGAATTTCAAAGAAAAATTTCTGTATTTCATAGTATAAAATAAAAATTTTCGTATATTTGCAGTCTGAAAGTATGATAAAACAATGTAAATACTTGATATAAAGAGGTATAAATAATAAATGCGTTAAGAGGAAGAATGTAAAATTCGTGACTATACTCCCGAATTTCATATAAAAATCTGGAGTATGTTTACAAATTTCAAAGGTTTTATGTATAAGAGAATATTTGATATTGAGAACAAGTTGGACGAGGGGATGTTCCTGTTTGGCGCTCGTCAGACGGGCAAGTCCACCTTGCTAAAGGAGCGTTTCAAACGGGCGATTTATTACGATTTGCTCAAACCTAATGTAAGAAGGGCTTTCAAGATGAATCCGAATTCCCTTTGGGAGGCGCTTCAGGACAAACCTGCTGGCACACTTGTCATCGTGGACGAGATTCAGAAAGTCCCGGAACTACTGGATGTGGTGCATTCCCTGATGGTTGAACGGGGACTGTTTTTCATCCTCAGTGGCTCCAGTTCAAGGAAACTGAAGCGTTCTGGAGCCAACACCCTTGGCGGCCGTGCCATACCGGAAACGCTCTATCCACTTGTATGGCCAGAGGTGACGGACTTTCAGATTGACCGTGCTGTACAAAATGGTATGATTCCTCGTCACTATATGGTGGAGGATGCCACCAAACGTTTGTCTGGTTATGTAAAAGTGTATCTTGACGAGGAAATTCGGGAAGAGGGTGAGGTGAGGGAACTCGATGCTTTTGAGCGTTTCATGGAGGTTGCTGCCATTTCTGACGGGGAAATGCTGAACTATTCCAATATCGCTTCCGATTGCGGAGTGTCGGCAAAAACAGTCAAGTCATATTTTCAAATACTCTGTGATACGCTCATTGGGTATGAGATTCCTGCTTTCAGGAAGGAAATCAAGCGTAAAATCATCCAGGCTCCGAAGTTTTATTACTTCGATGTCGGGCTCGCCAACTATCTGATGGGGCGTCATTCTTTGAAGCGAGGCACCGATGATTACGGACACGCTTTCGAGCACTATGTGATGCAAGAAATCGTTGCCTACAAAGGATACAATGACAAGTGCGATATTATTTCTTACTGGCACACTTATGACCAAAAGGAGGTGGATGTCATTATCGGCGACGCTAAGGTGGCTATTGAAATCAAGTCCACCGAGCATGTGGAGAACAAGCACAAAAAAGGTCTCAAGGCCTTCAAGGAGGAACATCCCGATTGCCGCCTGATACTTGTGTCGCTTGACCCTATAACGCGAAGCTCGGGCGATACAGAGCTTATCTATATTCTTGACTTCCTGAAAATGCTTTGGAATGATGAAATATTTTAATGGAAATTATGAAACATAGAGATTTATACTTTGTTGCTTTGATATTATTCTTGATGCTGACTGGCATTTCCCCCACGGCTCAAGCCCAAGTGGATGAGTTGCGGGGTATTTCCGATAGGGTGGGGCTCTCCAGGATTTACCAGCAGAAACCAAAGGAAAATGTTAAGCCTCAAGCTCACGGTTTGTCAACGGATACTGCTACTTTTTATCGCCAAAGATTGTATGCACCGGGAGATTACGGTTCCGCCAATTGGCGCATTCCGGCTTTGTGTGCTTTGCCCGACGGCAGTTTGCTGGCGGTGAACGACAAGCGGAAATTCAATGAGGGTGACCTGCCGCAGGATATAGATATTGTGGCCCGTCGGAGCACGGATAACGGTCGCACTTGGAGTGAGCCAGTGACCATTGCCGCGGGACAAGGAGTGAAAAAGGGCTTTGGTGATCCTGCTTTGGTGGTGACCGAAAAGGGTGAGGTGATTTGTGCGTTTGCGGGTGGTAACGGTTATTTTCAATCTACAGAGGAAGACCCCATCCGTTTGTTTGTCACCCGCAGTCTTGACGGAGGTAAAACTTGGTCAAAGCCTGAGGACATTACCTTCCAAATATGGGGAACAAAGGCGTTGAATTCGGTTTGTCAGAAATACAGGGCTTCGTTTTTCTCTTCGGGCAATGGCTTGCGGCTGATTCGCGGTGCGCACAAAGGACGCATTATGTTCGCCGTCCCTATGCTCCGCAGGGACGAGTGGGTGTCGGATAATTTTGTGGTGTATTCCGATGATGACGGTCATAGCTGGCAGGTGTCGGAGTGTGCTTTCAGCGGTGGTGACGAGGCCAAACTGGTGGAACTGGTGGATGGCCGGGTACTGCTCAGCACACGGCAGAGCGGTCCCAGAGGTTACAACATCTCTGAAGACGGCGGCGTTCACTGGGGAACCCAGGGCTATTGGCCTGAGATGACTACCAATGCTTGCAATGGGGATATCATACGCCTTTCCGCTACCGACCAAGGAGGTGAACGGAATGTGCTGATGCACTCCATTACCAATTCCATGAATCGAGAGAAGGTAAGTGTCTTTTTCAGTTATGATGAAGGAAAAACTTGGCAGGATCCACTACTCTTGTTCAATGGTCCGTCGGTGTATTCTTCTTTAACCGTTTTGCCTGATGGCAGTGTCGGTGCCTACATCGAGCAGAACCCCACAGGTGCCTGCGAGTTGTGGTTTATTCATATTCCGAAGAAATAGTAAGTTGTAATATAGCATGCCGAAGGCATGAGACGTGCCGTCAGGCGCAATTAACACCATACAAGCGGTAGAGCCGCGTAGTGTGGTGACATCAGATAGGGCACATCAAGTGCATATCGGAGATATGCGACATTTCACCATCATGCAGCATGGTCTATCGCATCTCTCCGAGATGCATGTATATCGGGAGCGTCTTCATCCACCACACTGCGCCTAACGGCTTGTGTGGTGTTAATTGCACTGCGTGCGTTACGCCTCTTCGAGGCAACGACACTTTAAGATATCTTGTAAAGGGGCTAATCCCTATGGGATTTATCGTGTTAGTGTTATTTCTGTGATAAAGCCTCCGACACCGTTTTGGCTTTTGCCGGACCTATTACCTTTGCCAGTTCTTCTACGCTGGCATTCTCGATGTTTTTGACACTCTTGAAGTGGGTGAGGAGTTTGTTTTTCAGCACCTCGCCAATGCCGGGAATTTCGTCCAGGTGTGAGGCGATGCTGTGTTTGGCCCTGCGCTTGCGGTGATGCGTGATGCCGAAGCGATGGGCCTCGTCGCGCAGGTGTTGCAGCAACTTCTGGGCCTCCGATTTTTTGTCAATGAAAGTGGGCAGCTCGTCCCCCACTTTGTAAATGTCCTCTAACCTTTTGGCGATGCCGATAATCATCAGCTGGTCCTCAATATGCAGGGCTTTCAGGGCGCTGTAACCCGCATGGAGCTGGCCTTTGCCGCCATCCACCATCAGCAGGTCGGGCAGCTCTTTGCCTTCCTCCAAAAGACGGTGATAACGGCGATAGACTACTTCTTCCATGGAGCCAAAGTCATCAGGACCGACCACGGTTTTGATGAGGAAGTGGCGGTATTCTTTCTTGGCGGGCTTGCCGTCGATGAAGCAGACCATCGAGGCCACAGGCTCCTCGCCTTGGGTGTTGGAGTTGTCGAAACACTCGATACGCCGTGGCAGCTTGTCCATATTCAGGGCTTTCTGCAAAGCGGTCAGCACACGCAGATGGCGCCGCTCGGGATCCACTAACTCCTGGCGTTTTTTCTTTTCTAATTTGTAATACTGGGCGTTTTTGTGAGAGAGTTCTAGCAGTTTGTATTTGTCACCACGCTGCGGCACAATGAAGTTAGTGCCTTCGGGAACCAGTTCAGGCATAAAGGGCACCACCACATCAGGAAACAGCGGCCCGAATTTGTCCTCCACCGTCAGCATGCCCGTCAGCAACAAATCTTCTTCCGTCTTATCTAATTTATTATTGATTTCAAAAGTATAAGACTGGATAATCGCCCCGTTCATGATACGCAGGAAGTTGATGTAGCCACTTTCTTCATCGGTGTCCAGCGACAAAACATCCAGGCGTGTAAGGTCGGGATTCACCACTACCGACTTGCCGATGTAGTTGTCGAGTACTTCCAATTTCCGCTTGACAACCTGGGCTTTCTCAAATTCCCATTTTTCAGCATACTCCATCATCTGGTCTTTCAGCTTCTGCTGCACAATCTTGCTGTTGCCCTTGATGATGTCGATGATGCTTTTGATTTCCTCCTGATAATCTTCCTTGCTGATGAGTTTGGCGCAAGGGGCGGGGCATTTCCCGATTTGGTGCTGGATGCAGGGACGGCTGTTCTGCGTCAGGCGGCGGCAAGTACGCAACGGAAACAGCTCCCGAATGGTGTCCATTAGGGTGTTCAGGTAATGCACAGAAGCATACGGCCCGAACAGCTGCATGGTGTTTTTGTCGGGATTACGGGTGGAAAAAATGCGAGGGAAATCTTCTTTGGAGACGGCTAACCAAGGATAGGTCTTGTCATCCTTGAGCATGATATTGTAGCGGGGTTTGTACTCCTTGATCATGCTGTTTTCCAACAGCAAAGCCTCCCATTCGCTGTTGACGACTGTGGTTTGGATATCCCTGATCTTGGAGACCATCACCCGCACTTTCCGGTTGTCGTGCTGCTTGTTGAAGTACGACGATACGCGGCGTTTGAGCTTCTTGGCCTTGCCGACATAAATGATGGTTCCCTCGTCGTCGAAAAAACGATAAACCCCCGGCTTGTCGGGCAGGCTCTTCAAAATCAGAGATATCTTCTCACCACTTTCCATTTTAATAGGGGATAGGGAATAGTGATTAGGGATTAGGTATCAGATTTTTTAATTTCTAACCCCTAATCCCTAACCCCTAAAACCTAATCTTAGGCGTTCAACTCATGAATCACCAGACCTGATCTCAGTTTCGGCTCGAACCAGGTGGTCTTCGGAGGCATGATGTTGCCTGAATCGGCGATGTCGATAATCTGCTGCATTGAAACGGGATAGAGGGCGAAAGCCACCTTCATCTCACCGTTGTCCACGCGGCGTTTCAGTTCGCCTAAACCGCGGATTCCGCCTACGAAGTCGATGCGCTTGTCGGTGCGGAGGTCCTTGATGCCGAGGACAGCGTCCAAAGCGTGGTCGCTCAGAATCTTCACATCCAATACGCCGATAGGATCCTTGTCATCGTAGGTGCCTTCCTTAGCGGTCATCTTGTACCATTTGCCATCCAGATACATGCTGAACTCGTGAAGTTTGGCGGGCTTGTATATTTCGGTACCCATTTCTTCCACCACGAAAGCTTTCGTGAGGGCTTTCAGGAAGTCTTCCTTGCTGAGGCCGTTGAGGTCTTTCACTACGCGGTTGTAGTCGATAATCTTCAGCTGATTGTCGGGGAAGATCACTGTCATGAAGAAGTTGTATTCCTCTTTGCCGGTATGAGCGGGGTTGTGCTCTTTCTTCTCCTGTCCTACCAATGCGGCGGCGGCGCTACGGTGGTGACCGTCGGCGATGTACATGGCGGGAACCTTGGTGGCGAACAACTCAACCAAACGGGCGATGGTAGCCTTGTCGTTGATAACCCAGAAACGGTGGCCGAAGCCGTCTTCCTTGGCGATGAAGTCGTATTCGGGAGCTTCGTGGCGAACGATGTTGTTCACGATAGCGTCGATTTCATCCACAGCGGGATAAGCGAAGAAAACGGGTTCCACATTGGCATTG
>JAGCSI010000084.1 GCA_017964255.1 Bacteroidales bacterium | reverse complement strand
CTTCGGTGCTCAAGGTACATATTTCGGACGCATCATCACCGGTACTAATGAAATTAAGACTGTGAAATTCATTATTGTGAAATAAAGTTATCTCCTGAATTAGCGGTCCCGAAAGGGGCCGCTAAGAAAGGGGAACAATAATAGAAGAATAGAAAAAATTAAAAACGTTATATTATGAAAAAGAGTTTAATTATTTTCAGCCTTATTTTCGCCTTGTTTGCCACTTCTTTTGCACAAGAAGTGAAGGACGAACCGACTGGTGCAAAATCTACTGAAGCTACGGCTGATGATAAAGATGGTAATAAAGACCAGATTTGTCACCACCGTATCAACATCCATTTTGGAGGTGCTTGGAATAATAACATCTACAACAGAATCCCTGCATTCCGTGAGAATTATTCTTTAAGCGCTCTCTTTGATTTCCAATATGCTTATTTCTTCAATGAACATTGGGGACTTGGTTTAGGCGTTACTTTGTCAGATATTCATGCAAGAGCTACTATGGATTTTGATAAAGTTGTTCCGCAATTCCCTGACGAGGAATTCAACCAGAGTGAGACATATTATGACAAGTATTTTGTTGGTAAAAATGTTGTCGAAAAACAGAATGTTCTTGCTTTGGAAATCCCGTTGCAGGCCCAGTTCGAGTGGAAGTTCAATGAGAAAGTGGGTATTTATGCAGCATTGGGTGTAAAAGCTTATTTGCCCCTCCGTGCCCGTAATTATGGTGACGGCAAGAGTCATGTGACGACTTCAGGTTATGAAGAATATACCGATGCATACTATCATGATTTGGTTGGTCATTTTGAAGACTATGATATTGCTAAACATGGTGGTCCCAATATTGGTATGGCAAGCAGCTATAATCCTACCAACAGTGATTCTAAGAAAGATGCCAGAAAGTACAGAATGCGTGCATCTGTGGATTTGATTGCCGACTTTGGTGCTTTGTTTACCATGTCTCCTAAAGCTGATTTTTATTTGGGTGCTTTCTGTGGCGTTGGTTTCCTGGATATTCTTCCGAAGAATAAAACTGCTTTCTTTACTGAAGAAGGTATGGGAGGTACACTTGGATCTGATGTTCTTAATCGTTTTGAGGTGAAGAGAGACAAGTGGCGCACCGTGACTGCCGGTCTGAAGATTGGTGTGCATATTAAACCTTGTGCTCATTTGAACAGAGAGAGTATGCGTGACCTCAAACGTCGTTACATGAACGAAATGATGAAGAAAGGTCAAGAACCTATCGTTATCAAGAATCAGGAATATGTTTATATCGTTCCTGTATGCGATGACTTGGTTGATGATGAAGGCGATGAACCAGCTCCTGGCAAGAAGAAACTTACTCCGAAGGATAAAGCTGCTCTGAAGGAATTAGCTGATGTTCTTTCGAAGACTAAGATTCTCTTTGATCTGGATAAAGATATTCCGCATTATTCCGACTATAATGATAATATTAACAGAACTGTGGAAATTATGAAGGCTAATCCTTCCTTCGGTTTGCAGATTGAAGGTTATACCTGCGACCTCGGTTCAGAAGAACACAATCGTGATCTGGCTAGACGTCGTGCTGAGGCAGTTAAACAGATGTTCATTAGCAAGGGTGTTCCAGAAAATCAGATCAGTACAGTCAGCTACACTGTTAACGATCCTCAGAACAGGCAGAATATTCCTGATGCTAGAAGAGAGGAACACCGTGCCGCTATCTTCAGAATTCTTGTTAATTAATATTATTTCTAATATCTGAAAAAAGACTGACGTTAAGTCAGTCTTTTTTTTTATCTTTGCAAATCCAAAATTCAACTAATCTATAAAAATTATATCTATGAAAAAATTTGATCCCGCAACCAACATTCAGGCAATTGACATGAAAGATGCACAACGTGGAGTTAACCCTTCCATTTGCGATAGTGCTACTTTTATGTTTGAGAAAGCTAAAACCATGACCGACACTTTCCATGGAGAAACTGAAGGCTATTATTTGTATTCAAGACACTGGAATCCCAGTACGTTTGCTTTGGCACAGGGCTTGGCCGCTATGGAAGGCACAGAATCCGCATGGGTTACTGGTTCAGGTATGGCTGCTATCACTGTGGCTTTGTTACATGAGGTGAAATCTGGCGACCACATTCTGTCCAGTATGACTACATACGGTGGTACTTTCGCTTTCCTGAACAACTATATCAAGAAATTCGGTGTAGAGGTTGATTTCGTCAATATGCAGGATTTGGACGCCGTGAAAAAGGCAGTTAAACCCAATACCAAGGTGTTGTATACCGAGACCATGAACAATCCTTTGCTGCGTATTGCCAATATTCCTGAGCTGTCCAAGATTGCTCACGCAGCCGGTGCAAAATTGTTGGTGGATAATACTTTTACCCCGATGATTTTCTCTCCCTATCAGTTGGGTGCCGATGTGGTGATTTATAGTATGACCAAGTATGTAAACGGTATGAACGACTGTGTTGCTGGTGCAATCTGCGGTACAGCTGATTATATCAATTCATTGATCAATGTGAATGACGGTACTGCCATGTTGTTAGGTCCTGTTTTGGATCCTATGCGTTCTGCAAGTATCCAGAAGAATCTGCATACTTTGCACATCCGTATGAAACAGCACAGTGCTAATGCCATGTATTTGGCCAAGAGATTCAAAGAAACCGGTATCAAATACAATTATCCCGGTTTGGAAGAGCATGTTGACCACAAACTGTTCACCGAAATGATGAATGAAGGCTTTGGCTATGGCGGTATGATCTCCATCGATATGGGTACTGCTGACAGAGCAAGCGCCATCATGGAGAAGATGCAGGAATTGGGTGTAGGTTATCTGGCCGTTAGCTTGGGTTACTTCAAGACTTTGTTCAGCAACTCAGGTAAATCCACTTCATCAGAAGTTCCGGAAGATATCCAGAAGGAAATGGGTATGAGCGAAGGTCTGATTCGTTTCTCTGTAGGTTTGGATAATGATCCTGAAAGAACCTTCCAGTTGATTAAACAGGCTATTGATGCCACAAAATAATCATTGGAATAAAAATAAAAAGGCTGTCATTTTTGGCAGCCTTTTTTTCGTTTAAATTCGGGAAAATTATGAGAACAGTTTTTCGATTTTGTCTTTGTATTTGTTTTGGATGAAATTCCGTTTCAGCTTGAGGGTAGGGGTGAGCTCGCCCGTCTGGATGCTCCATTCATAATCCACAAGGAAATAGCGTTTCACCTGCTCTGCTTCGCCGAATTGTTTGTTGTAGTAATCTACCACACGTTTGAATTTATCTTTCACCACAGGGTGTTGAATCATCTCCTCGTTAGTGGTGTATGCGATATGTTTGTTGTTGCACCAAGAGCGGAGGTCGGCGAAGTTGGGAACAATCAATGCGCCGGCGAATTTCCGGTTCTCGCCCACAATCATGATATTGTCAATTAGTGGTTCTTCGCAGAATTTGGCTTCCAAAATGGTCGGCACCACGTATTTGCCCATAGCGGTCTTGAACATTTCTTTTTTACGACCGGTGATCTTTAATTGGCCTTCGGCTGTGAATTCGCCGATGTCTCCAGTGTGGAACCATCCATCCTCGTCAATAGCGGCTTTGGTCTGTTCCTCGTCATTATAGTAGCCTTTCATCACGCATTTTCCACGGGTGATGATTTCGCCGTCGTCACTGATTTTGGCCTCAATGCCGGGCAAAATCGGGCCTACAGTGCCGAATTTAACCCCGTTTTTGAAGAAGTTGCTGACCGCGATAACGGGCGAGGTTTCGGTAAGACCATAACCTTCCAGAACGGGTACTTCCATCGCCCAGAATATACGGTTGATACGTTCCTGAATGGCTGCGCCACCGGATACTATCACCTTGAGGTTTCCGCCCAGTGCAGCCTTCCACTGGCTAAAAACTAATTTGCGGGCAATACGAAGCTTCCGGCGATATATTTTTGAAGGATTGAATTCGTATTCGTTCGCGATATTCACTGCCCAGAAAAACAGTTTGTGTTTGATGCCTTTCAGTTTACGTCCTGTTGCCAAAATTTTGTCATAAACTTTCTCTAATAAACGCGGAACCGTGGTGAAAATGTCCGGTTTGATTTCCTGGATGTTGTCCACGATTTTGGCCAGGTTCTCCGCATAGTAGATGGAAACTCCCACATAATGCCATGCATAAATCAACATGCGCTCGTAAGCATGGCACAAAGGCAGATAGCTGACTACCCGGCTTTGCGGTGTGGCGGGGATAATCGGGACTACTGCCTTCACATTGTTGAGGATATTGCTGTGGGTAAGCATCACCCCTTTGGGATTTCCGGTGGTGCCGGAGGTATAGATCAACGTGACCACATCGTCAGGAGAAATGCTGCTTTTGATTTCCTCCAAATATTGCGGGCAGGGGTTGGCAACGCCCAATTCAATAATCTCATTCAGGTGTTTGTAGCCACGCAGGTTGCGGAAAGTATAGACCATATCCTGCAGTTGTGGCATTTCCGCTATCACGTTCTCGATTTTCCGCAATAGTTCCCATCCGGCTACAAAGACCATCTTCACATCTGCATGGTGCAGAATATATTTGTATTCACTTTCGCTGATGGTGGGATATATTGATACATGGATGGCACCCAGCTGCTGGATGGCCATATCCAGAAAATTCCATTCAGGACGGTTATTGCTGATTGAGGCAATTCTGTCACCCTTTTTGATGCCTAATTGCATCAGACCATAGCTGATATAGTTTACTTTTTCGATGTACTCTTTGGTGCTATATCGTACCCAAACGCCGTTTTCTTTTCCGCACACCGCATCTTCCTTGGGAAAATACTTCGCGTAATGTGGCAGTAAGTCAAATAAACGTGTTACTTCCATAATATGAACGTTTAAACTGCAAAATTACGCAAAATTTCCCAATAATAGGCAAACAGAGTGAAATTTTACGGTAGAGACGTTTCATGAAACGTCTCCACAAAAACAAACATCATTTTGACATTGAGACATTTTACATGGCGTTTCCATAAGGTGAAAAAATTATAAATGTAAAGACGCAATGCTTTTCGTCTCTACAAGATTAAATTTATTGATATAAAATAATTATTGATATTATAAGAAAATATTTGTATATTTGCAAAAATATTAATAAAAGCAATGGTCTTGGATAGAACTGTTTTGTTTTTCTTTGCGATAGGCTGGTTGATAGTGTTTTATATTCCTCTATCAGCGCAGTCGTGGTTGGGGGTAGCGGATTATCAGCGTGTAAAATGTGAGTTGGCGGCTGCGAGTCCTTTTTTATCGCATACATGGGTGGCGGGGACTTGCGGAAACGATTATTTGCTCAAAGAGTTGATGCGGGCGCGGTTGGACGCAGTGATGCGGTATGACAGGCATGCCTTTATCTTACAGTTGTCGCACGATGGCTATTCTCGCTACGGAGAATTGACCACTACAGTGGGTTATGCGGTGAAATTTGGTGGGAAGGTGGCGGTGGGAATGAGGTATTATTATTTGTATCAGCATGTTGATGATTATGAGGCGCAACATTCTGTCACGTTTGATGTGTCGCTGTATGCGCAGTTGAGCCGGAAAATATGTTTTGGTTTCGAAGTATATAATCCTGCGAGATTGAGGTATTCGATAAGGGGACCAGATATCATTCCGATGCGTTTTATGGTGCTCGTCCACTATTTGTATAGTGAGAAGTTGGCGTTTTCGGTGCAAGTCCTCAAATATCTGCCTGGCCGTTTTGATGTGTCCGCTGCTTGCTATTACCAGCCGTCGCACGGTTTCTATCTCTCGTTTGCGTGCTCATTATATGATATGAATTTTGGGGTAATGATTCGCTGCCGACGTTTCTATTTCATGGTGGATGCGCGGTACAATTATCATTTGGGCTTTTCACCGGAAGTAGGGGTGGGAATGCAGTTAAAAGTTAAGAAATAATAGTTCGGAAGATGAAGTGTGCGAAGACTTGGCTATGTTTTTTGTGTTGTGGTATGTGCCTGATGTTTGCGTATGCGCAGGATGACATGATACTGGGCACGCCTCAGCATGAAGTTTTATTCAGACGTTTTGAGGAGCTGATAGAAGAGGATGAAGCGAATCTGGAAGTTTTGGAAGAGCTAATGGTGGAGGAAGAGGAAAACGGACAGATGCAAGGGAAGGTGAATCTGAATGATTTGAGTGCGGAAATGGCGTATAGTGTTTTGCATTTATCTGAATATCAGTATTATCACTTGTTGTCGTATTTGAGCGAATATGGGGCATTGGTATCGGTGTGGGAATTGAATGCGGTGGAGGGATTTTCGTATGAGGATGTTAGGCGCCTAAGCCTGCTTGTGACGGTGGAAAATGTGCGTAGCAGAGACGTCTTTTTCAAAAATTTTTTCCGAAAAAGCAAAAGTAGCCTTTTGTATCGTTACGGGCAGGTACTGGAGAAACAGTCTGGCTACGATAAATCGATGGAGAAACATTATTTAGGTTCTCCTATGAGGATGGCCTTCAAGTATCAGTTTAACTCACAAGGCAAGTTCCAGTTGGCGGTTTCGGGGGAGAAGGATGCGGGGGAACAGTTCTTCAAGGGAGCGCAGAAGTATGGTTTTGATTTTTATTCAGGCTATGTGTGTCTGAAGGATATCGGGGTGCTGAAAAAAGCGGTGATTGGTGATTTCCGCTTGGATTTTGGGCAGGGTTTGGTAGTGGGCTCATCGCTCATGAGCGGTAAAGGGGGAGGGGTGGGGGCGGTGAGGCGTTTTGCAGGCATGGTTAAGCCGGTGGCACCGCTGAATGAGGGTAGTGCGTTGAGAGGAGTGGCGTTGACGGTCGGTAATTACCACTACACCAGCACGGTCTTCGCCGGTTTCAGGAACTACGATGGTAATTTGCTTGCTGGCGCGGATAGTACACTGAATTTTACGGGTTCTTTGACCAACAGCGGATATCATCGTACGGAGGAAGAACAACAAAAAAGTGATAATCTTCGGAGTTGGGTGTTCGGGGCGGATTTTTTGTATCGGCACAGGGTATTCAGAGTTGGAGCCAGGGCGGTTTATACCTTGTTCAACAGGCCGGTGCTTTCTTCGGACAGGCCATATCAGCAGTATAACTTTTCCGGGAAAGGTATGTTAAATGCGGGGGTAGATTATCAGCTGATTATCAAGAAGATGGTTTTGTTTGGCGAGGTGGCGCTTTCCGGAAATGGCGGCTGGGCCTTGATACAAGGGGCTTTGTTTAGCCTTTCCCCAGGGGCTTCGTTTGCGGTGCTGACGCACTATTACGACAAAAAGTACATCGCCTTGCAACGATCCTCTTCCT
The DNA here is from genome assembly GCA_017964255.1 of Bacteroidales bacterium. Lineage (GTDB taxonomy): Bacteria > Bacteroidota > Bacteroidia > Bacteroidales > WCHB1-69 > RUG11690. The sequence continues at coordinate 12,310 of JAGCSI010000084.1, read as the reverse complement.
CCAAAGGCGAATGGGGTATGTACATGACTTCACAGCTGGTGCTCAACGCGAAGATGGGATTGGACTTTTACTATGACTACAGTCGTTTTACGTGGTTGCAGTATCGGGTAGATGCACCTTCTCAAGCCATGCAGGCCGGGGTGAATATGAATATAGCTGTCAACCGTCATTCAAAGCTATCATTTAAATATCAGTATAAAGTGAAAGATAGAAATAGCTCGGGTGACGCTTGGGTCAAGGAAGTGGGTCCTTTTCATACTTCCAGATTGCGGCTGATATGGGACTGCCAGCCTATCGAGTTGCTGAAACTGAAAACCGAGGTGGATTATGTCATCAATCATTCCCGTCCATTGGCCTATCAGCATGACGGATTTCTCGTATATCAGGATGTCGGAGTGGATTGGAAGAAAACAGGACTGGGCTTTCATGTCAGACTGGCCTTGTTTGATACTGACACTTACGAGGAACGTTTGTATGCGTATGAGCATGATCTGTATCAAAGTTTTACGGTCAATTCTCATTATGACAGGGGATGGAGGACTTTTCTGTTGGTCAGTTACAGTTACCGTTGGTTTCATGTCTGGCTGAAGCTGTCTCAGACTTATTATTTGGATAAGGAAGAGATTGGCAGTGGCTTGGATTTAATCCAAAAAAATCATAAAACGGAGTTGAAAGTGCAGGTGATGGTGAAATGGTAGAGGCTTGATGTTCTGTGGTTGAAAGGTAGTAGAGACGTTTCATGAAACGTCTCTACAGACATGACAGACAATTAATAGACCCAAAAAAAGGTATTTTCGTGGCATAAAGTGCAAGGGCATTATAATTTTTTGTATTTTTGCAAGAATTTATTATGCTGAATAATGTTTGATTTTATAAAAAGATATGCCTTAAAAAAGCACCTTGCGGCCAACGCCGTAGAGCGTGACAGACAGATAGTCTCCTTGCGGAATGCCAAGAACATAGGCATGGTATGTGAGATTACCGATGAGGACTCCTATAAAGACGTTTTTGCCGTCTTTTCAAAACTTCAGACCATCAGCAAAGTGCAAATGGTGGGCTATATTGATGAAAATGCGGTGCCGTTTTATTGCCTGGAGCAGTTGGCGGCGGACTATTTCTGCAAGAAAAATCTGAACTGGTATGGGAAACCGGATATGGTGCAGGTGGATGATTTTGTGGCGACGGATTTTGACATCCTGATAGACTTCACCAAGTCCAATCTGGCTCCCATCCATTATATTCTGACTTTGACACGGGCTTCTTTTGTGACAGGGGGCAATCCGTTCAATAAGGAATATTATGATTTGCTGATAGAAGGGGAGGAGTTGAGCAATAAAAAACTGTTGGAGAATATTTATGTTTACACGCAAAAACTGAAAGGGGAATGAAAAACGAAGTGAATCTCAGAGGCTTAGGTGTGGCGTTGGTGACGCCATTCAATCGTGAGGGAGAAGTGGATTTTCCCCGTTTGCAGCAGTTGGTGGACGATGTGATCCAGCATAAGGCGAATTATGTGGTGGCGTTGGGTACCACCAGCGAGTCTCCAACTTTGACCCAGCAGGAGAAGCATGATGTGGTGCGTACCATTGTGAATACAGTGGATGGCCGCGTGCCGGTCGTCATGGGTTGTGGTGGCCCTTCTACCCGTGTGGTGATTGACAAACTCACTCATGCGGATTTGTCTGGTATTTCAGCTATCTTATCAGTGACGCCCTATTATAACCGTCCTTCACAGGAAGGTTTGAAGGAGCATTATCGGGAGATCGCATACCGTTCGCCCCTGCCCATCATTCTGTATAACATATGGAAAAGAACGGCGTGCAACATAGAAGCTGACACCACGCTGTTTCTGGCGAATGAGTATGACAATATTATCGGTATCAAAGAGGCATCGGGCAATATGAACCAGATTATGAAGGTGGTGAAGCACCGTCCCGCTGGTTTCTGGGTGATTTCGGGTGATGATGCCATTACTTTGCCTTTGTTGGCAGCGGGTGTGGATGGCCTGATTTCCGTGGTGGCCAATGCTTTCCCCGCAGAGGTGAGCCAGATGGTGAATTTAGGGCTGAATAACCGTTTCCCTGAAGCCCGCAAGATACATGAAAAACTACTTGATATAACCCAAGCCTGTTTCAAGGAGGGTAATCCTGCCGGTATCAAAGCCGTGCTGGCGTTACAGGAGAAACTGGAGTATTATCTGAGACTTCCTTTGGTGCGTGTTTCCGCAGAACATCAGCAATATATCAAGAACCTAATGGAAAATCTGTAATGAAAAAGTTTTTTGTAGCTGTTTTATGCTTATTCACTCTTTGTGGACTTTTCGCTCAACAAAACCAACCTTCTTTATTCTCTTTGCCTGAAGCATACGTGGATGTCACTCTTCAGTCTCCGGCACAGTTGCAGCAGCTGGCTCATCAGTTCTCTGTCGATAAAGTGGTGAAAAACAATGGTGTCTATCAAGTCCGTTTGTGGCTGGGCCCACGTGATTATCAGAATTTTCTGGATTTGGGTATAAACTATTCTTTGACTCCGAGAACTTCCAGATGGGGCGAATTGACCATGGCCACTACCTACGAGCAAATGGCCTCATGGAACAGATACCCTACTTATTCAGTTTATTGTGCTATGTTGGATACTTTCCAACGCCGTTTCCCTACGTTATGCCGAGTGGATACTATTTTGGCAGCAACGCCTAATAACCACAGTCTTTTTGCATGTTATGTGGGAAGCAATCTTGATGGAAGTGAGCAGCGCCCGCAGTTTTTCTATACTTCCACTATGCACGGTGACGAGCAGACAGGTTTTGTGATGATGCTGCATTTGATTGACTATCTTTTGAATAATTATACAACGGATTCTCAGGTGCAGCATATCATGGACAATGTGGATTTGTGGATTTGTCCGGTGGAGAATCCCGATGGCATGTATGCCCGTAATGATAATTCCATGGGAGGCTCATCTTGGAGTGGTTCCGGTTCCACCAGAGCCAATGCCCATGGTGTGGATTTGAACCGTAATTATCCAGAGGTGGGGCAGCCGGCCAAGAATTATGAGCCTGAGATTCAGGGCATGATAGATTTTGCTACCCAGCATCATTTTGTGATGTCTGCCAATCTTCATGGGGGCGCTGAACTCTATAATTTTCCATGGGATTCATGGACCACGAATCAGGTGCCTCATGCCGATGAGTCGTGGTGGTGGCTGATGGGGAGAGCTTTTGCTGACACATGCCACAGATATGGCAGCAATGGTTATTTTACGGAAGAAAACAATGGGGTTACGCCTGGTGGTGACTGGTACGTAATTGACGGTAGCCGTCAGGATTATATGAATTATTACCAGCATTGCCGTGAGGTGACGTTGGAGATTTCAGAAGACAAGTCCCCGTCAGGTTCACAATTGCCCCAGTTCTGGACCAGTCTGAAGCATTCTTTGTTGAATTATATTGAAGAATGTTTGAATGGTTTTAACGGCACAGTGACAGATTCTGTAACGGGTGAACCGTTGGAAGCGCTGGTGTTCATCCAGAATCACGATATCAATTATTCCGAAGTATATTCTCATCTTCCTGAAGGAAAGTATTATAGGCCAATAAAAGCGGGTACGTATACCGTTACTTATTCTGCGGAGGGTTATGTGTCCAAAACGGTGCAGGTGACCACGACCGATGGTACTGCCCAGCAGGTGGATGTGCAACTGGTGCCGGAAGGTTATGTTGCTGTAGATGCGTATTCTTTACAGCAGTTGCTTGTCTATCCCGACCCTGTTGGAAATACCATGAACATACGCGCGGACGGACAGTGGCAAAACGCTGAAGCTGTAATCTATGATGCTACTGGCCGCCAGGTGCTGAGTTTCAACCTGACAGGCGAAAACACTTCTGTAGATGTGTCGAAGTTGGCGAAAGGAAGCTATTTTTTGCAGGTCCGTAATAATGTGACGGGCGAGGCGAAAACCCTGACTGTGGTTAAGAATTAAGAGTTACTACTTCAGAGTGTGCCGAAGGCACAATATCCTATTAACCCCGCACAAGCACGATAGTGCGTGGTGTGGGGTGATGAGAATGAATGTGTGATATACGTACGGAAGGCACGCCACAAAGATTCCCATAGTAGCGTACCTTTGGCACGCTGTATTTTACCATGGGTACCTCCACCCCAAACTGCGGCCTACGGCCTTGTTAGGGGTTAATAGAATAACATGCCTTCAGCACGTTGCAAAAAATTAGCACATTAGCTAATTTGCACATTGATTTTTTTCGTATCTTTGCCGCCACTTTTTTAGCAATAATATTTATTAATATAAAATAACCAAATCAACGATGAAAGTTTATCAGACTAAGGAAATTAGAAATGTTGCCCTTATCGGAGGTAACCGTACCGGTAAAACCACTTTGGCTGAAGCTATGGCCTTCCATGGCGGTGTTGTGAGCAGACGTGGTACCGTAGAAGACAAAAACACAATCTCTGACTATCGCGATGTGGAGTTGGAAAGACAGCAGTCCATTCAGTCAACCGTGATGTATGCTGAATTCGAGGGCTCAAAAATCAACATGATTGATTGCCCCGGTTTCGATGACTTCATCGGTGAAACCATCGGTGCTCTCCGCGTGATGGATTCCGCTCTGATGGTAATCAACGCCCAGAATGGTGTTGACGTAGGCGCTGAAATCCAGTGGCGTTGGACCAAGAACATGAATGTTCCCGTGGTTTTCGTAGTGAACCAGCTGGATCATGAAAAAGCCAATTTCGACGAGACTCTGCATCAGCTGAAAGAATATTTTGGCGGTAGCGTGATGGCTCTGCAATATCCCGTGAATGCCGGTGTCGGTTTCGATTCTGTGATCGACTTGCTGCAGATGAAACTGTTGAAATTCCCTGCCAACGGAGGTAAGATGGTGGTGGAAGATATTCCCGCTGACCAGAAGGACAAAGCCGAAGAGATGCACAATGCTTTGATCGAGGCTGCCGCTGAGAATGACGAGGCTTTGATGGACAAGTTCTTCGAAGAAGGCACTTTGTCAGAAGAAGACATGGTGAAAGGTTTGAAGCTGGGTATCGCCAACCGTGGTACTTTCCCGGTGGTTTGCGTGGCTGCCCGCACCGACCAGGGTGTTGACCGTTTGATGGATCTCGTTATCAAGAACTGTCCGAGCCCGGCAGAAGCTCCCGCTATGAAGGCTACCAACGGCAATGAGCATAAATTCAACGCTGCTGAACCTTTCGTGGGTTTCGTTTTCAAAACAGCAATCGAACAGCACCTCGGTGAAGTTTCCTTCATCAAGGTTTGCGACGGCGAAATCGCCAAGGCTGCCGACGTGATGAACAACAACACCAACACCAAGGAAAGAATTTCACAGTTGTTGGTATTCGCTGGTAAGAACAGAGTTGAGGTAGAGAAGGCTGTGGCTGGTGACATCGTGGCTACCATCAAGCTGAAATCCACTCCTTGCGGCACCACTTTGGTAGCTAAGGGCGATGATATTATCGAACCTACCGCTTATCCGGATCCGAAATTCCGCACCGCCGTCAGAGCCAAGAACACCGCTGACGAAGAAAAACTGGGTGCTATCCTGAATGAAATCCGCAAGACTGACCCGACCTTCCTGATGGAGCAGTCCAAGGAATTGAAGCAGATGATTATCTCTGGTCAGGGCGAGCAGCACCTGAACATCATCAAATGGATGGTGGAGAAATTGAACAAGATTGAAGTTGAATACTATGCTCCCAAGATTCCTTATCGTGAAACCATCACGAAATCTGCTGAAGCTATGTATCGTCACAAAAAACAGTCTGGTGGTTCCGGTCAGTTCGGTGAAGTTCACATGCTGATTGAATCTTACTATGAGGGCATGCCCAACCAGACCAAATATCCTATCCGTGCCACTGAAACTTACGATCTGCCTTGGGGCGGTAAGCTCATCTACAACAACTGTATCGTAGGTGGTGCCATCGACGCACGCTTCATGCCGGCTATCTTGAAAGGTATCATGGAGAAGATGGAAGAAGGTCCTCTGACTGGTTCTTACGCTCGTGATATCGTGGTGAACATTTACGATGGTAAAATGCACCCCGTTGACTCTAACGAATTGGCATTCAAATTGGCCGGTCGTAACGCTTTCAAGGATGCGTTCAAGAACGCTGGTCCCAAGATTCTGGAACCTATCTATGATGTGGATGTATTTGTTCCGTCAGACCGTATGGGTGATGTGATGACCGACCTCCAGGGCCGTCGTGGTATCATGATGGGTATGGACAATGAAGGCGCTTTCCATATCATCCACGCCAAGATTCCGTTGGCAGAGATGAACAAATATTCCACTACTTTGAGTTCTATCACATCAGGTCGTGCTTCCTACAGCATGAAGTTTGCCGAATACCAGCAGGTTCCCGCTGAGGTTCAGAGCGAAATCATCAAGAAGTACGAGGAAGAAAACAAGGACGAGGAATAACAGTCGGATAATTTCGTATTTCCATATTGTAGAGACGCGATTAATCGCGTCTCTACATTTTTTATGGGTATTATGAAACAATGGCCTGTTCAAAAAATGCGGTGATGATTTGTCATGGGGTAAAAAAATAATGTATATTTGCAGAATCAAAACGGAATATCACTCACTTAATAATAACTAAAAATCAAGATTATGAAAAAGTATTTCGCTGAAATGGTCGGAACTTTTGTTCTGACATTACTTGGTTGCGGAACTGCTATGTTCCTTGGATGTGGTGACACTGCCGGTGTATTCGGAACGGCTGCCGCATTCGGTTTGGCTGTAGTGGCTATGGCTTATACCATTGGTGGAATCTCAGGCTGCCACATCAATCCTGCTATTACTTTAGGAGTTGCCCTTTCAGGTCGAATGAGCTGGAAAGATGCTTGTGGCTACTGGTGTGGTCAGGTGATTGGCGGTATCATTGCTGGTGCCGTTTTGTTGCTGCTCACCCATGTTGTTGCCGCTCCCGATTTGACAGGTGGGCTGGGTACTAACGGTGTGGCTAATGCCGGTGGTGCTGGTGGCGCATGTCTGGTTGAGGTGATTGCTACCTTCATCTTCGTGTTGGTGGTTCTTGGAACTACTGACGAAAAGGTGGGTGCCGGTAACTTGGCCGGTCTGGCTATCGGTTTGTCTTTGATTCTGATTCACTTGGTTTGCATCAATCTGACGGGTACTTCTGTTAACCCCGCTCGTTCCATTGGACCCGCCATTTTCGCTGGTGGTCAGGCTTTGGCTGACTTGTGGGTATTCATCGTGGCTCCTCTCATTGGTGGCGCTTTGGCTGCTCTCGTATGGAAAGGTTTCTCCTGCAACTGCTGCTGCAAGAAAGAAGCGTAATTCAATTGATAGTTGACAATTGATAATTGACAATTAATAGAATGTAGAGACGTTTCATGAAACGTCTCTACATTTGATAAAAATGACCCTGGTAAACGACACTTTCGGCATCATTTTCCGCCTTACTGACGAGGGCGATACCCACGGACCTTGTATGTCCGGGGTGATTGAGAATTGTCCTGCCGGAGTGGCGGTTGACGAAGGTTTTATTCAGGCGGAATTGGCCAGAAGGGCACCTTCAGCAGATGCTAATTCCACCAAAAGAAGAGAACCCGATGTGGTGGAATTTACGTCGGGGATTATCAATAATATGACGACAGGGGAGCCTATCCGGTTTAAGATTCCCAATCGGGATGTCAAGGTGGATGAGGCTCAGTTATACGTGGTCAAGCCTTCCCATGCTTCATTTGTATATCGCCAGAAATACGGAGCGAAGTCCAATGAGGAATGTGGACGGGCTTCGGCGCGGCAAACGGTTTGCCGTGTGGTGGCAGGGGCAATCGCAAAGCTGTATATACGCCAATTTGGGATTGAGATCAAGGCCGAGACCTTGTCGATGGGAAAAGCCTCCTGCGAGGGCGATAGCTTCGGAGCAAAAGTGCGTTGTCGCATTAGTAACCTGCCCGCAGGCCTGGGAGAGCCGGTATATAACAAGTTCCAGGCGCGATTGGCCTTTGCCATGATGTCCATCAATGCCGCCAAGGGCTTTGAGATAGGAGAGGGCTTTGCCGCGGCAGACATGTGCGGCAGCCAATACAACGATACCCAGAACAGTGACTTCTCGTTCAATAGTAATCACGACGGAGGAGTGCAGGCGGGTATCACCAACGGACAAGAGGTATATTTCAATGTAGCATTCAAGCCGATACCTTCTATCCAGATGGAACAGCAAACTGTTGATTTCGACGGAAATTCAGTGATATTTAAGGCCCATGAGCGGAACGACCGCTGTGTGGTGCCTCGGGTGCTTCCCGTAGTGGAAGCCATGGCCGCCATGGTGGTGGCCGATTTCATGTTGATGCGTGAAATGTAGGAACACCTTAGATGTGTTCACAAATTACAAAAATTTATACGTCTGCATAATTCGAGAAATTTCTGTATCTTTGCGTTTGCAAATTATAGAATACGCTTTTAACGTGAGGATATTTATGCTAGGTTCTATAGGGAAACGGACTTTTGTGACATTCAACAAGTTGCTGCTGAGGTTTTGTTTGTTGCTGCTAGTGGGTGTGTATGCTATGCCCGTTATCGCGCAGGAAGAAGACCCTTGTGTGCAAACACCGAGCAAGTCTTCTGAGAAGTTGTTCAAGAAAGCCCGTGATTTGCAGAAAGCGGCCAAAAAAGCGGAGGCGTTGGAAGTGTATGAGGAACTGTTGGCCCAGGACCCCACTTATCTGGAGGCCCAGTACTACTACGCTTTGGCTTATTATTTGCCGATAGAGCTGGACAAGTTTGCCTTGGATACCAAAATCAAGAAACAGAATGCGGCACAGGCTTTGCAGGCATTCAATGCCATCTATGCCATTTGTCCATACTATAAAATCCATCATAATCTCTATGCCGCGCGACTGGCTTATTTCACTGAGCAGTTTGACGAAGCCAAGAAATTTGCCCGTGTGCTGGTCGATAATCCGGATTTGGTGACGAAGATGGAGCAGATTGACGAGGCGCGGCTGATTATCAAAAAAGCTTCTTTTTATGACCAGATATTAAGCCATCCGGTGCCCTTTGAACCCAAGCCCGTCAAAGGGATTTCGACCAAGGATGATGAGTATTTGGCCACGGTGTCACCCGATGGAGATTGCTTTTATTTTACCCGCAGGATGGATGTGGTGGACAATTCACCGTTTGGGAAAGGCGGAACGGTCAACAAGGAGTTCTTCAGTTTTAGCAAGAAGCGCGCTGACGGTACTTTTGGCAAAGGTGAACCTCTGCCGTCGCCGTTCAACCGTTCCAATCATGAAGGCAGTCCGGCTATCAATCTAAGCAACGACATGTTGATTTTTTCGAGGATGACCACTGCCTCAGTGGGTGGTGGCTCTTACCCTAATTATGATTTATATTGTTCGTATTATATAGATGGTGAATGGACCACTCCGGAAAAGCTGGGTGGCGGCATCAACCGTGATGATTCATGGGAGTCGCAGCCATCGTTGAGTTCGGATGGCGAGATGCTCTTTTTCGCCAGCGATAGGCCAGGAGGCTTTGGTGGGTCAGACATCTGGTATTCCCGTAAAAATGCTGCAGGAGAATGGCAAAAACCGGTAAATCTGGGGCAAACCATCAATACTTCGGGTAATGAGCGTTCGCCTTTTTTGCATACCGATAGCAAGACCTTGTATTTCTCTTCTTCCGGCCATGACGGCATGGGCGGGATGGACATTTTCTATTCCAAAATGGATGCCAATGGTCGCTGGACCACACCGGTCAATATCGGTCATCCTATCAACACCGAGCGTGATGAGGTGGATTTCTTCGTCAGTCTGGATGGCAAAACGGGCTACTTTTCCTCAGACCAATATAATGAGGAAGGAATCCTGATAGGAGGAGGGGTAGGCACTCGCCAGAGCAGTGTTTCGTGGGATATTTTCCAGTTCGAGTTGTATGAGGCGGCGCGTCCTCATTCCATGATTATCATCAAGGGCAAAGTAGAGGCCGATGACGGCGAGATTGAGAATGCGGTGGTGGAGGTGCGCAATGAGAAAGCGGAGGTGGTGAGCCGTGCTAAAGTCAACGCTGCTACGGGTAAATATTCCATTGCCGCGGAGGTGAACAAAGAGAAACCTCAGAACCTGATTGTGAATGTGAAGAAAGAAGGGCATTCGTTTGACACAAAATTGATTACTGTGGAACAGCAGAAACAGGATGTGGTAGTCAATGATGCCGAGGTAAAGAAGGTGGAGGTGGGTAAGACCTGCGATTTGCATGATATCAATTTCAAGACCAATGATTTTTCTTTGACGGAAGAATCCGAGCAGATTATCAGGTTGTTTGTTGAATTCTTGAATGAGAATCCCACTGTAAAGGTGGAGATTCAGGGACATACCGATAATATTGGCGATGACAATTCCAATCTGAAACTGTCACAGGAACGTGCCAAATCTGTGTACGATTATGTGATTGGTCAAGGTGTTGATGCGAGCAGGATAAAATACAAAGGTTATGGCGAATCCCGTCCAATTGCGGATAATAAAACCGAGGCGGGCAGGGCAAAGAACCGAAGAACGGTGTTTGTGATTTTGGCAAAGTAAGGTGTTATGGATGAGAAGATTATTGGTAAAACAATATATTTTTTAGGTATTGGTGGCATAGGAATGAGTGCCTTGGCCCGTTATTTTTTGCAGGCTGGCAATACTATTTATGGCTATGATTTGACTCCCAGCGATATCACTGCGGCATTGACGAAAATGGGCGCGAAGATCCATTATGAGGAAGATGTCAACTTTATCCCAGAGCAGGTGGATTTTGTGGTTTACACGCCGGCGGTGCCTAAAACGCATCAGGAATATGTGTATTTTGAAAAGAACAATATACCGATATACAAGCGTTCGGCAGTGCTGGGCATGATTAGTTCGCATTTGCCCACTATTGGCATCGCGGGCACGCATGGCAAGACCACTACCACTTCGATGGTGACAACGGTGTTGCATGAACAGCATCCGCTATTGGCTTTTATTGGCGGTATTGCTAAGAATTTCAATGCCAATGTAGTGATTGACGACCATGCGGAGATGATGGTGGTGGAGGCTGACGAGTTCGACCGCTCTTTCCTGACCCTGCATCCCGAGGTGGGGGTGATTACTTCCATGGATGCCGATCATTTGGATATTTATGGGGAAAAAGAAAAGCTGGTGGAGTCGTTTCAGCTATATGCCAGCCAGGTGAGGGGAGCGGTGGTGGTACACGAGAAAATTGCCGACCAGATACAGCATCCCCACAAAGTGGTGTATGGTATGGAAAGCAGTTGTGATTACTTCGCTACTGATATTCAGTTGTGTCCGAATACTTCTGATTTTGTTTTGCATCATGGTGATGAGGTTTATCCGGTTCATTTGTCTGTTTCAGGAACTTATAATGTGCTGAATGCTGTGGCTGCTTTTGCTGCGGTGAATGAGTATGCCAAAGGCAGACATAATCAGCAAGAGCAAGAATTATGGGCGAAAAAACTGGCCGGATTCAATGGGGTAAAGCGTCGTTTTGACTATCGTATTGAGCGGCCTGATTTTGTGTATATCGACGACTACGCCCATCATCCCGAGGAGCTCAGGGCTTTTATCACGGCGGTAGGGAAAATCTATGCGGGGAAACATATCTGTGGTATTTTCCAACCGCATTTGTATAGTCGAACACGTGACTTTGCCCCGCAGTTTGCCGAGGTGTTGTCTATATTGGATACGGTGATTCTGTTGGACATTTATCCGGCGCGCGAGTTACCCATCCCGGGTATTACCTCGCAGTATTTGTTGAACATGATTCAGAATGACCATAAATATTTATTGACGACAGAAGAGGTCATACCGTTTATTGAGCGGCACAAACCTGATGTTTTGTTGACGATGGGGGCAGGGAATATCGACAGGTTGGTGCCAAGGATTGAGGGCGCTTTCAGTGGGATTTGAAAATTTTATACATTTTTCTTGTAAACGTTTTTCCCTTTTTTGCGTCTGTATATTTAAAAAGGCTAAAATTATTTATATGAAATCAAAAAAAATACATGTGTTCGGGAAACCAGTATTATTGTTTTTGATTTCGTGTTGCTGTTTATGTTCATTTGCCCAATTGGATACTTCTTTTTGGTTTGTGGCACCGGAGGTGTGTCAGTGGAACAATCCTACAAATTTTGACCGGCCGATAAAGTTGGTGATTTCCTCCATGCAGAACACTCCGACCACCATCACTGTCACCCAGCCGGCGAACAGCAACTTTGCTCCGATACAGGAAACGGTCCCACCATTGGGTAATGTTTCGGTAGATCTG
>JAGCSI010000083.1 GCA_017964255.1 Bacteroidales bacterium | reverse complement strand
TTTCTGCTTGATACCGTCATAGCCCATAAATAGGTGCATAATGTCGTATCCGTTCACGACAGCAGTCAACAATTTACGGTCTCGCATACTGGCAGCGTTCTTATACTTTTCGATGGACGGTCGCCCCTTCCCTTTGCGTACGTGCAGAACCGCATCCAGCGCAATTAAGCAACCTTTCCAGAGGATATCCCCAGCTGTTTTCACATATTTGCTATCCAAATACGATTTTGTCTCAGGATCATATACAGCCTTCGCTATATTCTCTTCCGCATTGGCCACATACCTGCGGGCCTCATCAATAGGATTCTTTTGTTCTTTATTTTCCATAATTAAATCATCGTTTTTCTGAAGGCAAAGATACAACAAGAATGCCATTTCAACAAAATCAATAGCAAATTTTTTATCATTGCAAATCAACAAATTAAAAATAAAGAAAAACATTTTAACTAACAGTTGTTAAAATCAAGATTGAATTTACGGAGGAAAATAGCAAATGCGGGGAATATCTCAAAAAAAACTCAGAGCGCCTCATGTGATGGGACACTATACATTAGTTTTGATGTCATGCCAGAAGCATGAGACGCGACGTCAGGCGCAATTAACACCATACAAGCGGCACAGCCGCGCAGTGTGGTGACAATCAGACAGTACATATAGTGCATATCGGAGATATGCGACAGAATATACTGGATGACGGAGAGCTGTCGCAATCGCATTGTCATTGCAAATCGGAAACAGATACATAATTATAAAAATATCATACCCATAGTGGTTTATCATTCAAGAATTTTATGTAACTTTGCAGATTAATATTATTGATTCTTATCAGTATAAATAGAAACAATATCAATACTATAACAAAATGAAAGTCAAAGATTTAGTAGAAAAGATGAACCTCACCGTGTTCTGCGGTGCCGACAATTTGGACAGAGAAATCAAGGGCGGATACGTCTCCGACCTGCTCAGTGATGTGATGGGCTTCGCCAAGGAAGGCGACGTTTGGGTAACCCTGCAAACCCACAAGAACGTGATGGCTATCGCTTCCCTGAAAGAGCTGGCCGCCATCGTCTTGGTGAAGGGCAACAAACCCGAAGACGACACCCTCGAAGCCGCTATTGAAGAAGGTATTCCAATTCTGGGCACCGACAAACAGACCTTCGAGACTTCCGGTATCATTTATGAAATGCTGAAAAACTAACATTTATAGGTTACAGGGGACAGGTCACAGGGGTCAGTTAAGAATTAAGAATTCAAAACCTGCAACCTGTAACCTGTAACCTGCAACCTGCAACCTACTAAACCCTAAAACCTAACCCCTATTTTGAACATATACAAAGCTGACCTGCACACCCATACCCTCTTCTCGCCCTGCGGAGATTTGGACATGACGCCCGAGTATATCATCGAGCTGGCACTGCAACGCGGAGTGGACATCATCGGCATCACCGACCACAACGCCACCCGCCACTGCCGTCTGGCCGAGCACTACTCGCACAACCGCGATATTTTCGTGCTCTGCGGTGCCGAGGTGACTACCAAGGAAGAGGCCCACGTCACCTGCTATTTTAAAAACCATGAGCTGCTGGACGAGTTCCAAGCCTATCTGGATGAGCATCTGCCCAATATTCCCAACTCGCCTGACTTTTTCGGCGACCAGGTGCAGATTGACGAGGAAATGAACATCGTTTATGAAGAGCCACGCCTGCTGACCTCCGGTCTGGACGAGCCCATCGAGAAAATCGCCGCCAAAGTGAAGGAGCTGGACGGCATCTTCATCCCTGCCCATATCGACAAACTCAAGAACAGCGTCATCTCGCAGTTGGGTTTTATTCCTTTCGATTTGCCCTACGACGCTGTGGAAATTTCGGAAAAAGGCGACAAGGAGAAAATGATTCAGCAGCATCCTTACCTCAAAGACAAAACCTTCACCCGCAGTTCGGATGCCCACGTTCCCGACCGGGTAGGCATAGCCCCTTGCTATTTCGAGATTGAGACCCGCTCGTTTGAGGAAATCCGCATGGCCCTGCATCAGGAAAACGGCAGAAGAGTATTATTAAAAGTTTGATTATGAACAATCTATCAATGCATATCATGGACATCCTGCAGAACTCCACCCGTGCAGGAGCCAAAGACATCACCCTGGAAGTGATTGAGGACAAGGCCAAAGACCAGCTGATACTGCGCTTTATCGACAACGGCTGCGGCATGGACAAAGAGACCGCCGATCGGGTGATCAATCCTTTTTTTACTACCCGTACAACCCGTAAAGTGGGTTTGGGACTGCCACTGCTGAAGCAGAACACCGAGCGTACCGGCGGTTCACTGACCATCGACTCTGAGAAAGGCAAGGGAACTACCGTTACCGCCATTTTCGGACTCACCAATATCGACACTCCACCGATGGGCGACCTGGCAGGAACAGTGGTACTCACCGCCTCCGCCTATCCCGATATCCACTTCATTTTCCATTACCAGCGCGAGGATGTGGACTATGTGTTTGATACCGACGAAGTGAACGAGGCCCTCGACGGCGTATCCATCCAAGACCCAGAAATCATCGCATACTTGAAGGAGATGATTGAAGAAAACATTAAATAGTGGACAGGTTACAGGGGTCAGGGGTCAGAAAAACCGAAAACTGAAAACTAACATTTACTCACCAACACGAAGTCACCAACAGCGAAGCTCTAACACGAAGTAATCATGCAAATAATTGACGGAAAGAAAATTGCGGCTGAGATTAAGGCCGAGATAGCCAATGAAGTGAAGGCTATGATAGACAAAGGGGAAGCTGCACCCCATTTGGCGGCAGTGATTGTGGGCGACGACGGCGCTGCCCAGACCTACGTGGACAGTATCAAGAAAAACTGCCAGACCGTGGGTTTCACCTCCTCCATTTATCATTTTCCCGCAGACATCAAAGAGGAAGAGTTTCTGAAAGCCATTGACTTTCTGAACGCAGACATCGATATTGACGGTTACATCATCCAGCTGCCGCTGCCCAAGCATATTTCCAACGACAAGGTGCTGGCACATGTGGATCCCGCCAAAGACATGGACTGCTTCCACCCCTCCAATATGGGCAACCTGCTGTTGGGCAAGGACTGCTACCCACCAGCCACCCCGATGGGCACCATGGAATTGGTGCGCCGTTCGGGCATCGAGACCGAAGGCAAGAACTGCGTGGTGCTGGGCCGCAGCAACATTGTGGGTAAGCCCTTGGCCATGATGCTGGCTCAGAAAGACGCCAACGCCACTGTTACGATTTGTCACAGCAAGACCAAGAACCTGAAGAAAGTGTGCGCCAAAGCCGACATCCTGTTTGTCGCCATTGGCCAGGCCGAGATGATTACCGCCGACTATATCAAGAAAGATGCTGTGGTGATTGACATCGGCATTCACCGTATCGAGGACCCCGAAAGCGAGAAGGGTTACCGCATCTGCGGCGATGTGGACTACAACGATGTGGCCGGCAAATGCTCCGCCATCACGCCAGTCCCCGGCGGTGTAGGTCCCATGACCATGACCTGCCTGCTGCTCAACACACTGAGAGCGAGGAAAAAGAAGTAGCTAACAGTTAACAGTTGACAATTGACAGTTGATAATTGACAATTGACAAAGCCTCATGGCAGATAAGGCCCGTAGGGCCGACAAGAATACAGACAGGGGTGGAACCCCTGGTACAGACAGGGGCAAAGCCCCTGGTACGAGGAGCCATATATATCCTCGCGGCACGGAATGCACCTGCATAGATGATGGAATCTACCTGCCGCGAAAGTGTGGGATGATGCTACGGAGCCTCAGGGTCGTGACAGACTGATACACACATATCATGCATCTGGCAAAGTGTCGCCTCTTCGAGGCTATAGAACCTTCTCACCTTCTACCCCCTAATCCCTCAATCCCGGACGCAGCGCACTGAGAAGCCAGAGGCCTTGGAGTCAAGAAATCTTTTGAGAGAGGCGTTGTCATAACTGATGCCGCAGCTATAGGCATAGGCGGCATCGTATTCTTTCGCACTCCAGAAGTTGGCTTTGTAGCCAAAATTATTATAATGCTCGTAATTGTATAAACCGGCGGGAAGGACACTGAATCCCGATGAGTTGTTGGACTGCTGGTTATACCCCACCGCACATGCATCAGGGCTAGATTGCCACCCTGTCTTAGAAGCCACGGCCTTGGCCACCTGCTTCTGCAAACCATCACCACACGACATGCCCAACAGGACCACTTGGTCCTCCAGTTTCTCCCAATCCTCCACTGTAGGCAGATGCCAGCCTTTGGGACATGCCGACTTTGCCGATCGCCATTCATACAAGTATCCATATTCCCGTATATTGGCAGAGTTGCCATTGGGAACATAATATTTGAGCATTTTACCATCACGCCCATGGGTAGTGCGCAGGTTTTCCTTCAGCCAGCATTGCTTTCCCACTAACACCGTATGGTAACTGTTCCCGTCATAATCTGTCACCTGTTTTTCCAAACACCTGCGCCGAAGTTCCGACATCATGGTTTGATTATCTCCTGATGACTCATTAGTTGCAGCATACTGATTATCCTGCAATGGTTTATCAGTCTGCGAAGAATTGTCCCCCTGACTGAGGTCACCAAATCTCCCTCCCGTATGAATAATCCTTCCTGGCACACAGGAAAACAGAAAGACACAACAAAACAGACTGAACAAGAAAAACTTCCCTTTCATACGAACATCCAACACTAATTGATTTCCAACTACTTATATCTCATCAAGCTGATTTTTATTAATCCAAAGTAATCTTTTTCTCCAAGCGTATATCCTGGCTGGAAGAACCCAGCATCAAGGTATATTCCGACGGTTCGAACCGCAACCTACCCTCTTCATCCATGAAAGAAAAGTCTTCTTTTGAAAGTTTCATCGTAACCGTTTGGCGCTCTCCTTTTTTCAGATACACTTTTTCGAAAGCAATCAGCTGGCGTTCGGGGCGCACCACCGAGGCCTGTTCCTGACGGAGGTACAACTGTGCCACCTCTGCCCCATCCCGGTCACCCGTATTGGTCAAGCTGAAAGAAACCGTCACAGAATCACCGTTTAGACTAACACTCATATCAGAATACAAAAAAGTGGTATAACTCAGTCCGAAACCGAAAGGATACAAAGGCTGGGCAGATTCATCGGTATAATTGTTCCTGTGGTTGGCCGCATTATAATATACAGGTAACTGACCCACCGAACGGGGATACGACACTGGCAATTTCCCCGACAAGTTGGCATCTCCGAAAATGAGGTCGGCCAAGGCGTTGCCGCCCTGCGCGCCCGGGTACCAGGCATTAAGGATAGCCACATCGGTATAGTCCGCCCAGCTCATGTCCAGCGGACGTCCCTGGATCATCACCAGCACGACAGGCTGGCCCGTTTTCGCCAAAGCTTCCAACAGTTGCTGCTGATAGCCCATCAACGACAAGGTGGCTCGGTCGAAGCCTTCGCCCGACTCCATGTCACTCACCGTTTGGGCCGTCGCATCCGCCGCACCGGTTTCCTTGTAGCTGGTGCGGAAATCGCGGGCACTAGAGCCACCCAAGGCCACGATGACCACCTCAGCCCAACGGGCAGTGGCCACCGCCTTGTCAATTTCATTCCACGACATATCACGAATATCACATCCCTTCACATAATGAATCTCGGCATTAGGCAGTTTGTTTTTGATGCCCTGTAACAACGTCACCACCTCGCCTTCGGCTTGCGGTGCGGTATAGTCCCCTAACATATTATATATATTGTCGGCATTGGGACCGATAACCGCCACCCGTTTCACATCCTTGGACAGCGGCAGCAGTCCGTCATTCTTCAGCATCACCACCGATTCTGTGGCCGCCTGGCGATTCAACTCATCAAAAGCGAAGCCTGTTTTAAACTTTTCATTATCCGAAGGTTTAAAATCAGCATACGATTTATCAAACAAACCTAACTTGAATTTATACCTCAGCACGTGTCTCACAGCTTCATCCAGTTCTTTTTCTGATACCAGGCCCTCTTTCAAGGCCTGAGCCAAGGGCTGGGTACAGCACGATGCGCCCAAATCAATATTCACACCGGCTTTCAACGCCTGAACCGCCGCCTCTTTATAGTCAGCAGCCATGCGCGAGCTCACCAGACCGTTGATAGCATACAGGTCGGAAATCACCACCCCGTCGAACTGCCAAGCATTGCGCAAGATATTTTTTATCAGCCATTTGTTTGCTGAACAAGGCACCCCGTCAATATCGTTATAGGCGGTCATCACACCCCCTACTTCCGGTCCCTGGCGGAAAGGCAGGGAAAGCTGTGACAACAATTCACGGGTTCCCACATGCGAGGAGGCCCCATTGTGACCACCCTCTGACACACCATAGGCTGACAAATGCTTCATCACCGGCAACGTGCCGTTTGAGGCCAAACCCCGTGCGTATGCACCGCCCATTTGAGCCGCCAGCACCGGGTCTTCGCCATAACCCTCTTCCATGCGCGACCAGCGAGGGTCACGACTGATATCCAGCACCGGACCGAAGGCCACGTTGGCACCCTGCAAAGCCGTCTGTTTGCCCACCGCCTTGCCCAACTCATTTTCCAACTGCTTGTTGAAAGTGGATGCCCTTCCCAAAGCCGTAGGAATCACCGTGGTGCCGATGGCCATGTGTCCATGAGGACACTCTTCGGCCAAAAACAAGGGGATACCCAAACGTGTGTGCTCGCGCACCCAGCGTTGCATGGCATTGCTTACCGCCAAGGCCATCTGCGGATTCAGTCCATTATCAAGGGTCTTCTGCGTCCACGGGTCGGCACGCATCACCGCCCATGAGCCACCAATCAGCTTCTGCCCCATATCCTGCTCAAACTTGTCAGTCAAACGGAACGACTGCCCTTCCCGCTCGTAATAGCTCCAGCCCATGGTCATCGCCAGCTGCCCTATTTTCTCCTCGGTGGTCATCTGCTGCAGCAAATCCTCCACCCGCATATCAATGCTCTGCAACGGGTTCTCGTACACATCACAACGACCGTTCTTGTTCAAATCCTGATAGACTGGCACCTCCACCGCAAACTTGATGACAAAGGGCCTTTTGCTATCTGATAATTCATACGGAAGACGTACATTCACTCTATCTCCATCTAACTTGTAATACACCGGTCCCTTGCCACTCAACAGCTGCATCTTCGCCCCTTTGGCCGGAATATTACCCGTCCATGACAGCGTAGGACTCTTAGTTCCTGGACATAAAGCATAAACATATTTCCCATCCTTGGAGGTAGTAAACCACAAGTCTTCCGCTTGATAATTGGCCAGACAACGGGTATTATAAATGGCTTCCCCATTCAGTTTCATCCAAGCCCCTATCTCTTCCAGAATCTTCACCACCTCGGGCTCTATCAGGCCCTGGGGTGTAGGACCAACGCCCAGCAGCAGGCTGCCGCCCTTGGCCACAATTTCCATCATCATGCCAATCACCTCGTTGGCGGACTTGAACTTCGCATTAGGGATATAACCCCAGTCCTTGCTCAGCGGCACGCAGGTCTCCCAGGGGTTGGCCAATCGCTTCTCGGGAATCTGTTTCTCAGGAGTCTGGTAGTTCTCATACTCTCCTCCTACGGTGCGGTCCACAATCAGGATACCCGGCTGGTTCTGGCGGGCAATGCGGGCCACCACATCCATGTTGATATCCTCTTCGGGCGGGCGCACCCAGCCCCCATCAAGCCAGAGAATGTCCACTTTTCCGTAACGCTGCGTGATTTCACCAATCTGTCCATAGACAAACTGCTTGAAATTCTCCCAACGATAGGGATGTTGGTCTATCCTGTAGTTCACATGGCGATTGGGAGTGGCATAACGGCTCCACCAATAGTCCTGCGAATGCCAGTCGGGCTTGGAGAAATAGGCGCCAATCATCATGTTCTGCTTTCTGAACGCCTCAAAGACATACTTCAAAGCGTCGGCCTTGGGATTGCTGGCGAAAGGCCCTTTGGCGATGGAAAAATCGCTGTATTTGGTGTCGAACAGAGCAAAACCGTCGTGATGTTTGGTGGTAAACACCACATATTTCATACCGGCGTCGCGGGCCACTGCGGCCCACTGGTCAGGGTTAAAATCCACCGGATTGAACTCCTTGCTCAGATTCCAGTACCACTGCTTGTAGTCGTCGTAAGAGATGGTGCTGTCACGCGGAATCCAGTCCTCATCCTCCGAGCAGATGGACCACGACTCCACAATCCCCGGCACAGCATACAGACCCCAATGGATAATCATCCCAAATTTCAGATCTTTCCACTCTTCCAGTTTGGCTTTCACCTCGGGTTCTTTCGGTGCCACATAGTAAGAGGCATAGTCCTGAGCCATAACGCTAACGCTCAGAATCAGCATCAACAAGCAAGTCGTCAATTTCTTCATATCATATTGTTTCATCGTCATTTTTTAAACCTAAAATTTCAAAACAGAGGTTATAATCCTTCTTTCCATAAATTCTTAAAGAAATCAAGCACATATACACACTCAATATCACCGATACGACGGTTGATAGGATCCAGAGAGACTATCATTTTACGACTGGAGGGGTGTTCCTCGCCAAAAGCTTTCAATCCTTTGAGATGTTTAGACATAACCTCTTCCACAGACTTAATCTCAATAGCTACCCTGGCATCGCCAATCACAACATCCACTTCCAGCCCTGTGTAAGTACGCCAATAGGAAAGGTTTTCCTCTGAATGTGAATAATGCATCCAAGCATACAGTTCCTGAATGACAAGATGTTCGAATGCATGTCCATATTCAGGAGTTCCTCTAACCAGTTCCTTGCGATGCAACAAATGGTTTACCACTCCAACATCAAAGTAATAAAACCTAGGCGTTTGTATCAATTTACGCTTAATCACCCGCCGGAAAGCCGGAATACGATAACCCACAAGTGTATCCTCCAATATATCAAAATAAGAACTCACTGTTGTTGCACTCACACCGCAATCGGAAGCAATATTATTGTAGTTAACCATTTCGCCATCGGTAAGAGCCGCAACTTCCAGAAATCGTTGAAATGAATTGAGATTTCTGACTAATGCCTCCTCTTTTATTTCTTCTTTCAGATACACCTGTATGTAAGCTTCCAACTGACGGGCAGGATTCTTGGCTAAATAATGTGACGGAATCATACCGTAAGTGATAGCCTTTTCCAGGTCAAAATCAGGAATTTCAGCACTGACAAAGGGATAGAAATATACTGGAAGGGCTCTTCCTCCAAGCGTGTTTTTCCCTCTTCGCTTCAACTTGCGAGCACTTGATCCACAAAGGATAAAAACATGATGTCGCTCCGAAATCAAACGATGAACTTCATTGAGCAATTCCGGCACCTCTGGTATCTCATCAATGATGACCAAGGTACCCTCCGCTTTGTCGTACAGCATTTCATAAAGCAAATATGGACGTCGGGTAAAACGGCTTTTGAGATTGGAGTCAAGCAAATCGACATAGAGCGTATCCGGAAACTGCTGACGCAAAACTGTTGATTTTCCTGTCTGACGAGCTCCAAAAAAGAAAACACTTCCTTCTAACTCTTTTTCAATCTGTAATATACGATTAAACATAAGCCTCATTTTTATCTTCTATACTTTGGATTTTCATTGAAAATCAAAAGTACTACTTTGGATTTTCATTGAAAATCGAGTGCAAATATACAATTTTTTTTCTACTAAACAGCGGTCGACATCTTTTTTTTTACCAAACAAGGGACTTCTTCAACACCCTGTTTTAGCATAGCGATGAAAATCGAGGGCAAAAAAAAGGGCGTGTCCGTTGCGACACGCCCTCTGAGATACAATATAGCTTTATCGAACTTTTATCGTAACGATAACATATTAATCTTTCACACACCTTACGCTGAAAGCATTATTCTTGTTGTAAATGAGGTCGACAAGCATGTAGCAGTTACAGTCTGCCATGTGGCAATGAGCCTCCACACTGCTGATGCTGGTCACTGACCACAGATAAGCGTAACCGTGCAGATCCTCGTATCTTGAGGTAGCGAAATTGTACATACCCGCAGGTCTCAGGTCATAGCCCGTGGTGTTAGTACCTGGGTTGAAGAGCCAGTAGTTGACTGAACGCAGGTTGGTGAGATTCACATTGTTGAGAAGCTCAAAATCTTCCTCATTGGGCAGGTACCAGCCGTCTGGACAGATTCCCTGTACGCGGACAGCTCTTGTTGGTCTGGCAGAATCCGCCGCGTCATACCAGTCGTACAGGCGGCCATAAATGCTCACATTCTCCTGCACATTCGGATACATCTCATTCTGATATTCGTAGATATGGGTAATCTCGCGGCCATCAGCATAGTGGGTGGTTCTGAGGTTCTCGGCCATCCAGCAGATGTTGCCTATACCCACTGTGGGATAAGTGTTATGGTCGACATCCGTAACAGGATCACAGATACGGCTCCACTGGGCATAAACCACCAGATTCTCGGCGGGCATCAACTGTGGCACTTCAGGATTCCAGCCTTCGAAATTCCAGCCTTGTTTCGAAGTGGTGTACTCCCTGATAGGCTGACGATAGTCGAAAGTATCCACATTCAGTTCCGTTTGTCCGTCCATGTAAGTGATGGTGTAACTGTTAGGGGCGAAATAAGCGGTAAAGTTACTGTCGCTGGTTATAGTCACCGTACGGGGGTTGTTGGTATTGCCGTCGTTCCAGCGCTCGAAACGGTAGTCAGGCCCAGGTATGGCGCTGATTTCGTAGCTGAGGAAATGCTTGGCCGCGGGGTTGCTGCCGCTCACACTGCCCATCGCAGCATCGGCGCTCTGCACGTTCAACACGTAGGTATTGGTGTCGAACACGGACTTAAGACCGATAGTGGACATGCTGGTGATTGTCGCAGGAGCCGTATAAACGACGGTACTGGTGGTAGCATAGTCGGTGTAGCCATCTTCATTATTGCCAGTCTGCCATTTGCTGAAGTGATACCCCTCGTTGGCAGTAGCTTCAACAGTGAAACCGGCACCCGGTGCCAAGTATGCTATCATGGAGTTATTGCTGCTGGAATAAGCGTGGGTAAGATCGGCATCTGCATTCAGGAAAGCATTGCTGCCTCCTTCTTCAATGTTCCGCAATATGCGCACCAGGGCAGCCCGATTCACATTAAGGGTATAAACCACCGAATCGTAGTAGTAGGTCTGGTCGGTCTCGTGCACCGCATAGATATGGTAGGTTCCCTGAGTGTATATCACGGGCACGTTGAAACTGTTGGTAATGTATCCGGTCTCCTGATTAACCTTGACGCTGTTCACATTCTCAGCAAGGCCGTATCGTACGCTCACGTTGTGCGGATTGGTGAGGGTGGGCTTATAATTGTTGAAATCAATATAGGCGTAGCCAGTAAAGGTATTGGTACTCCATGCCAGTTCGGCTGGGGTGGCAGCGAAGGTAGCGGTGAAAGTACTGTCACTGGACAAAGTCACCGTGCGGGGATTGTCGGTATTGCCGTCGTTCCACTGCACAAAGTGGCAGCCGTTGTTCGGAGTGGCGCTGATCTCATAACTGAGAAAATGCTTGGCTGCGGGGTTGCTGCCGCTCACACTGCCCATCGCAGCATCGGCACTCACCACGTTCAACACGTAGGTATTGGTGTCGAACACGGCCTGAATATACTGTAACAACAGGTTGCCAGTGATGGTGGCAGGTGCCTGATAAGTATAAGCTGCATTGGTGGAGAGGTCACTCTGGTCCAACGTCCATTTACTGAAGTGATAACCCGTGGCGGGTTCTGCCATAATATTCATGCTATAGCCTTGGGCCACATAGGCATAAGAAGTACCATTGACGGTGATGTATAAATGAGTAAGTGTGGACTCGTCGGTATAATCAGGCATCGACACAACACCTCCGTCGGCGATGTTTTTAGTCAAACTCACCTGCGCACTGGGGAGCACATGAAGGGTGTAAACCACAGAGTCGTAGTAGTAGGTCTGGTCGGTCTCGTGGACAGCATAGATGTGGTAGGTTCCTGCCACCCCATGGATATAGCCATAGACAGGCGAAGAAGCACCGATAGTGCCGGTCTGGGCATCACAAAGGATACCGCCATATAGAGACTGATTACCCTCCACACAGCCATAACGGACACTCACGTTATGCGGATTGGTGAGGGTGGGCTTGTAATTGTTGAAATCGATATAGGTGTAGCCAGTAAAGGTATTGGTACTCCATGCCAGTTCGGCTGGGGTGGCAGCGAAGGTAGCGGTGAAAGTACTGTCGCTGGACAAAGTCACCGTGCGAGGATTATCAGTATTGCCGTCGTTCCACTGCACAAAGTGGCAGCCGTTGTTCGCAGTGGCGCTAATCTCGTAACTGAGAAAATGCTTGGCCGCGGGGTTGCTGCCGCTCACACTGCCCATCGCAGCATCGGCACTCACCACGTTCAACACGTAGGTATTGGTGTCGAAGGTCGCCATAATGGTGCTGTCTGTGGTCACAATGACATGGATTGTGTCGTCCGTGTTGACCGTTACACCGTTGCTCCATGAATCCAGATGGTAGTGTTCCTTCGGAGTAGCCTTGATAATCACCTCGGCACCGTAGTTTACCTTATAGGTGCGGGTGCCGTTAGCATCAGGATCATGGGAAACGATAGCAGGGTTGCCATTATGATTCGTAACCTCCACAGTACCCATGTTTATGTCGTTGGTTTTGAGCGTCAGGGTGAACGTGTCGATAGCGAAGACACCGGTGATTCCCATGTCCTGGGTCATGGTGACCACCTGCTCGAGTTCGTTGCCACCAATGTTGCTCCAGCTGGCAAGGTGATAGTGCGCAATCGGCGTAGCCACCACCGTCACGTTGGTACCATAATCCACATAATAGGAACTTGAAGTGCCGATTTGTTCCACATTGCTGGGGAGTGTAGTGCCGGCAATTGTTACGGTGCCCCTAACGGGATTGGAAGGATTGGTACCCAGTGTCAAGATGGGCTTTTGGACAAAATAAGCCGTCAGGATCGTGTCTTTCGTAACGGTGAAACTTGTGTTAACCGCCTCGTTGCTGTTCAAAGCCGCCTCGTTGTTCCACTTCTGCATATAGTTGTGCTCGGCAGGCGTGGCCTTGATGCACACCTCAGTACCGGAGACAACATAATACGTGTTGGCAGTACTGCCAGGTGTCACTCCCTGCGGCAGGGTATCGCCGCAGAAGCCCATTGTACCGTTGCCGTTGCTGGCGAGAGTCAACATAGGACACTGAAAGTAATTGGCACTGATGACAGTACTGTCATTAGGCATGGTCAGGGTATCGCCGTTGAAGCTTGCGCCATTGCTGGCACTATAGGAGTCGAAAATCATGCCCTCGGCAGAGCGGTCGGCGTGGCCAAGCGTAAGGTTGACAACATCGGTGTCACCGGCAAAGAACATATCGCCATACTTCAAACCATTATTGTCGGCGTATGCGGTGATTCCGCTGACATTGTACACGGTAGCGGTGCCAGCCAAACCCAGCGTCGTCACATCTGCACCGGCTGTAATGCTACGGAGTTTCTTGCCTTGTTCTTTGCCAAAAGCTTGTGCATAATAGCAGTTCGTGAAATGAAGTGAAGTATCTTTTCTCGCACGGGAAAAGGTGCAACTTAAGCTGTCACCCATGGACAATGAATCAGGAGCGAATATACAATCTATGAAATTAACCGATGCATTTTTCTCTGTCCATCCGATAAAACCGCCACTGCTTCTGGTTTTTGCACCAATTAGCGCACCGTCAAACACACAACCTATAAAGTTCACTGCCGCATCCGTCACAGCGACAAAACCTCCATGGGTGCCATCATAATCGGTGAGCCTTAAACTTTCAATCCGAATACTGCTTCTACAGTTGATAATTGTTGTGGTTCTGTTATTCGTTACGGTTCTCGCTATAAAGCCTGCAATGAAATTGTAGTATGTTTTTATTGTACCTGTGATATGTAAATTCCGGATAGTGGCTCCATCCACACATATAAAGGGGGCTCTGTTTGCCTTGTTCATTGAAGAGATATTGTTATCCAGAAATTCCAGAGCGTGTCCGCCACCATCGTATATGCCACCAAAGGGGCTGTACGAAGTTGCACTGTAATAAGTACCCACGTAAATTCTCCCTGCAAAGATGCTGTCTGTCTGAAGGAAATATTTGCCATAGTATCCCTTTCCTTCTTTCACTCTGTTGGACAGGAGTGTCCATTTTTCCGTATTTGAAATGATATATGGGTCATCTTCGGTGCCAGAGCCTTCGAAATCCCTGACGAAGTTGGCCGTAAGGGTGGTGTCGCCGGTAATAGTGATGGTGAGGGTGCTGTCGGTGCCCATCACATTGCTGTTCTCGTTGGTCCAGCTCTCAAAGCCATAGTTTTCATTGGCCCTGGCCTTGACGGTCACTTCAGTGCCGGAGACAACATAATAAGTGTTGGCAGTACTCCCTGGGACAGCTGTCACGCCCTGCGGCAGGGTATCGCCGCTGAATACTACTACACCACTGCCGTTGCAGGCAAGGGTCAGCACGTAGCCGTTGTAGTACTCCACATCGACCTGCGCGTTATAGTCGGGCATCGTGAATTTCCATGCGCCATTGGCCTGCTTCACTGGAATGGTGGAGTCCTCGTACGTCAGGGTGATGACGGATCCTTTCTGGATGTTGTAATCGGCCAAAGTCTGGTTATCTGCCAAGATGACATTACCAGTATAACTCAGCATCATGACAGACTCTGCGAAGCCCGTCTGCTTGGCAATCCTGTTTTTTATCATGGAGATTGAATACGAAGGCTCACAGGCAATCTTGAGGTCTCCGTTCGATGTGAAATGGGAAGACTCAATGCCAGCAGGCCATGTGCCGTTGTCATAGTGGATGTACAAGTCCTGGACCGGATAAACAATCGTGTCTTGGATGATATATTGATAATGTTCATAGCTAGAGTATGCAGAGCCCGTCCAGTACACGGTGCCACCGATAGTAATGGCACCCAAATAAGAATTATCATGGTTACTATACTTACCTATGGGATACCAAAGTCCGATTGCCGTCACCTGGGTCACATCATCGGTAATGGTAATGGTGCCACAATGGTTATGTCCTAAATAGGTATTATCTTCATCCGCTCCAACACCGATACCTACGCCCAGGGTGTCTATGGCCATAACGGTACCACCATTGATGAGGATATTGCCACAGCTTGCCGGAGAAGGGAAATACTCTCCGCAGCCAATAGCAGCAGAGCTAGCTCCACCGATGGCCGTCACGTTTCCACCGCTGATGGTGATATCGCCACAGGTAGTACCTTTTGAACTACCAATACCAGGACAACCCCTACCACCCTTGGAGATAATGTTTCCGCTCAAAATGACGATATTACCACAGACAATACTTTGGCCACCATAATAACTGCCTATGCCTGCGGCACTACCATAATCACTACCATAATCGTAGAAAAAGACATTGCAGATGGCATCAAGAGAACCCTCGCCTTGGATGGTAAGCGTTGTGCCGTCGGGACCAACCTGGATAGCAGGATAAGCCGCCCAAAATCCCCTCACAATGTTCGTGCCGATGAGATTGATGGTGGCGTCACCCAGACATGTGATTCCAGCCCACTTGCAATTGTTATCATGCGCACCATTGATAGTCACATTGTACAACGTAACCGTAGCGTTCTCGGCAACGGAAATCTTGTAATTGCCCGCAAGCGTGCCTGTCAGGGTATCATTGTCCTGCATCACATAGTCTCGTGTTAAGGTGTCCAGTAAAATGAAGTTACCGATTACTGGCATCGGGGCGTCCGTCAGTGTCACACCCTTCACAAAGTTAATTTCGGCCGTTGTCGGGGTCAGTATCACCTCAGAGCCATCGGTGATAATGGCTGTGTTGTTGTTCACCGTCACACTCTGGCCGTCAGCCGTCACCGTCCACCCTTGCGGAATGCCCGTGAGGGTGCGCTGTTGGGGATTTTGCGCCCTTGCGGGGCCTGTGGCCGCTACACCTATCGCAAGCAGCACCAATATAGAAATCAGTAGTTTTTTCACCATAAACAATTTTGTATTTTTAACTTAATTTATTCTTTGTCAAATAAAAAAAGCAGTTGAACGCCACTACTTTTTCGCGGCGCAAAAATACAAAAAAATCCATACGCACATACGCACGGACAAAAAATTTTATGGACAAAAAGATATAAACAAAGACAAAAAGTTATATAAATAAATTTCTTAACTAACTGATTTTCAACAATAGTTATAACTTTATGTCTTCACATTCACAAAGAAATATCATATTATTTACACAACTATGGAGATTAAAATACACTCCCTATGCAGTACCTTTTCGCCGTCCATACAGACAATGACATCCTCACTGTCCTTCAAGCCGACAGAATACATGCTGGTAATACGAAGATGTGCAAAACGCCATCGAATATGCCAGCAAAAGTATCTTCCAAAACAGAAAAACTATGATTCTCCATGACGCAACTCATGGGCCGATTCTTAAATATATGTTAGCAAAGACGCATCAAATGCATCCGTTCAGCCTTTGGCAAAAAAAATGATTATTCGTCACTTTCGGGCACAAAAACACCATTTCCACGCTCCCGAAATTCTGTGGGCGTTATGGCAAACCGTTGTTTGAAATTACGGGCGAAAACAACGTATGAGGCGAAGCCGCTGGCAGCGGCCACCTCGTTGATGCTCATCTCAGGATTTTCGGCAAGCAGCTTGGTACTGTGTTGCAAACGAATTTCGTTGAGGAAGTTCTTCAACGAGCGGTACTCGCTTCCCTGGGCGAAAGCGGCCCCGATGCGGTCCTTCGACAAATGCAAACGGTCTATCAGCTGCTGCCGGTCGAAAAGAGGGTTCAAATGCAAATTCTCCTCCAAAATAATATGGCGGATATATTCAAACAACTCGCTGTCTGCAAGAGTGGATGGATCTGCGACCATCGCTTCATCCTCTTTCTGCTTTTCAGTCTGTTTCTCAACAGCAGCAAGGTATTTCTCCTCATATTCTATTCTGTCGGCAATCTCCTTGGCGAGCACAGCGTTCTTTCTCCTTATGTCATCCAACTGACGCTTCATGAAGATGACGAAAGCACTTACTATCAGCACTATAATTCCCAACGACAAGGCGATGAGCCCATTGCGTTTCTTGGCAGCCTCCACGCGTTCAGTGTTCAACCGCTCCTCCTGCAAGTGGTAACGGACAGCATACTCATAGGCATGACTCTTGTTTATCAAATCGTTAAGATAATAACCAAGCTTGACATAGCGCTGCAGGTAGTCAACCGCAGCGTAAGGGTTGCCCAAGGCTTTGGCGGCCTCAGCCCTCACCTGCAATATCTCTAGATAGTCGAAATTGAGGGTATCAGCTCCCATCTGCTCCGTCAACTCGTTATAGGTGGCCAGCATTTTGCCGTAATAGCCGAGCTTGCACCACGTCGGGGCTATCATCTTGCGTCCTTCGAGGCTACGCCCGAATTCGCTTTTCTCGAAAAGGGACAGGTGGTGTTTTGAAGAATCCATCTCCCCCACTTCGGCAAAAGCACGAGCCAGATAGCCATGAGCTTGGGAGATGTAGAATTCACAATAGTGTTCCGTCTCCTCTTCGTCGTTCGAAAGACGATAGCTGTTATTAGTGAATTCACTTCTATGTTGGTGGTAGTCGTCGACGACTTCTATAACATGGCATGCGAGCGGAATAACCTCCTCCTCTCGGCCCAAATCCTGCAGCACCTGGATTTTGCGTTTGAGAGCAATAACACAGGCATCCATCTCGTCAACATGACGTTGTCCGTCAAGGTTGGCTATTACGCCGCTGAGTTTGGCGAGACCTTTCTCCTCCTCGCCTAACTTCGAAAGAATGACCCCGATTTCGGCCTCGGTGCGCAACGCCTCGGTCTCTTCGCCCTGCTGACGGCAGAAGTCGGCCTTCTCGGTAGCCCAGCGCAAACACTGCTCGTAGTTGCGCTGCTTGCGGGTGATATAGACTAGCATGTCGAGCACATTCTGCCTATGGCCCGGATTCTCCACAAAGTCGCTCTCCATCAGCGCCTCGCAAATCTGCCACGCCGTATCCATGCGAGGTCCCACCAAGGTATGGCTATAGACGTATGCACGCAACATCGACGCGAGATCTTCTTCGATATTGCCCACGATAACCGCCGAATCGATAATCAGCAGAGCCCGCTCTGGATTCTGGTCGTAAACCGCCATCGCCGCCTCCCTGGTATAGAGCGTATCGCCAGCCTGCCGCTCCTTGACTTCGCCATGTGAGCTGTGTGAACATCCCGTCAGTGCCACCAGGAACGCCAATCCCACCAATGCCATCTCCATCAATGACATCCTCAGTATCTCTGACAAGTTGCGGTTCTGCATATTCATTGTATATATACTTTTACTATTCTGCAATATCACTTTTAATCTCCATGACTCATTGAAAAGTGTCTTTATTTGTGTGGTAACATTGCACTTTTCGCTATTTTCCGATGCAAAAATAGAAAATTTATCTGAATAAAGCGCTATGTACAGAATGAGAAAACAACATTTTTATTGAAAAAAGAAACCATTGTGGAAAACTTTTACAATCATGTTTCGGCTACGGAACAGCCAAAATCCGCTGATGTAAGAAGCATTCAAAAAAAATTTTCCCACCCCGTTGTGGATTCAAAAAAAAGTTGTACTTTTGCACCCGCAAAACGAGCCCAGGTGGTGGAATTGGTAGACACGCTACTTTGAGGGGGTAGTGGGAGTACTCCCGTGCAAGTTCGACTCTTGTCCTGGGCACCAAAAGCTCTGATTTCGGTCAGGG
>JAGCSI010000082.1 GCA_017964255.1 Bacteroidales bacterium | reverse complement strand
TTTCTTGATGCCGGCAATCTCTTTTCTTTCTTTTTCAGATTCCTGAATTTTTTTCTGAATGATTTCCGCCACATCCAAATGCATGTGGAGGTACTTGTCCAATAACTTGGAGACAATGTCATTGACATAGTTTCTGATGGTGGTACCGCCGGGACGCATATAGGTGGAACCCAATTTGGTTTTGGTCTGCGACTCAAAAATAGGCTCTTTCACTTTGATGGAAAGGGCTGCTACTACCGAGTTACGGATGTCATTGGGATCATAATCTTTTTTGTAGAAATCCCTGAAAGTCTTGACGATAGCCTCACGGAAAGCTTGCTGATGGGTACCGCCTTGGGTGGTATTTTGGCTGTTGACGAAAGAGTAATACTCTTCGCCGTATTTGCGGTCGGTATGTACCAGAGCGAACTCAAAATCACCGTCTTCCAGATGGATGGGGGTGTAGAGAGCATCGTTGCCGATGTTATTGTTGATAAGGTCTAACAGACCATTTTTGGAGATGAACCGCTTGTTGTTGAGCACGATGGACAGTCCTCGGTTGAGGTAGGCGTAATTCCAGATCATCTTCTCCACATAGTCGAAATACCAGTGATAATTCTCGAAGATGCTGCTGTCAGGGATGAAAGAAACAAGGGTTCCGTTGCGCTCTTCACACAGTTGCAAGGGGGATTCCTCCACTAATTTGCCGCAGGAGAACTCAGCGGTTTTTTTCTGTCCGTCGCGGACACTCTGCACGAAGAAATAAGTGGACAAGGCGTTGACGGCCTTCACACCCACACCGTTCATACCGATGGAATTGTCGAAAGCGGTGCCTTCCTTGAATTTGCCACCAGTATTCATTTTCGACACGCAGTCCACCACCTTGGTCAGCGGGATGCCGCGGCCATAGTCGCGGATGGAGACCTTGTTTTCTTTGATAGAGATTTCGATGCTTTTGCCGAAGCCCTGCATGAATTCATCTATCGCATTGTCTATCACTTCTTTGAACAATACATAGATACCATCGTCGTGGGCAGAGCCATCGCCCAGTTTGCCGATATACATACCGGGGCGGGTTCGTATATGCTCGTCCCATTCCAGGGTGGTGATGTTGTCGTCGTTATATTCTGCCATAGTAGGTTTTAGGTTTTAGTGATTAGGGGATAGTGGTTAGGGGGAGTTTCGCACTACGTGCTCAAAGGGAGTCTCGGGCTGCGCCCTCGAGGGGAGTGGACTTCGTCCAAAGGGGAGTCTCGCTACGCTCGAGGGGAGTTTAAATATCAAACTTCAAAAATACGAAAAAAGAATGACATACGATTTGGCCTGTCTGGATAATTTCAACAGGGGGAAGTTGATTGTCGGTACACCTGTGCGAAGAAGGGACTATGAGCGGCGAGGTCTTGGTAGTTTCCGTTCGGGGACAGGCATTCGGGGCACCAGTGGCCGCCTTCCAGTATGAGTTTGGGAGAGGCCTCGAAGCGGTGTCCGGCATGGCATTCCCAGCTGAGCAGTTGGGCGGGGTTGCCATCGTAGGTTTCCGAAAGGAGTTTTCCACCACGGAAAGCCGCAGCCTGCTGCAGGTCTTGTAACGACAAATCAGTCAAAGGTTTGGACTCATCATAGCCGTGGTCAATGTGGATGGCATGTTCCTGTCCCGCAGGTTCCGACAAATCCCATTCCGGCCAATCGGGAATGGCTTGCCACTTTTCCAAACTTCCGTAATAGGCGCGAATTCGCCTTTCGTCATGATGCTTGATCCAGTATTGGGTGCCGTAGGTTTTCTTGTGGGCAAGGGGGCGCAACACGGCTTTCAGCACAAAAGGAGGAACGATTTTCGCTGCTTTGAAGATTTTGGGCAGGCGGTCGCTCATTTGCTGGAAGTAGTCATCCAAAGGCACATTCGCGCGGAAGTGCAGATAGTTTTCCAACATATCGGCGTCCAAGTAATATTGTCCGTGGAAGTTCTTCAGCACAAACCACTTGGCTTCAAAAATCTGTTCGGGACGGGGGCAGTGGACGGCTTTCAGCACACGGCATTCAAACTCGTAGTTGGTCATGCGGTACTGCGGTCCGCTGCTGATGTTGTAGAAGCGGTTCCAGAATTCATCGGGCACATTGTCACGGCACACCCGTTCCAAAAGTCGTGCGGAATCTTCCAAAGTGGTCCATTCCAACACTCCGCGGATGGGTACGTGGAACATAATTGGGTCGAAATTTTTCAGGATGCCGGAATAAAGGATACCCGACTGCCGGAGGCTGACCCAGTGTTTCAGTCCGGAGTCGGCAAAGATGCGTTCCGCTCTGATTTTGCTGATGCTGTAATTGTCGAATTCACTGGCGAAAACAGGATCGCCGGTGCGCCCCCAGTGCAATGGCTCATTGCGGTCGGAGGTTTCTGCCACAGAGCCGATATAAACAGTTCTAATGTGGTCGGATTCGGGTTGTGCCAGAATGGCTTTTACGATGTTCTGAGCGGCAGTGACATTCACGCGCAAGGTCTTCTCGGGGAAATAATCAGCCTTGGGTGACACCATTCCACCCACATGCAACACATAATCAGCTCCTGTAACGCCCTCTAGCACATTCTCATAATTGCACAAATCGCCCCATATAATGTGGATTTTATCCGCCAATGCCTTCAGCTTCTTCTGGTTATTTGTGCTGGGCCTTGCCAATACTGTAACCTCGTATTGCTCAGGATAATGCAGTAACTCCTGTAGGCCTGCCCACCCCATTGTTCCAGTAGCGCCAGTCAAAAAGATTTTTTTTCGCATGTTCCTCAATCGTTAAGTTTAATAGGGTACAAGTGCAGGAGATACTGACAAGAATGCTCTTATTTCACTGCGATAGCCACATCAATATTGATACCGGCTTCGATTTCGAAGTTGGTCTTGTTGGCATCGGTCACCTCGGGAACGATGGCGAAATCAACGCACAAGGTCTCGGATTTGATGTAATCTTCCATTTTGCGGAAGGCTTCGTCCAAGTTCTCGTTGCTTTGAACACGCACCACGATATTGTCGAGTACATCCATTTGCGAGTCCTTGCGGTAGTTCTGGATTCTGTTGACCAGCTCGCGGGCGTAACCTTCGTTCTTCAGCTCGGGAGTGATGGTAATGTCCAAAGCCACGGTAAGGGCACCGAAGTTGGTAACTACCCAGCCCGGGATGTCTTCGGCAGCGATTTCCACATCGTCCACCAGGATTTCCACCGGCTGGTTCTCAATCTCAAGATTCATGCGGCCATCCTTCTCCAGCTGGATGATTTCGGCCTGGGTGAACTGGGCAATACGGGCGGCGATGGCCTTCATGATTTTGCCGTATTTGGGTCCTAATTTCTTGAAATCAGGTTTGATACGTTTCACCAATACCCCTTCGCTGTCTTCCACAAACACAATGTCTTTCACATTGACTTCGTGCAAGATGAGATCTTTCACTTTCAGAATTTGTTCCTTGAAATTGGCGGTTTCCAGCACAGGAATCATGATTTTGCTGAGCGGCTGACGCACGCGGATATTGGATTTTTTACGCAGTGATAGCACCATGGAGCAGATCTGCTGGGCCATTTCCATACGTTCTTCCAGTGCTTTGTCGATGTATTCCTCGTGAACCTTCGGGAAGTCGGACAGGTGGACAGATTCCACAGTTTCTTTGCCGCTCACACGGTTGAGGTCGAGGAAGAGCTTGTCCATGAAGAACGGAGCGATAGGAGAGGCCAGTTTGGCGATGGTTTCCATGCAGGTGTACAGTGTCTGGTAAGCGGAAATCTTGTCCTCGCTGTATTCGCCTTTCCAGAAACGGCGGCGGCAGAGGCGAACGTACCAGTTGCTGAGGTTCTCGTCCACAAACTGCTGGATGTCACGGCCCACCTTGGTAGGTTCGTAATCGGCATAGTTGGCGTCGCAGTTCTTCACCAAAGTATTCAGTTCAGACAAAATCCAGCGGTCGATTTCGGGACGTTTTTCAATCGGAATATCAGCTTCTTTGTACTCGAAATGGTCGATATTGGCATAGAGGGCAAAGAAATTGTAGGTATTGTACAGGGTTCCGAAGAATTTGCGCTGCACTTCGGCGATGCCTTCGGTGTCGAATTTGAGGTTATCCCAGGGCTGGGCGTTGGTAATCATGTACCAGCGGGTGGGGTCGGCACCGTATTTGTCGATGGTCTCGAAGGGGTTAACGGCATTGCCCAGACGTTTGGACATCTTATTGCCGTTTTTATCCAATACCAAACCATTGGAAACCACAGCTTTGTAAGCTACAGAATCGAATAGCATGGTGGCGATGGCATGCAGGGTGAAGAACCAGCCACGGGTTTGGTCCACGCCTTCGGCGATAAAGTCTGCCGGGAATCGTTGTTGGAAGTATTCCTTGTTTTCGAAGGGATAGTGCAGCTGGCAGTAAGGCATAGCGCCTGAGTCAAACCAAACGTCGATCAAATCGGGTTCGCGGGTCATTTTCTGTCCTGTGGAGGAAACAAGATAAATATCGTCCACGTAGGGTTTGTGCAGGTCTATTTTAGCGTAATTTTCTTTGCTGAAATCACCGACCACAAAGTCTTTGTAAGGATTTTCCTTCATGATGCCGGCAGCCACAGCCTTGTCGATTTCTTTCATCAGCTGCTCGATGGAACCGATGCAGATGAGTTCCTTGCGGTCTTCGGTAGCCCAGATGGGTAGGGGAGTGCCCCAGAAACGTGAACGTGACAGGTTCCAGTCCACCAGGTTCTCCAACCAATTGCCGAAACGGCCGGTACCAGTGGCTTGGGGTTTCCATTGGATGGTCTTGTTCAGTTCAATCATACGCTCTTTGAAAGCCGTGGTTTTGATGAACCAAGAATCCAAAGGATAATACAGCACGGGCTTGTCGGTACGCCAGCAGTGTGGGTAGTTGTGCACGTGTTTTTCAATCTTGAAGACCTTGTTTTGGGTTTTCAGCCACAAGGAGATATAAACATCCAAAGACTCGTCGTGTTTTTCGCCTTCTTTCTCGTAATCCGGCTTCACATAACGGCCAGCCACGGTCTGATACAGTTCCACATTGACGCAATTGCGGACAAATTCCTCATCCAGATCCTCAATTTTGAAGAACTTACCGGTTTTGTCCACCATAGGCTGCAGATTGCCAGCTTTGTCCACCATCATCAGGCCATCGATACCGGCTTCAGCGGCCACGCGCTTATCGTCGGCACCGAAAGTCGGGGCGATATGGACGATACCCGTACCGTCTTCGGTGGTCACATAGTCTCCGGGGATTACGCGGAAAGCGTTGGGTCCCGGATTGACGTAAGGAATCAGCTGTTCGTATTCAATACCCACCAAATCGGTACCTTTCACTTCGCCCAACACTTTGAAGGGGATATTTTTATCGCCGGGTTTATAGTCCTCGAATGCCAGTTCAGCGTTTTTGGCGGGGAAATGGGCATTCAGCAAGGGCTTGGCCAGGATGACGAAAATGGGATTTCCAGAGTAGGCGTTGAAGGTTTTTACCAGCACATAATCGATTTTCGGACCTACAGCCAAAGCGGTATTGGACGGCAAGGTCCAGGGGGTGGTGGTCCAAGCGATGAAATAGACATTGTCCAGATTGTCGGCTTTCAGTTCGGGGAACAGTTTGTTGATGCGATTCAACTCGCTGTTTTTCACATGGAACTGGCCGATGCAGGTGGTGTCTTTCACATCGCGGTAGCAGCCGGGCAGGTTCAACTCGTGCGAGCTGAGGCCGGTGCCAGCGGCGGGAGAATAAGGCTGGATGGTATAGCCCTTGTAAAGCAGGCCTTTCTTATAAAGTTCTGACAATAAATACCATACAGATTCGATGTATTTGTTATCGAAAGTGATATACGGGTCTTTGAGGTCCACCCAGTAGCCCATGCGGCGGGTGATATCGTCCCACATGTCCTTGAATTTCATCACTTCGGTACGGCAGGCCTTGTTGTAGTCCTCCACCGAAATCTTCTTGCCGATATCCTCTTTGGTGATGCCCAAAGTCTTTTCCACGCCCAATTCAACGGGCAGGCCGTGGGTGTCCCAACCGCCCTTACGGCTCACATGTTTGCCTTTCAGGGTTTGGTAGCGGCAGCAAAGGTCTTTGATGGTACGTGCCATCACGTGATGGATGCCGGGGGTACCGTTGGCTGATGGCGGTCCTTCATAGAAAACGAATTGAGGGTGCCCTTCGCGGGTAGCCATACTTTTGTCAAAAATCTGGTGCTCTTCCCAGTATTCTTTCATCTCCTTTCCGATTTCAGAAAGGTTAAGTCCTTTGTACTCAGTATATTTCATTGTCAGTATAAATTTTTCCAATAACCTGCAAAGGTACGAAAAAAATTAGAATTACAAGAAAGGAAGTTGTTCTTATAAAATTTCCTTTAATTTTTCATTCTCGAAATATTTTATGTATCTTTGCACCCAATATTGCATAAAAGGTGATAAGATGGAAAATGTTGAAAGAGCAAATAGATGGATTGATATCGTGAAAGAAGACATGAGTGTTGCAGAAGACCTTTTTAAGACAGGTCATTGGTTATACGTAGCTTTCATGTGCCATCAGGTTATTGAGAAAACGCTTAAAGCCTATTGGTGTGTATGTCGCGATGATGATCCACCATACATTCATGACCATAAGCGTATTGCAGAGGGGTGTGGGTTATATACTCAAATGAATGAGGAACAAAAATTGTTTCTCACTACCATTCGACAAATGAATATAGAAGCACGTTATTAAGAATATAAAGACGCTGTAGCTAGAAGTCTTAATCAAGAGAAGGCAACCGAAATATTAGAATACACAAAAAAATTACAACAATGGATACTCCAAAAGTTCTTGGAAAAGAAGAAGCACTTGACATAGTACGACGTTACAAGGATGTAATTGCTCCACGCTTTGGAGGCAAAGCACAGGTAATGATGTTTGGATCTTATTCAAAGGGAAATGCAAATCCTTGGAGTGATATTGATGTGGCTGTCATTGTTCCGAAAATAGACTCTGATCGTTGGCTTGAAACGTCTACAGCTCTTGGTATGGATGTTGATAAGGTAAGTTTGCTTATTGAACCTATTCTTATAGAAGAGGGTGAAGATTCTCCCATTTTTCGTGAAGTGATGCGTACAGGCATTGCTGTATAAAAAATGAGAAAAACAAATTTCATTTTTATTCAAGAAAAGTTGCAAATTTGCAACGTCTCTCGTATAATTATGATGCAAAAAGAAATATCAACAAAAAGAGATTCAATACTTGTAGTTCCTTTGGCATTGCTGCTGTTGGCTTTGGCGGTGGCGATATGGTCGGTTATCGACGTGCAAGACACCTATCTGACTTGGGTGCTTGAAGCGGCTCCAGCTATTGTATGGATATTGTTTTTAATACTGACTTACAAGAACTTCCGTTTTCCCAATTGGATGTATGCCGTGATGTGCTTGCATATCATTGTGCTGTTGGTGGGAGCGCATTACTCGTATGCGGAAGTTCCTCTGGGAGAGTGGATGAAGGAGTGGTTTGGATTTTCTCGGAACAATTACGATAAAATCGGACATTTTATGCAGGGCTTTACTCCGACAATGATGTCGGTAGAGATTCTCCGCAGAAATACCGATCTGAAATCTTTCGGCTGGATAGGATTTCTCTCATTCAGTGTGGCCATGATGATTTCCGCGGTTTACGAAATCATCGAATGGCTGGCCTCTCTCTCCAATCCCACAGACACAGAGGCGTTTTTAGGCACCCAAGGCTACATCTGGGACACCCAATCGGATATGTTCTGCTGCCTTTTGGGGTCTGTTTGCGCTTTGGTAGTGACGCTTATTGTTGTGAAGAGAGGAAGAGCATAACCTCCAATTTTAGCTTTCTAATAACTTGATAAACAATAAGATAAATAATAGAATGCTATGCAGAATATTTCTTTTACCACAATTATTATCTTTTACCTCGTGATTATCAATGTATTCACGTTTTTCCTGTATGGGGTGGACAAGTGGAAGGCACAGCGGTCGCGCTGGCGGATTCCCGAGAGTGTGCTGTTAGGAATGGCGGCCATAGGCGGTAGCGTCGGAGCATGGTTGGGCATGCAGGTGTGGCGCCACAAAACCCAACATGTTAAGTTCCGTTATGGTGTGCCGATTATTCTGATAGCGCAGGTGGCTTTGTTGGTGTGGATTTTTTCAAATTCTCACTGAAAAAAATCAGTACCATTAATTCTGATTAAGGAAATTTTTATACCTTTGCAAGTTGAAAGTATATAAATTAAACACAATATATGCAGTGTTAAATAAGAAAATTTAAATTTATACATAGTATATTATGCATAACGAATATGTTTTTGACCCTTATCCTTTGTCGCTAACCATGCAGCGTTTGGCAGAAAATCTTCGTGCACGACGCCTGGAGAAAAAGATTTCTACCAAGAGTCTGGCGGCGATGAGTGGGGTGCCAGTTTCGACTATTCAGCGGTTTGAGCTGAAACATGTCATTTCATTGGAGTCGTATGTCCGGTTGGCAAAAGCACTGGGTTATTCCGAAGAAATAATCCAACTCAT
The DNA here is from genome assembly GCA_017964255.1 of Bacteroidales bacterium. Taxonomy (GTDB): domain Bacteria; phylum Bacteroidota; class Bacteroidia; order Bacteroidales; family WCHB1-69; genus RUG11690. The sequence continues at coordinate 1,566 of JAGCSI010000082.1, read as the reverse complement.
GTCAGAACCGAAATATGATACTATGGAGGAACTTATAGAAATCAACAAAAACAAGACTAGAAAACGAGGAGTGTGATGATTGGTGTAGAGTTTAATATTTATTGTTTAGAATGTGACGATTAGTATGATAAGAAATGTGCAATATGTGAGTGTAATGTACCATGGACGTAAAGTGGGTACGCTTTCCATGGGCAACAAATCGTGTTGTCAATTTGAGTATGATCGTGAGTGGTTGCACGATGGTTTTTCCATATCTCCATTACAGCTTCCACTGAAGGCAGGATTGTTTACTGCCAACTACCAGCCTTTCAACGGAAATTTCGGTATTTTTGAGGATAGTCTTCCGGGGGGTTATGGTGATTATTTATTACATAAGGTGTTGAGGCAAAAAGGGATAGATTATCAAAGTATTACTCCCGTGCAACAGATGAGCATTGTGGGAAACTCGGGTATGGGTGCTTTATGCTATGTCCCGGAAAACAGGGTGGTGGAGATGGATTCTTCCATCTCGCTTGACGAGATGCAAGCCATGGCAATTGAAGTTCTTTCGGAAAAACAAGACGAAAATGCAGGTTTATTGTTGGCAAGCAGCGGAAATTCAGGTGGTGTTCGCCCAAAATGTATATATAGCGATACAGAAGGACATTGGTTGGTCAAATTCCGACATTTATATGACCCAAAGAATATTGGCGAAATCGAATACCGGTATAATGAGGTGGCGAAGCAGGCAGGCATTGATGTGCCTGAATTCCGGTTAATGGAAGGCAAGTATTTCGCCACACGGCGATTCGATATGGATGCGAATGGGGAGCGCTTGCATGTTGCCACGGTCAGTGGTTTGCTCAACGAGCCAATATCGCCACCTAAAATGGATTACCATAGTCTGTTACAGCTTACAGGCTATCTTACACAGTCTCCTGCTGCCGTGGAACAACAGTTCCGTCGAATGGTTTTCAACCATTATGCTCGCAATTTTGATGATCATGCCCGCAATTTCAGTTTCATTTATCGTGATGGACATTGGGAACTTTCACCTGCTTACGATCTTACGAATAACCAGACGCTTGGAGAGCATGCTACTTCTATCAATTTCAAGGGATTACCATCTGATGAAGATATGATTACAGTGGGCATGAATATTAAAATGAGTCGTGAACGATGCCAGCAAATTATACGTGAGGTAAAAGATGCAACGAGTGATTTAGTGGATAACGAGTAGTTTCAGAACGATTTGAAAAACGAGCTAACATGTTCATCGGAGAAATCATATCGCTTTGTGTTGCTATTGCGTGGACGTTCACGGCGCTTTCCGCTGAGGTGGGGTCGAAACGCATAGGCTCGTTGCCATTCAACTTCATGCGCATGTCCATGTCGCTGGTGTTGTTGGCTATTACCTTGTGGCTCCTCTTGGGTACCCCTTATCCCCGTTATGCGGATGGCAGCACATGGTTCTGGCTATTGCTTTCAGGTTTAGTGGGTTATGTTATTGGGGATTATTGCCTGATGCAGGGTTATATCCATATCGGTTCCCGCTTCGGACAGCTGTTTATGACGCTGTCGGCCCCC
>JAGCSI010000081.1 GCA_017964255.1 Bacteroidales bacterium | reverse complement strand
TCATGCAACAGCGTGAATGTCACCATTTCTGGCAATACCAACATCAACTACGGCCAAAACACCACCCTCACCGCTTCCGGAGCCAGCAGCTATGTGTGGAAGAGTGGAAATACTACAATCGGAACAAACGCCAGTGTCTCCGTCAATCCGACCTCTACAACCACCTACACCGTGACCGGATCCAACGATTATGGCTGTACCGGAACTGAAAGTGTCATTATCATCGTTGAAAATAGTGATGACTATGAAAGCATAATCTGTCCCGAGAACATCACTTTAAATACCAGCACCAGTTGGGACAAAGTACTGCTCAATTGGCAGGCAAGCTACCCACAAAGCATCATCACAGATACCCTTTCTTATCATGTTAATAGATCTGGAGGGGGATCTATCGGAGACAACGTTTCATTTATCATGGCATCAAGGTATCCCAAAGACAGTTTATCATCATTACATGGCAAATATCTAACTCATATTGGAGCATACACGGGTACTATTCCAGAAAACGCCAAGATACATATTTACGAGTCTGAAGATTCTGTCGCAACCCAATTCAACATTGTAAATCATTATAGTCAAGATATTCCTATAAGTTCTGTACATCTATTCAGCTATAATGTATTCGGCTTAACAACTCCGATACTTATTGACAGTTCAAAATCACTAACTATCGGTTTTGAATACATTAACGTAAGTGGCGGAGCCCTACAAATCGGAAACAACAATGTGAACAACTTATACAACAACCTCATCAACATTAATAGCAATTGGGGCACGCTGGCGAATATCGGCGCAACAGGCTACGCATGGATTATTGATGGTTATTTCAGCAACAATGAACTTTCCTCTTATGATGTTTATCGTGACAATGAAAAGATAAACAATACACCTGTCAGCAGCGGAAACTACATAGACTCTGATGTAGAAGAAGGGTCCACCCACTGTTACAAAGTAGTTGCTTTATGTGAGCAACCTATCACCTCCGAAGAGATTTGCAGCACAATTCCATATATGCCACAAGCACAACCTTGTCCCAATGCAGAGAGCGTTACAGACATTGACGGCAACGTTTACAATACCGTACAAATCGGAAATCAATGTTGGATGAGGGAGAACATGCGTGCCACACACTATGCGGACGGCACTGCACTCAGCACTGGCGACACCTCCAATTTGTCTATGGCATTATATTATCCCACCCCTGGTTCTGCAGAAGTCTATGGGCTACTATACAACATGAAAGGCGCATTGCGCGAGATACAATCCGATAATAATCCAAGCGGTGTGCAAGGCATCTGCCCCACAGGATGGCATGTACCCAGTTTCAGCGAAATAGCGCAAATGGCAAACTATGTTGTCAGCACAAACAGTTATTTCTGTGGAGACAATGAACAGCAAATCGCCAAGGCGCTCGCTTCCACAGAAGGCTGGTCCGACATTGACACAATCTCTACATGTGCCGTCGGTAATAATCCCGCAGCCAACAATCTCACAGGATTTTCATTTGTACCACACGGTTATTTCTTTGGAGAATTCGGAGGAGGCTTTGGCACTACCGGATATTCATGGACAGCAACTTCTGGAAATAACTCCTTCGCTTCAGGACTATACTATGACATAGACATTAATAGTACTGTATTCCAACCACAGTTACACTGGGCATCTGCCGGATGTGGATTGGCCGTACGCTGTATTAAAGGGAATGCACTTGCCACAATACTCACCAACGAGGTTATTGACATTACACGGACATCTGCCACCTGCAGCGGCAACGTATTACTGGACGGTGGCGAAACCGTCACTGAACGAGGCTTATGCTGGAGCACTTCAGCAGACCCGAACATAAGCGACAGCCATAACTCCAACGGAAGCGGCACTGGTATTTTCACGAGCACAATCACAGACTTAACCCCTGGAACCACCTATTACATCAGGGCATACGCTACCAACAACATTGGGACGGCATATGGCAACACTATTGTTTTCAACACATTGGAAATTTGCCCTACCCCAACACAAATTACTATACAGACCGCCACACAAAATTCCATAGACCTAAATTGGAATGGCGAGAGCGAAGAATACAACATTCATTATAGAACGGCTTCTATCGTGGACACCATCTATTTCACAGATTTCGAGACTGGCTTGCCGATGGGATGGTCCACCCTTGACAACGATGGTGACACATATAACTGGACAGCCAGTTCTGAAGTAAGCTCATTCAACTGTCATTCAGGATCCAACTGTATGACCTCCGCAAGCTATCTAAATAATGTCGGTGCTTTGACACCCGACAACTGGCTTATATCCCCACTATTGGATCTTCACGGCACATTAACTGTTTGGATGAGAGGACAAGATGAGCACTATTCAGCAGAACACTTCGCCATTTATGTTTCTACAACGGGAACCAATGTTTCAGATTTCGTTCAAATCATAGATGAAACCACAGCCACATCTGAATATACAGAATATGCTGTTGATCTAAACAACTATGCAGGCATGCAAGGATATATTGCCATCCGACACTTCAATGTCAGTGACATGTTCTGGCTTAATCTTGACGATTTCGGCATCTATGAAATCACTCCTGCGGGAGAATGGCAAACACAACATGTTTCTTCCAATAATACAACAGTTTACAATCTTGATTCTGACACAAGGTATGAGGTACAGGTACAAGCAATCTGCCACCATGACACATTGAGCAACTGGAGTCTGCCTGAATTTTTCACAACGACATCGATTACTATTCCTGTTGTCTCCACTAATGATGTGATTAATATTACACCGACCACTGCCACTTGTGGCGGCAACGTCACTTCCGATGGTGGTGCTACTGTCACCACATGCGGTGTGTGCTGGAGCACCAACCAGAACCCAACCGTCAGCGGTTCGCACACCACTGACGGCAGCGGAACGGGCTCGTTCACTAGCAACATCTCGGGTTTGACTCCCAACACCATCTACTATGTACGCGCTTACTCCACCAACAGTGCAGGCACCAGCTACGGCGAGCAGAAAACCTTCACCACCTCCTGTAACAGCGTGAACGCAACTATTACTGGAAATGACATCATCTGCTTCGGTGAAAGTACCACATTAACCGCTAACAGTGCTACTTCTTATCTGTGGAACAATAATTCCACAGAAAGAAGTATCACAGTAACTCCCGATGCCACCACTACATATTCGGTTACCATTACCAATGAATACGGATGCACGGCCAGTACTATGTTCTCTATAACGGTGAAAACAACATACAACGTCACCGATTCCAGAACCATCTGCGAGAGCGAACTGCCCATCATTTGGAACGGTATCCAATTCACCCAAGCCGGCACCCAATCAGTTACCTTGCAGTCCTTTGCTGGCTGCGATTCCATAGTCTCAATGACTCTGACTGTTAATCCGATTTACTCAGAATCCGAGTCCCGAACCGTCTGCGCCAGCGAGTTGCCGTATACTTGGAACGGTGTTACTTTCACCCAGGCCGGCACACAAACCGCCACGCTTGAAACGGTGAATGGCTGCGACAGCATCGTCTCGATGACGCTGATCGTTAATCCGATTTACTCCGAGACCGACTCCCGCACCATCTGCGCCAGCGAACTGCCTTACACTTGGAATGGCGTCCAATTCACCGAGGCTGGCACCCAATCAGTTACCTTTACGTCCATTGCTGGCTGCGATTCCATAGTCTCAATGACTCTTACTGTTAATCCGATTTACTCAGAATCCGAATCCCGAACCGTCTGCGAGAGCGAGCTGCCCATCACCTGGAACGGCATCCAATTCACCCAAGCCGGCACTCAATCAGTAACCCTGCAGTCCTTTGCTGGCTGCGATTCCATAGTCTCAATGACTCTTACTGTTAATCCGATTTACTCAGAATCCGAATCCCGAACCGTCTGCGAGAGCGAACTGCCTTACACTTGGAATGGCGTCCAATTCACCGAGGCTGGCACCCAATCAGTCACCTTGTCGTCCATTGCTGGCTGCGATTCCATAGTCTCAATGACTCTGACTGTTAATCCGATTTACTCAGAATCCGAATCCCGAACCGTCTGCGAGAGCGAACTGCCTTACACTTGGAATGGCGTCCAATTCATCCAAGCCGGCACCCAATCAGTTACCTTGCAGTCCTATGCTGGCTGCGATTCAATAGTCTCAATGACTCTGACTGTTAATCCGATTTACTCAGAATCCGAATCCCGAACCGTCTGCGAGAGCGAACTGCCCATCATTTGGAACGGTATCCAATTCACCGAGGCCAGCACTCAATCAGTTACCTTGCAGTCCTTTGCTGGCTGCGATTCCATAGTCTCAATGACTCTGACTGTTAATCCGATTTACTCAGAATCCGAATCCCGAACCATCTGCGTAAGCGAACTGCCTTACACTTGGAATGGCGTCCAATTCACCGAGGCCAGCACTCAATCAGTTACCTTGCAGTCCTTTGCTGGCTGCGATTCCATAGTCTCAATGACTCTGACTGTTAATCCGATTTACTCAAAATCCGAATCCCGAACCATCTGCGTAAGCGAACTGCCTTACACCTGGAATGGCATCACCTTCACCGAGGCCGGCACTCAAACTGTCACATTGCCGACTATTAACGGTTGCGACTCTGTCGTTACGATGACTTTAACGACCTTGCCGACATTTAATGTGACCGACAGCAAGACCGTCTGCGAGAGCGAACTGCCTTACACTTGGAATGGCGTCCAATTCACCGAGGCCGGCACTCAGACCGCCACCTTGCCGACTGTCAACGGCTGCGACTCTGTCGTCACCATGACTTTAACTGTAAACTACGGTACACACAATGCGACCTCCGTCACCGAGTGCGAGTCATACACATGGACGGCGGGAACTGGTCAGACTTACACTCAGAGCGGAACCTACATCCATCACTATAACAATAACAATGGTTGCCCAAGTGCCGACACCCTGCATATCACCATTCTGCCAGCTCCAGACGTGAGCATCTTTGGAAACACCAGTCTATGCGAAGGAAGCACTACAACTCTCACTGTCACGGGTGCCAACAGCTATGTGTGGAATAACGGCAGCACACAAAATCCGATAACAGTTAATCAAGGTGGAACATACTATGTAACCGCAGCTAACACCTTCGGTTGTACCAGCACCGCATCTATCAACATTAACGTATATCCTCTTCCACATTTGACCATTACTGGCGACACCACCATTTGTTCTGGAGCCAGCACATTCTTAACAGCCAATGGTGCAACAAGTTACATATGGAACACCGGTGAAACCTCAGCATCTATTAATATCAATACTTTTGGCGTATACACGGTTACAGGAGTATCGGAACATGGTTGCATTAACACAGCAAGTACAGTTGTATTAATATCACAGATCCCTGTTATCACCATATCTGGTAATTCAGATATATGTCAAGGTGAAAACACTACCCTTGTAGCCAATGGTGGAGCAACATACATCTGGAGCAACGGTAGTACCGAGAACACGTTAACAGTAAATTCCGCAGGAACATATCAGGTAATCGGCAGCAACGAGAACGGATGTACCAGCATAGCCAGTGTCACTGTAAATGTTTGGAATGCTCAAAATTCACAATTCTCTGTCACTGACACCGGATGTTATGTATGGAATAATATCGAATATTGTGAATCGGGAGATTACACTCAGACATTGCAAACCATATATGGCTGTGACAGTGTCGTAACGTTGCACCTGACTATCACTACTGTGGGTATTGACCAATACACCTCATTACAGGACTACAACATCAATGCTTATCCCAACCCGACTCGTCACATTGTGAACATTGAAATTGACAACGAACTTGTACAATTTTCTAAAGCGGTAATCTACGATGCCATCGGACGTAAAGTCAAGGATGTCTGCTGGTCAGTCCCAAGTTCAACCCAACACGTCAACATCGAGGAGCTGACATTAGGTGTTTACTTCATAAGATTGTACAGTGATAATGACTACCTTGGAATTGTCAAAATCATCAAAATCAACCAATAAGATTATACAAAGGTTCCTTATTCATAAAAAAAGAGACGCGTTGGCGTCTCTTTTCTTTTTATTCAACAGTTATCTTTTTTTTATTTCACCCAATACACCCAGTTGTCTTTGCGGGGTTTGGCTTCGGGATAGTCGCCGGCGACATAGCCAAGGATGCAGTTGCCAACGCCTACATAATCACCCTCGATGCCGAGTTCGGCCAGGATTTGTTTGCCTTCTTCAGATTCAAACACCTCTCTGGCTCGGTGAATCCAGCAAGAGCCAAGGCCTTTGGCATGGGCGGCAAGCATCAGGTTGCCCATCACCAAGCTGCCGTCTTCAACATGGGTATGCACATTTTTGTCGGCCAACACCACCAATACAACCGGTGCGCCATAGAAGGGATCGCTGTCGTTACCCATCACCTGGGCATTGAGGCGGCTCATGCGGTCGCGCATCTCACGGTTGGTCACCGCAATGATAATCGGGCTCTGGCGGTTCATGCCCGTGGGAGCGTAGGTACCCGCCTTGCAGATTTCTTCAATCACCTCCATCGGAGGCATTTCATCAGTGTACTGACGTATGCTACGTCTGGTCAATAAATCTTCCATAGTTGTGTTGATTTGAGGTTCTTCATTAACGGTTTCTGTCACAGCCGGTTCGTTTTGGCAAGAGACAGCCAGCAGCATGACTGCGGCAAACATAAAATTGTAAATCTTTTTCATTGTTTTTATTTTTCTGCAAAATTAAATCTTTTTTTTGAATAAGACTGCTATAACATACTTTTTTTTTCAAAAAGATTATACTATACCCCTCTGTGGAAAAAAAAATCTCAATGCCGCAACAAGTTGCCGTTTTTTTTATTTACTTTGCAAAATGAAACTATAAAAACAACAAATACAAATAATATGAAAACAATTAAAAGTTTACTATTTTCATTTCTGTTTCTGATTGCGACCGCTTTTGTGTCACAGGCTCAAACCAACATTCCGTTCACCAACAGCGGCTTCGAGGAATGGTCCAATGGCAGTGGATACAGTATAATGGTCGGTCCCATACCGTTGTTACCTGTTTATGGAGACTTCACCTATCCAAGTAATTGGAACTACCCATCTTTCCCCATTGACTATCCCATCACCTACTCGGGTATGAGCCTCAATATCAACACCGACCTGCCTTTGTTGAAAGTCGCCCAGGAGACCAATGGCGTGCCAGAAGGAAATAAGGCCCTCAAACTGGAGAGTTTTAAGCTGTCCGACATCATTTCTTCAGGAGTTTATTCACTTTTCGAATCTTATTTGGATGACGAACTGGCAAACATGGTGATACCGACCTTTTTGACTACCGGAGAAATAAACGTGGAGCAGCTGGCCACCCTGATGACGACCTTCGCAGAGAACACCGGTGACCTCTCACAGATGTTGGCAAGTCTCAGTGAACTGGATATGAATGATTACATTACCGGTGGCATCCCCCTCAACGGACAAGTTATCGGCAGTCTTACAGGACAATACAAATACACTTCCGCCACCAGTGGTGACAATGGAGGTGTCCTGATTTTTGGCACCAAGTACAACACTACCACCCATCGCCGTGAGGTGGTCGGCGGTGGCTTTGCCATGAGCCTGTCCGATGTCTCCACTTACACTCCTTTTGAGGTCTCCTACTCCTCCCTTGGAGAGATGGTCTCAGGCCAGCCTTTGGTCAACCCTGACTCATTGGTCATCGTGCTCTGTTCCTCAGCAAGTGCCGACAACCGCCAGCAAGGCTCTGCCCTGTATGTGGACAACCTGCAGTTATGGACATCTGATGGCAGCAGTGTACAGACTTTAGCAGAAGACAAGGTGCTCTGCTACCCCAATCCCGCCAACGGCCAGTGCCAGCTGCAATTCCAACAGAAACCCCTGTCTATCAAATTATACAGTATTGATGGCAAACTGCTGCAGCAAACAACACCACTGACCGAAAACATCACCTTGGAATTGCCTTACAAAGGTATTTTCATTCTCCAATGCGAAACAGACCAAGGGACCTTTAGCAAGAAAATTGTCAATCAATAATTCGAATATTTGAAAAAATGAAAAGACGGGGCTTGCTCCGTCTTTTTCAATAATATACACAAAACATGAAAGAAAAACTACTGCTAATCCTGCTGTTGTGCATTGTTCTGGCGGGCACAGCCCAAACTGAAACCCTTTATTCCCCCGACGGATATATAAAGGTGATGGTCGACTGCTCAACGAACCAGCTACAATACTCTGTCCAAAGCACCCATCCCTATATTGACAGTTTAGGAAATGCCTTTATAATGCCTTCTGAAATTGGAATAGAATTGGATAACGGCACCATACTCGGACGTAATCCGAAAGTGACGAAAATAGAACGGAAATCCGTAGATCAGGAAGTCACCGCACATTTTTACAAAAAAGCGAAAATCCAAGACCGATATAACGAATTGATTATCAGTTTTAAAGGAAATTTCAAGGTAATATTCCGAGTTTACAACTCCGGCATTGCTTACCGTTTTGTAACAAATAGGAAAGATTCCCTTGTCATAAAGCACGAGATGGCGGAATTTAATTTTCCTGCCAATGGTATTTCAAATATGGAACCCAAAGCCTTAATTCCGTATGTCAACCGACAAGCAGCCAAAAATGGTGACTTTTCCGAACAACTCTGCACTTCGTTTGAAAACACCTACGTAGATACGTTTCTACACAATATGGCTAACGACCGACTTGCTTTCCTGCCCATGATGGTGAAGGTATTCTTTATGCCCCGTTGGGAAAGCAACCTGAATAATTGGCATGTACGTACGGCCGTTATCACCGAAGCCGACCTGCGCGACTATCCGGGCATGTATCTCAAACATACCAAAGGCAATTCCATGATCGGCTATTTTGCACCGCTACCGAAAACTTGGGAGCAAGGCGGACACAATAACCTGCAGTATGTAGTGAAAGAGCGCGAGAACTATATCGCCAAAACTGCCGGCACGAGGGCGTTCCCATGGCGCGTGATCGCTATCGCCACGGAGGATAAGGATTTGGCCAACAACGACCTCGTTTATCTGCTGTCCGAGTCGAGCAAAGTGGCTGACATTTCGTGGATTAAGCCTGGAAAAGTGGCATGGGACTGGTGGAACAATTGGAACATCTGGGGCGTGGATTTCAAGGCAGGCATCAACAATGAGACATACAAATACTATATTGATTTCGCCGCCGAGAAAGGTATTGAATATGTGATTTTGGATGAAGGTTGGGCAGTGAACAAGCAGGCCGACCTCTTCCAAGTGGTGCCCGAAATTGATTTGCCGATGTTGGTGAAATACGCTGAATCCAAAGGCGTTGGCATCGTGTTATGGGCAGGCTATGCCGCCATGGATAAGGAAATGGAGCGTGTCTGCAAGCACTATTCCGAGATGGGCGTGAAGGGCTTCAAGGTCGATTTCATGGATCGCGACGACCAGATTGTGGTCAACTTCTATGAGCGGATGGCCGCCACTGCTGCAAAATACCACCTCTTCATCGACTTTCACGGGGCGTACAAGCCCACGGGACTGAGCCGCACCTACCCCAATGTGCTGAACTATGAGGGCGTGTTCGGACTGGAGCAGTGCAAGTGGGTGGACAGCAAAACGGATATGGTGAAGTATGAGGTCACCATTCCGTTCATCCGTATGCTGGCCGGACCGATGGACTTCACGCAGGGGGCCATGCGCAATGCCGCCTACTGGTGCTATTTCCCAAGTTGGAACGAGCCGATGAGTCAAGGCACACGCTGCCGACAATTGGCTGAGTACGTGATTTTTGACGCACCGTTTGCGATGCTTTGCGACGCACCTACCGCTTATATGCAGGAACCAGAATGCACCGACTTCATCGCCAAAGTGCCCACTGTCTGGGACGAAACCCGCATTTTGGACGGCAAAGTCGGGAAATATATCGTTACCGCCAAACGCAAAGGCAATACTTGGTATATCGGCACCATCACCGATTGGAACGCCCGCACCATCGAGATTAACCTCAAGGAATTGGGCATCACCTCCGGCTCAATGACAATGTTTGTGGATGGTCCCAATGCTCACCGCAAAGGCATTGACTATCAGAAGAAAACAATGGTCGTACCCGCTGACGGAAAACTGAGCTTAGAGCTGGCACCGGGAGGCGGAGCGGCGGTGACAATTGATAATTGACAATTGATAATTGACAGTTGACAATGGATTCACGCTTATTCAAGTTAAAGAACCGCAAAGGCATGAGCGCCGCCATCACCAACTTCGGGGGGCGCATTGTCGGCCTGTGGGTTCCTGACAAGAATGGCGAAATGCGGAATGTAGTACTGGGCTTTGACAAACTGGAGGATTATCTGCCCGAAACCCACCTCTCTGACTTTGGGGCAGTAATTGGAAGATACGCTAACCGACTGAACAACGGACAGATAACGATAGATGGTCATACGTATCAATTGCCACAAAACAATGGTCCTCACTGCCTGCACGGCGGTCCTGACGGCTGGCAATACCGCATGTTCAATGTGGAATCTGTGAGCGACAGTCAGCTGGTACTGAGCTTCGTCAGTGAGGATGGCGACAGCGGATTCCCGGGCAACGTATGCACCCGTGTCACCTACACCCTGACGGACGACAATGCACTGGACATTCAGTATGAGGCGGTTACAGACAGCCCGACGGTCATCAACATGACCAACCACAGTTACTTTAACCTCAATGGGGACGCCTCAACCGACATCCTCAACAACCTACTGACCATTGATGCAGACCGCTATACGCCTATCGGCGAGAGCTTTATCCCCAAGGGCGAGTTGGCTTCTGTGGACGGAACCCCGATGGATTTCCGGCAGACGAAAGCGATTGGTCGCGATATTGACACCGATTTTGAACAGTTGCGCATCGGTCGCGGCTACGACCACAACTGGGTACTGAACACCCTAGGTGACGACACCCGTCCGTGTGCCCGCTTGGAAAGTCCCGTCACGGGCATTGCAATGGAAGTCTTCACCACAGAGCCGGGAATGCAGGTCTATACCGGCAACTTCCTCGATGGCAGCGTCATTGGCAAGAACGGCATTGCCTACCAACAACGCTCCGCTGTCTGCCTCGAAACCCAAAAATTCCCCGACTCCCCCAACCAGCACTGGCCGGAATCCAATGCCTTCCTACGGCCTGGCCATACATACAAAAGTAGAACAAAATACCGATTTCAATAATGAACAATAAAACGAATACTGTGCAAAGCTTCTTCGCCCCTGGGCGGGTGAACCTGATTGGCGATCACACTGACTACAACGGAGGACTGGTGTTGCCTGTGGCACTGAGCATGGGCACCTACCTGACGCTTAGCCACCGCAATGACCAGCTTTGCCGTTTCAGCTCGGACAACGACCAAGCTGTCTTCGAACTGGATGAAGCAGGCATGAGCCAACACCATCACTGCTGGGTGGACTATCCCCTGGGAGTTATCAAGGAGTTCACCGACCGAGGCTATCACTTCCACGGCTACAATTTCCATTTCCGTGGCAATATGCCCATTGGCGCCGCCCTATCCTCTTCCGCCTCCATCGAGGTGGTCACCGCTCTTGCGCTTAATGCTTTAATTGACAATCATTTCTCCACTTTGGAATTGGTCAAGATGGCACAACATGCCGAGAATGACTTTGTAGGGATGAAATGCGGAATCATGGACCAGTTTGCCGCTGGCTTCGGAAAAGAAGGTCATGCCATTGCACTGGACTGCAACACCCTGGAATACAAATATGTTCCCTTGGCATTGGATGGCCTCCGCTTTGTCATCTGCAACAGCAAAAAGAAAAGAGGACTGGTGGATTCGGCTTACAACCAGCGCCGGCAGGAATGCGAGGAAGCCCTGCGCATACTGCAAAAACTTGTCCCAATCCGGCATCTCTGCCAACTCAACACGGAGCAGTTCGAAAAACTTTCGTCACAAGTGTCCGGCCAATTTTCAGACACGGTGCTGCGCAGGGCACGCCACACCATCAGCGAGAACGAGAGGGTAAAAGAAGCCGTACAAGCATTGAGAAACCACAACATGCCCCTCTTCGGTCAGCTGATGAACGCCTCGCATGCTTCGCTCTGCGACGACTACGAGGTAAGCTGTCCCGAACTGGACTTTCTGGTGGAGCATGCCCAGCAATTTGAAGGCGTGCTTGGCAGCCGCATGACCGGTGCCGGCTTCGGCGGCTGCACCGTCACACTCATCGCCGAAAACCAGGTGGAGAGATTTATCGAAGAGATTGGAAAAGCATACGAGAAGAAGTTTGGGATAGAGATGGAAGGGTACATCAGTTGACAGTTGACAATTGACAGTTGACAGTTAAGAATTCAAAATTCAAAGTTCAAAATTCAAAATCCAAAATCCAAAATCCAAAGTCCAAAATTCCTAACCTCCTAACCTTCCTAACCTCCTAACCTTCCTAACCCTCTAAACATTAAACACTAAAGCTCTCACCTTCTAACCCTCTAAACACTAAACATTAAACATTTGAACTTTGAATTCTACCCCACAGCTCACGGCTCACAGCCCACAGCCCCAAAAAACACTAAACACTAACCCCTAACTTTCTAACCTTCTAACATTCCTAACCTTCTAACCTAAAAACAATTAGCACATTAGCACATTTACTAATTAGCACATTAATATCATGAATCCTGCATTTCACACCATCGACATCATCATTTTCATCGCCTACCTGCTAATCATTGTGGGGTTGGGGCGGTGGATAGCCCGAAAGAAAAAGCCAAGCCAATCGGCCGAAGACTATTTCTTGGCAGGAAAATCCCTGCCTTGGTGGGCCATTGGCGCCTCGCTGATAGCCGCCAACATCTCAGCCGAACAATTTATCGGCATGTCGGGTTCGGGCTTCGCCGGCGGACTGGCCGTAGCCTCTTACGAATTCATGGCGGCCATCACCCTCATCATCGTCGCCAAATTCTTCATGCCCATCTTCATCCGCCAAGGCATCTACACCATCCCCGAATTTGTGGAGAAACGTTATTCGCGGCAACTACGCACCATCCTGGCAGTCTTCTGGATTGGCCTCTTCGTCTTCGTCAACCTCACCTCCGTCCTCTTCCTCGGCGGCAAAGCCATCGATACCATCATCGGCATGGGCGACGGCAGGCTCATCATCCCCTCTATCATCGGGCTGGCCATTATCGCGGCCTGCTACTCGCTGCGTGGCGGACTTTCCTCGGTGGCGTGGACCGACATCCTGCAAGTTTTGCTGCTGGTGGTGGGCGGTGTGATCACCACCCTCGTGGCCTTCCATTATGTCAGTCCCGACGGCAGTCTCTCGCAAGGCGTGCGCCATGTGGCCAATGTGGCTGGCGACCGTTTCCACCTGATACTCAAACAAGACAATCCCGAATTCCATAATCTGCCCGGCATCGTGATGCTGATTGGCGGACTATGGGTAGCCAACCTCTATTACTGGGGCTTCAACCAGTATATCATCCAGCGCGCTTTCGCTGCCAAGTCGCTGCCCGAAGCGCAAAAGGGACTGGCCTTCGCCGCCTTCCTCAAACTGCTCATTCCCTTTATCGTGGTTATTCCGGGCATCATCGCCTACGTCATGTTCACCGAAGGCAGCTACGGAGCTGTGGAGGCGTTTACCCTGGACAACGGTGCCCTCAACAACGACAATGCCTATCCCTGGCTCATCAGCAGCTTTGTTCCCATCGGTCTGAAAGGCTTGGTGCTGGCCGCCTTAGCTGCCGCCATCATATCTTCCTTAGCATCCATGCTCAACTCGGCCTCCACCATTTTCACCATGGATGTTTTCAAGCCGTACATTGCACCTAAGATGGAACAAAAGAGTGACAAAAAAGTCAACCTGGTCAATGTGGGCCGTATCTCCGCCGCGGTTTTCTTGTTGATTGCTTGCTTTGTCGCCCCCATGTTAGGCAGTGTGGGACAGATGTTCCAATACATTCAGGAATACACCGGACTGGTCAGCCCCGGCATTCTAGCATTGTTCCTTTTAGGCCTTTTCTGGAAGAAAACCAACAACAAAGGAGCGGTTACAGGCGTCATTCTGTCCATTCCCATTGCGTTGGCGCTCAAATTCCTGCCCATCAACATGCCTTTCCTGGACCAGATGTTCTACACCTGCATACTCACCATGGCCATCATTGTGATGGTAAGTTTAGCCACCTGCCCCACCGACGACGACACAAAAGCCATACCGCTCGTTGCCGACTATTTCAAAACCAACCGCATTTTCCACCTCTGCGCCTACACCATCTGCATTATTCTGGTGGTGATTTATACGGTGTTCTGGTAGTTGTTCAGTTGCCTTGTGTTATGCTCTAATCGCGAACACAACGAACCGAAAAACCGTCATACTTGTCACCGTTGTCCTCATACATCACACCGGCATAACTGCAATAAAGACTGAGGTAGAACGTATTTTCGTCATTGCGTTCTGTAGCGCTCCAGAAATTGGCGTTGTTGCAAAAATAGTAGTAGCGTCCATTATAGTAACCGGCGGGAAGAGCCGAAAAACCCGTGGCGTTATTCGTGCTGGGATTATTGCCAGGGGCATCCGTGTTACTAGAACTGTTCCAACCCCAAGTAGCCGCCAACGCCTTGGCCAAATTGTCGGCGTTGCCACTTGCCATATAAGTTGGCTGTGTCTTCATATAGTCAGTCAATTGTATCCACTCCGCATCGCTGGGCACATGCCAGCCATCAGGGCAGATGCCCTGGACGCCACTGGGATTGGCTGCACTGCTGCTTGCTCCGTGCATCACCGCCGGCCAGTTGTATAAGTAGCCATAACGGGCTACATTGTCCATGACGTTCTCCTCGTAGGACTGATGTGCACCAGGCGCATAACAGTAGGCTGTTGTTGTACTTGTTGACGTGCCCAAAGGTATTGATGTACCGTCTGCATACTTTGTGGTGCGCAGATTCTCCGCCATCCATACTTGGTCGCCTATCCGCACTGCATCATAACGGTTCCCATCTAAATCGGTCACCGCTTCATATATAACTATTGCCGTGGAAGGATAATCAGTATTGGCAGAGCCGGTGCCACCGCCACCGGGATTCTCCGTGTTGCCATTGTTGCTCACTTCCTCTTTTTTGCAAGAGGTCAGCAACATCGCCACGGAAAGGGTCAATGCCATTCCCAACTTGAAAAACTTTCTCATATTTATTCGTTTTGGTTATGAAATAAATTGATTTTTTCGCCAGTGTGTTAGAAATTCACAAAAACAGTATACAATATCCTTGACCCATGGGTAACATGGCAAACATAGGAATATTGTGACACACTTACTCCGTTACAAGAAGAAGTAGTATTACGGCCTAATACATAATGTTCTCCATCAATCAAAGCAGCAGGGGCTCCCGAACCATTCCACTTTTCTATCGGACAAGAGATGGATGATACCGAACCCGATTCTGTTATTTTGACTCCCGTTGCAGTTCCTGTCGTCACATATTGTGACACAGATGAACCGGAAGTGCTACTACTTTCTGACGAATAATCGCTGGTTCCAGTATTAGTTCCAGCATTATAGGTTGTTGGATAGCTGGAAGCTAACGTATGAATATAAGCCGTACTCGTAGCATTAATCGTTTCGGAAATGAAATCAAAACCGGCTTGTAAATCTTCCACAATTCGGGCATTACGGTTTCCCACGTCTACCCCCTGTGGCGCAGTCTTTAATTGTTCAGCAAGCTTTTCAACATCAAGCATTCCCCATCCACGAAGACAACGGACGGGATAAGCATCGATTTTATTGTAACTCAATGTTCTATCAAGCCGAAAGTCAGCACTAAAACCAAAACGATACGCTTTTTTATGTGATTTCTCTGTTGTAGTCCAAAAAATCGCCCAAAAACCAATAATAGATTCAGGAAAAAATGGACTAACATACCCTCCTGCAGGCAACATATTAAAACCAGTCGCATTGTTATTATTAAAATCAACTTCCCAGAATGCGTCCCAGCCTGTTGAGGAGGTAATAGCTTTGACTGCTTTTCTGATATTTCCATCACATTGGTATTGGGGTTGCGAAGCAACATAATCAAGCAAGGTCATATATTCCTCAAAACTGGGAACATGCCATCCATTAGGACAAACACCCTGAATATTGCTCGGAACGCTTGCTGAAGAAATGCTTCCTCCCATAACAGCCGCCCAATTGTAATAGAAACCATATGTGGGTAAATTTTTTTCACTATTTTCAGGATAATATCTGTATGGAATAATGTTGCTTACTCTATTGCCATCCATAAAAATTTCCGTTCCATCCGCATAATGGGTTGTTCTTAAATTTTCGGCCATCCAGCATTGGGTTCCAATCTTTACTAACTTATACTTGTTGCCGTCAATATCCTTTAGGGAAATACATTGCGCCTCCAAACTTTTATCCTCTTCTTCAGCTTTTCTTTTCGCTTCCTCCTCTAATTTCTTTTGATTTTCCAACTTTTTTTGTTCCTCTTCCTGTTTTCTTTGTTCTGCTGCCTCTGATTTTGCTTTTTCATTTCCTTCGGCAAGCTGATTCTGCGTTTTCGCTTTTAAAGCCGCTTTCTCATCTTCAAACACCAGACGAATTGTAAATTTACAACATTCGGGATTGTTGTAGTGTACAGATTTTGATTCAGAATTAATGGTTAAACAATATGGGAAATCCCAGTCTTCAGGGTTGTTAACCATAATATAGTCAGTCATTGTCTTTGACCAATATTGACCTGAGGTGCCAACTCTCTTTAGTTTAGGATCGGCCCCGCAAGAGTAATAACCTTCGGCAGGCAAAAAAATCGACTTCCCATTAGGTCCGGTAATTTTGTAACCATTGTCGGTCCATTCCCATACACATGTATTTACCAATTCATTCAACTGCGGTGCAGTTGGCATGCTGTTTCCGAAATTTCTTTCTGCTTCCTGATAGGTATAGAAACCTTTTTCGTTTTGGTCTTTCCAAAGGGTACCGCTTTCAAGTCCTAAATCCACATACTGCTGGGCAAAAACATTAACAAAAAACATCGCCATTATCAGCGAAACGGTGATTTTTTTCATATTTTTAATTTTCATCTTGCAAAATTAGCAAAAAATAACATAAAATAACATCCATCCCTCAAAAAAATTAATTTTTTTGATTTAGTTTCCACTCCAGGGCGGTTTTTTTTTGTATTCTCGTAAAGCCAAGTTGGTTTTCCCCTGTAGAGACGTGATTAATTGCGTCTCTACAATTCATGCAACTGCGAGGACGCAATTGTCTCCCTGACACCGCATCATGGCAAAAATCATCACCCTGCGGAATCAGCAGGTAATACTGGATTCAGACGTGGCTGAACTGTATGGCGTAAAAACCAAAGAAATCAATCAAGCTGTGAGTAACAACCCCAATAAATTTCCAAATGGATACATTTTTCAGCTTGATAATCAAGAAATTAACGATTTAAGGTCAAAAAATTTGACCTTAAAGGATGCTGGTAGAGGTCAACACTCTAAATATCCTCCTAAAGCCTTCACCGAAAAAGGACTCTATATGCTGGCTACAATCTTAAAAAGCCCGAAAGCAGTAGAAACCACCATCGCCATTGTAGAAGCTTACGCCAAATTAAAGGAACTTTCACGAGTCATTGTGGAAGTCCCACAATATGAGGACAAAAGCACAGAGCAGCAAGTTCTCTTACACCGTGGCGGTCAACTGATAGAGGAAATCATGAGCGACATCCTCCCAAAACAAAGCAGCGAAACCTCCTTCGAGCTGAACCTTGCCATGTTCAAGTTCAAACATTCAGTAAAACGGGAAAATGATGATGAAATTGTAAGCTTCCCCAAAAATGGTCCCAACAACGGCTCCTCTACAGGCTCGGAGACCGAGACGGTAGAAGCCCCCACCATCAACGGAACCACTCCGTTTGAATAGACCACCTAGGTAAGTATCAGTGGCCCCGCTGGAGCTGATATCCGCTACACCACCGACGGCAGCACGCCCACCGCTGAAAGCACGCTCTACAGCGAAGCCTTCACCCTGAGCGACACCACTACAGTGAAAGCCATCGCAGTGAAGAACGGAACTTCCAGCTCCGTCACCACCCAAACCTTCACCAAAGGCAGCGGCGAAAGCGAAGTTGAATAAGCGGCGAGTCGTAAGCGGTAAGCAAAAAAAGAGGGTGACCTTACGGTCATCCTCTTTTTGTGTTTATTGAATACAAATGGTGCGTCCGAGTATGCGGACGCACGCAGTGCGTCCCTACTCTTTCACAATCTTGCGAACTCCTATCAGCTGCTGGCCTTCAACAGCCTTCACGAAGTACACACCCGCTGCGAAGGATGACAGGTCGATCTCAGTGACTTTGCCCGTCACCTTAACGGTTCTGAGCCATTTGCCGTACATGTCATACAGATGGATTTCGCCATCATTCAACGACTCATCGTTAACTGTCAGCTGAACATTGACCTTATCCGAAGTCGGGTTCGGGTACACGTACATTGAAGCGGTCATAGCATAATTGTCAATACCGGTCTCAACGGTAAGGTGCAATACTATGATTGAGTCACAGCCATATTCAGTAGTAAAGTAGAAGCTGTAATCTCCACTCTGGACTGTTCCAGGCTCAAAAGTAGTGTCTCCATAGGTGTATGGCAGATCGCTCTCTTGAATGGTCAGGTAAGCGTCAATGGTCACAGACTCATGAATGGTCAGATGCAAAGTCACCACAGAATCGCAACCTGCCGCATTGGTCAGCGTGAAGGTTGGGGTATTGGTGCTTTCGGTATAGACTGTACCGTCAATCCAAGCGAATGCATCGCAAGCCTCTTGCTCATCGATACCCGTAGTGGGTTGGTTCACCGTCAAAGTCATGGTAACGACAGAGTCGCAACCATTCACCGTAGATAAGGTAACAGTCTGGGTGCCGGCCTGGGTGAACTCGACGCCATTCCAGGTGTAAGGCAGCTCGCCAGCGCAGATGGTTCTGGATTCAGATTCTGAATAAATCGGATTAACAATCAACGTCATCGCTATTACTGAATCGCAACCATCCACTGTCGGCAGAGTAACGGTCTGAGTGCCCGCCTGGGTAAACTCTACGCCATTCCAAGTGTATGGCAGCTCGCTTGCACAAATGATTCTGGATTCAGATTCTGCATAAACCGGATTTACAATCAGCGTCATTGTGACTACTGAGTCGCAACCAGCAACAGTGGGCAGAATAGCGGTCTGGGTGCCCGCCTGGGTGAACTCTACGCCATTCCAAGTGTATGGCAGCTCGCTTGCACAAATGGTTCTGGATTCAGATTCTGCATAAACCGGATTTACAATCAGCGTCATTGTGACTACTGAGTCGCAACCAGCAACGGTAGGCAGAGTGGCAGTCTGGGTACCAGCCTGGGTGAACTCTACGCCATTCCAGGTGTATGGCAACTCGCTAGCGCAGATGGTACGTGTCTCGGTTTCGGAGTAGATCGGATTTACAATCAGCGTCATTGTTACTACTGAATCGCAGCCTTCCACTGTCGGCAAAGTGGCGGTTTGGGTACCGGCTTGGGTGAACTCTACGCCATTCCAGATGTGGGGCAGCTCGCTTGCACAAATGGTTCTGGATTCAGATTCTGCATAAACTGGATTAACAATCAGCGTCATTGTGACTACTGAGTCGCAACCAGCAATGGTGGGCAGAGTAGTAGTCTGAGTACCGGCCTGGGTAAACTCTACGCCATTCCAGGTGTATGGCAACTCGCTAGCGCAGATGGTGCGGGATTCTGATTCGGAATAGATCGGATTAACGATCAGAGTCATCGTGACTACGGAGTCGCAGCCATTGATGGTCGGCAAGGTTGCAGTCTGGGTACCGGCCTCGATGAAGGTGACACCATTCCAAATGTATGGCAACTCGCTGGCGCAGATAGTGCGTGTCTCAGTTTCGGAGTAAATCGGATTAACGATCAGAGTCATCGTGACTACTGAGTCGCAACCATCTACTGTCGGTAAAGTAACGGTCTGTGTGCCAGCCTGGGCAAACACCACGCCATTCCATGTGTACGGCAGTTCACTAGCACAGATGGTCTGTGCATCGCTTACCTCATAGGTCGGGAAGGTCGTCAAGGCCATGGTAACAACGGAGTCGCAGTTATTCACTGTCGGCAATGTTACTGTTTGCGTACCAGCCTGGGTGAACACCACACCATTCCATGTATAAGGCAGCTCGCCGGGACAAATGGTCTGAGCATCGCTCACCTCATAGGTCGGGAAGGTTGTCAAGGTCATGGTGACGACGGAGTCGCAGTTGTTCACTGTCGGCAATGTTACTGTTTGCGTACCAGCCTGGGTGAACACCACACCATTCCAAGTGTAAGGCAGCTCGCCGGGACAAATAGTCTGAGCATCGCTCACCTCATAGGTCGGGAAGGTTGTCAAGGTCATGGTAACAACGGAGTCGCAGTTGTTCACTGTCGGCAGTGTGACAGTTTGTGTACCAGCCTGGGTGAACACCACGCCATTCCATGTGTAGGGCAACTCGCTGGGACAAATAGTCTGGGCATCGCTCACCTCATAGGTCGGGAAGGTTGCCAAAGTCATGGTAACAACGGAGTCGCAGTTGTTCACTGTCGGCAATGTGACAGTTTGTGTGCCGGCCTGGGTGAACACCACGTCATTCCAAGTGTAAGGCAACTCGCTGGGACAAATAGTCTGGGCATCGCTCACCTCATAGGTCGGGAAAGTTGTCAAGGTCATGGTAACAACGGAGTCACAGCCATCCACTGTCGGCAATGTGACAGCTTGTGTACCAACCTGGGTGAACACCACGCCATTCCATGTGTATGGCAATTCGCTGGGACAAATAGTCTGTGCATCGCTCACCTCATAAGTTGGGAAGGTTGTCAAGGTCATGGTAACAACGGAGTCACAACCATTCACAGTCTCCAATGTAGCAATCTGTGTACCAGCCTGGGTGAACACCACGCCATTCCATGTGTAAGGCAGCTCGCTGGCGCAGATAGTCTTACTATCGGCAACATCAAAAGCATTAGTTACCGTCAAGGTCATGGTCACCACAGAGTCGCAATCATTAACGGTCTGCAGGGTGGTAGTTTGGGTGCCGGCTTCTGTGAAAACAACGTTGTTCCAAGTGTAAGGCAGCTGGCTGACGCAAATGGTTTTGCTATCGGTCACTGAATAAATCGGATTAACATTCAATGTCATCGTCACAACAGAATCGCAGCCATTGACCGTTTCCAGAGTGGCGGTTTGGGTGCCGGCTTCTGTGAACTGTACACTGTTCCAAGTGTAGGGCAGCTCGCTGGCGCAAATAGTTCTGCTATCGTCCACTGAATAAATCGGATTCACATTCAATGTCATCGTCACGACGGAGTCACAACCATTCACTGTTTCCAGTGTCGCGGTCTGAATATCAGCCTGGGTGAAAGTAACTCCATTCCAGGTGTACGGCAGCTCGCTGGCGCAAATGGTTCTGCTATCGGTTTCAGAATATATCGGATTAACCGTCAGAGTCATGGTAACGACAGAGTCGCAACCGTTCACAGTTTCCAGTGTCGCGGTCTGGGTACCAGCTTCAGTGAACTGTACACCATTCCAAATATAAGGCAGAGCGCTTTCGCAAATGGCCTTTGTATCGGTGACGTCATAGGTCGGGAAGGTCGTCAAGGTCATGGTCACCACAGAGTCGCAACCATTCACCGTTTCCAATGTCGTGGTTTGCGTGCCTGCTTCTGCAAAAGTAACGCCATTCCAAGTATAGGGCAGCTCGCTAGGACAGATGGTCTGGGCATCGCTCACCTCATAAGTTGGGAAGGTCGTCAAGGTCATGGTAACAACGGAGTCACAACCATTCACCGTTTCCAATGTGGCGGTCTGGGTACCAGCTTCGGTGAACTGTACACCATTCCAAGTATAAGGCAGCTCGCTGGGACAGATGGTCTGGACATCGCTCACCTCATAGGTCGGGAAGGTTGTCAAGGTCATGGTGACGACAGAGTCGCAGTTATTCACTGTCGGCAGTGTGACGGTTTGTGTACCTGCCTGGGTGAACACAACGCCATTCCAAGTGTAAGGCAGCTCGCTGGGACAGATGGTCTGAGCATCGCTCACCTCATAGGTCGGGAAGGTTGTCAGGGTCATGGTGACGACAGAGTCGCAGTTGTTCACTGTCGGCAGTGTGACGGTTTGAGTGCCAGCCTGGGTGAACTCTACGCCATTCCAAGTGTAAGGCAGCTCGCTGGGACAGATGGTGCGGGAGTCTGTTTCGGTGTAGATCGGATTAACAGTCAGAGTCATGGTAACGAGAGAGTCGCATCCATTGACGGTTTGCAACGTGGCAGTTTGTGTGCCAGCTTCAGTGAATTGTACACCATTCCATGTATAAGGCAGTTCGCTGGCGCAGATGGCCTTCTGATCATCCACCTCATACACAGGGTTCACTGTCAAGTTCAGGGTCACAACACTGTCGCAACCTTTGGCCGTACTTCTGTAGAACACATACTCATCACTGACGGTTCCCGGCTCGAAAATAGTATCGCGCCATGTGTAAGGCAACTCGCTGGCGCAGATAATGGCACTTTCAGTCTGTGCATATACCGGACTCATCGTCACATACCAAACAATGATGCTGTCGCAGCCGGCAGCCGTGGTCAATGTATCAGTATAAGTACCTTCTTCAGTAAGTTCAACTCCATAAAAATCAAGGCTGCTACCTTCACAGAGGGTCACATTCAAACGGGTAATCGGCGTAACATGCTGCATAATCTCATTCAAGTCAAAGCTCTTCTCAAATGACAAGCCTCCGATATCGGTAGTTCTGATACGCACCGAATATTCGGTTTGGTGACTGCATACGAAAGTAGCGTTGGTTTTCAAAACATTTCCTTCAATCGTAAACAGATTATTGTCATCATCACCAACTCCGGCTACCAATTCATATACGAAGGGAAGATTCACATCATTATCCAAAGTATATAAGGTACCTATCATAGAATTGATTGGATCATACTCATAGAAAGAACTGCCATTCAACACCAAATCGATAGGAGCGGTATTATAATTGATAGCGGTATCAGGCTGGGCCTTGAAAGGCTCCTTGTTGCCCACATTATCTGTGGCGATAGACATAAACTGATAATAAACACCACTTTCCAACACAAACGACAAGGTGCTATCAGGTTCAGTGCTGCCGATAGAGATATAATCAGCATTGTTTGCGGACATATACACCTCTACGCTTCGCGCCCCAGAACCATTGGCATCATCCTGCACATCGAAAGAGAAGGTGCAATAGAGCGAGTCGGTGGTATTCATTTCGGCATGGAGTGTGGATGACGGAGCCACTGCATCAAAAGTGTTAGTCCATACATTTGTACCGATAGGCGCATTATCGTCGAAAACAATCAACGCCTCAGCAGCAACGGTATCGCCTGTTTGCACGTTAGCATTGGGAGCGATATAGAAGCTGACATATCCCTGGCCATGCTCCAAAGAGTCATTAATCGGCAGGAAGCCCATCTGTGAACTGGCAGGTTCAGCACCCGTAGCAGGATCAATACTCTGGAAAATCCAGAACAGCTGGTTATGGGCAACATCGATACCCGCGTTCACGTCCACCCATACACCCAAGGAGTCGGAAACATCCAGACGCTGGCTGTAGGAAGACACATTGGAAGGCACCGTGAAGACGAAATCGCCAAAGCCAAAGTCAGCCAAACGGAAGGAGGCCAATTTCTGCTTATCGGGCACGTCGTAGGTGATTTTCACTCGTGATGCCGGAGCCATAGCAAAGTCAGGATCATTTTCAAACTCAATGGTATAATTCATTTTATCTGAATTATTTACAAAATGATGTTCCTCCGAATAGCCTGCGGGGCCTTTGATTTCGTTGGGGTCCTGTGCGCACTCCATTTTTTTGGCAAAGCCGACCAACTCATCAGAGCCAGTGACACCATTGGCATCTTGCACCGAACAGTTCACCGTGAATTGGCCCTCTACGGGAGTCATCGTCATGGTAGCTGAGCTATTTCCCACCTGATGCCAACCATTAAAATGATATGGAGGAGTTCCCCCCGAAACGGTAGCTGTAAACGTGATTGACGGCATACCATTGCAATCGCCTGTCACCGAGCCTGGACCTGAGATATTCACATCCAGATCACAATCACTACTTTTCGTAACCTTTACCATACCGGTAAAGAACACTACATTGGGGCAAGTGTTTGATTTCACCGACACATGATAAGTTCCTTTTTTCAGGCCGCTAACTGTTTCCAAGGAAGAAGTTTGGCCATTTCCCAATTGCCATTCAATAGTACAATGGCCGCTCAAAGCGGAAGGGATAAACACCGTGGCCATACCATCCTCGCCTGGAGAGCAGGACTCTTCCTGAAGCATATAGGCATTGATACAAAAGCCTCCTTGGGCAAAAGCGTTGCCAATCGCACTCGACATCATCAGTGCCAGTGCCAATATCTGAAAGAAAATTCTATTTATCTTTTTCATATCGTTTTCCTTTCTTTTTTATTCACAAACATCGCCAATGCCATTGCCATTGACATCCTGTTGGTCGGGGTTGAAATAATCGGGACAGTTATCGCTCTCATTCGGAATAGAGTCACCATCGCGGTCAGGATCGCAAACATCGCCAATACCATCGCAATCCGTATCCGCTTGGTCGGGGTTGTAAGTGTCGGGGCAATTATCGGTATCATCGGCCACTCCGTCACCGTCGCGATCGATGTCACATACATCACCCACACCATCATTATCAGCATCTTCCTGGTTAGGATTATTAATCAGCGGACAGTTGTCGCATGCGTCGCCAATTCCGTCATTGTCGCTGTCGTACTGTCCTGGGTTGAAATGTATCGGACAGTTGTCGGCATCGTTAGGAATTCCGTCACCATCCATATCATTGTCATTTTCATTGGCAACATCATCGCCATCAATATCATCATCACATTCGTCGCCGATACCATCACCGTCGAAATCATACTGGCGCGGGTTCGGATAGAACCTGCAATTGTCGCAACTGTCACCTATACCGTCGTGATCGCTGTCCAGCTGTTCGGGATTGGCTTTATATGGGCAATTGTCACACACATCCCCTACTCCATCATGGTCAAAATCTTCCTGACCCGGATTCGGGGTGTTAAGACAGTTGTCACAGGCATCACCTACCCCATCCCCATCGGTGTCCAATTGGTCGGGATTAGAATTACATGGGCAATTGTCCTGTAAATTGGGAATACCGTCACCGTCAATGTCATTTCCAGAAATGAAATCATTCACACTTTTCTTGCTCAGGAATACCAACGCATTGCCAATCAATGAGGAGCTATCCTCCATCATAGCCATATACCACTGATTATCAACACTCTGCATACCAAAAGGTATAGTGGCGAAAACAGTGTCGCTATCATAGCATCTCACCATTGAGACAACATATCCATCTATATCGCAAGTGAATAACAATTTCATTTTCTGAAAACGGGCCGCCGCATTCAACAATCTCTGTGTGAGAGTATCGTTGGTAAAGAGCGCTGAAATCAGAGGACGGTCAGCAGGACGATACTGTGCCAAAATATCATCAAAAGAATGACTGTGATAAGCTTGCAGCAAACGACACAGGGCGGCTGACGGATTCTGCGTCTCTGCGGGGTTTTCACTTCCACCCGTCAAAGCGATGAAACGACTGTCATCCTCCGAAGGGGCCAATCCTACCAAATCGTACGAGAAAACCTTGTCACACACCCTATGTTCATCATCTGGTGTATAGAAAGTTGTATTGTCAATCTGCATATCCATCGTTATCGTATAAGCGGATGTCTGATATGCCGGGAAGCGGCATGTTTGAGCCTGAACATGCCAAGAGACCATAACCAAAGCGGTCAAAACTAAAATAATCTGTATCTTTTTCATATTCAAACTCTTTTATTCGTTAAACAATTGATAGGAAAACAAGGGATAGTTAACCTTCTTGTAATAAAAATTCATAAATATCACCTGCCCCACAACGGTCAGCGTGAGATCCAAAGGATGCATTTCAAATTTCTGTCCAATGACCCAATTAAAGCCCGTCTGCGCTTTACCCACAAGGTCAAGCTGGGCATTCAGCACATCATCACTTACAATCAGGATTTGCACACCGCCCGATAAAGTAGCATAGACGGATGCCGGCACCGATGTGGTGTTGCAATCATTGCCCAGATACTTGAATTCGAACGGTCCAACGGATGCGCCGAGGGAACCGCCCACATGTATTCTTACGCCTCCTAACCATGGGAGACTCAATTGAGTGGGGATGAAACAATCGAGAGCCAATTCCGCTGACACGGCATTGCCCACAACCTTGAAGCCGTCAACTTCCTCTCCATTGCAGCAGGAGTGAATGTCCTGTTCCTGATCTTCAGGGATATCCAAAAATATGTTAAAGCCAGGTTCACATGGCGGATCCATACCCGGAGCCACTTGTGCGATACTATTCAGCTTATCTGACAAACCTTTGGCTTTTCTCACGATATTCTCAATCGCCTTCAGATTTTTCACAAAAGCCTTGAAATTATAACTCTGTCCTACAGAAACAGCCAAATTGTCATTATAGACATTTACCGTAGCTTTTTTAGTGGAAGTATGATTATTATACTCCAGCGTAAAAGTTATCTCTTGGGTCTCATCAACGTTGGCGCCCCATTCCCAATTATTATTGACATGGGTAGGACTCAGCACCACAAGAGACTGATGACCGGCGGGATAGGTTACGATTTCAAAATCCGACAAATGAACATCATCCCCATCGTTATAGCAATTCTTTATCGGGGTAACGCTCACAATCGAGATAGTGTCAATCACTTTCACTTTCACCTGGTCCTGTTCCACGCCGCAGGAAGAAGTTCGCGTACAAGTATAAGTTTCCTCTTCAGCTTGGGGGCTCACAAGAATAACAGGCTGATGTCTATCGCTGCTTACGATATGGGGTCCTGTCCATTCATAGCACTTGTCAGAAGAACCGTCGTTTACACCGATGGACACCGTCTGGGAGTTGTCGAGTTCTCTTAGGATTTCCTTGTCTTCACCTGCCCATTGGGCTTTCGCCGTCAGGCACAGCAAGAGCATAAAAGCTGATGTAATTACTAATTTTATCGTTTTCATATCTCTTTATTTTTTTATTCTTCAACTGGTTTAATGGTGAAAATCAAGGCACCCGACGAAAATCCGTAAATATTGATGGTTCCGTAGCTGCCCGGGCGGAGCAAGCCAGCGGGTTCTCCATCAATGGATAGAGGAACTCTAAGCACAGTCTGTTGGTTGTTGATACCATCCGGAGTCAATGCGATAGGAGCGCCACCGAGGCTAGTGATCTCCAACACCTGGTCATGCAAGTCAACATTGCCTGTATTACCAAACTCCAGCATCATCACCACATTACGATTAGGACGCGGTGCACTGGGGAAGAGCAGATTAAATGACAACGATGAAGGCTGACCATCCTCGATGGTGAAGGCATTAGTCAATATCGCCTCACCCTCGCAGAAGTTCACCGCACTCATGTCATAAACGCCAGGAGTACGACCTGTCAAATCAAATTGAGCGAACACCTGATAATAATTCACATATATCAATGTGTCGGCACATATCACCTCATTGCCATTCCGCAAGCACACGGTCATGTCGGGACGGAAGCGCGAACCAATAAGTTCCACGGTTACCACACCAGTATTACCACCATGGTTGTCGTTGACTTCTCTCAACTCGAATGGCAGGATGTCAGCGCGGACCACCACATTCTGCGGGTTGTTGATCGGCGTGGAACCATAGATATTCACGCCATAGTAGCCCGACATGGTGGAAGGAATATACAATTCTGAATTAGCCGTGTATTGGCCGATAGTGGAATAGCTGTAATTAAGGTTGTCGCCCATGGCGTTATGGGTAGCATAAATCATATTCACCGCACCCAGCTCCGCATCTTCGGAGTTGACATGGATACGGACCGTCTGACTACGGTTGTCACCCACGTTGAGCACATAATCCGAAACCTCATCATTGATCAGTGTATCGTATACATCTTCGTTGAACGGCAGCGGACGGATAGTAACCGTGAACGGATCGGTCAAATGGCCCGTATTATTGTTGTCATCCACCTCGTTGAAGGCATTGGTGACATCCGTCTTGACAATCAGGTAATAGTCACCTGCTGACAAGCCGCTGACACGTGCATCCAGATGCTGCTGCATGGAAGCATCAATATCCAAATTGATATTGTTGGAAGTAACGTTACCCAGCAAGCGGTCGTTTGCGTCGAAAGCAGTATCAGCGGAGATATAGACCAACGAGCGCAAGCCATTACCTATGATGGGATTATCGCCGATATTCTGGAGTGTCCAAACGGCATGGAGAACATTGCCTGAAACAATCGTGTTCTGGCAAGCTACATCTTTCACCACCAAGTCGCCAGGCAACGGCAAGGTCACAGCCACTGGCGTAGCCATCATATTGTTGTCTCGAACACTTTCATACGGATCGTTATTGGCATTAGCCATCATCAGCAGATAGAGATCGCCGTAATAACGCATAGGTACCGTAACCGTCAAGGTGTCTCTGTAGAACTCATTTATCGCCAACGAAATATTCTGGCGGTTTCTGGTCTGCAACTGTTCATCAGCACTTTCGTAGGAACTGTTATAGGAAATGAACACTTTGTCATTCCAAGTCTGATCCACAATATTTAACTCACCCACATTAGTCACCTTGTAAGCGACACGTGTCGGCTGGCCAGCGATGAATTCGTCCAGCACATCCACTTCGCTGACAGTCAAGTCGGGAGTCGGCACACTGCTGATATTCAAGGCTTTCAATACAACATTATTATTGATGTTAATGTCCACATTATTGCTATTATAGTCGGCAATGGCAATCAGATAGGCAGTGGCAGGCGCTCCGTAAGGAATGGTCACACTCATATTCACCGTGTAATCCGCGCCAGCCTCAAGTACCGTTGTATGCATAGCCTCGGCCATCTGCTGGTCGACAGTGCTTAACACATCGTCAGAAGACATGTAAATAACATCTTTCCATGAGGAAGCCAAGGTAGGCAGTGACGAATTGTTATGGACATGCAAAGTGTAGGTAACGGTCTGTCCCCACTGCACTTCTGTAGGTCCGTCGATTTGAGTCAAGGCCAAATCCAACTGATAAGTGTTGGCCTGTACACCGTTGCTGTGTCCAACGTTGTTATTCTCACCATTGTGCTCGTATATCTGATCCTCAGCATCGGTTACCACATGGATATAATAATAACCGGAAATAACATTGACCGGCAAGGTTACCGTAGCCGAGTTGGCCACCGACCCGTTAACCTCCAAATTGAGGTAATCGTATGTGGTGGCAAGCAGATTTTGAGGATCGTATGCGGTGGGAGACATTGAATAATATATTTTCTCTGCCACTCTCACGTTATTGACAGCGGCAACACCTGTATTCTGGATGGTATAGGTCACCACAAAGGGAGCACCGAGATTTACAGGTGTCGGAGCAATCACTGAAGCAACCACCAAATCGGGAGATGGACTGAGCTGAATCTCAACAGGAACGCCAAGCGATGCGTTGTTATCGAGATTGTTGCCTTCGCAAATAGCGGTATCGGCATTCACCACCACATGATAATAGTAAGTACCGCTGATACCATTGGGAATCGTAACCGTACAAGTGAAGGTCTCATTATCACCGCCATTGTCCATATTCAGCGCATGGGTATTGGTGTAAATCAAGTCAGAAGCCTGATAGCTGTTGGCAGAAGTACTCAGATAAATTCTATCTTTCACAGTTGAGAATTCAGCAGGCATATTGCCATTGTTAGCCACATTGTATGACAACACAGCAGCAGTACCGCTCCACAGGCTAATATTGTTGGGATCCTCAGAGACAGGAGTCACATCACTCACTACCAGGTCAGGAGTACCGATAACAAGATTCAGTGTCTTTTCATTATTGGTTTCAGAAACCTCCAAAACTCTGTTTTCCACATCGGTTCCGACGGTCAGTTCCACATTGTTCCCATAGATACATGGGATACGAACCACTGCTGTACGGACTATGGAATCGCCCACCGCGATGTTCAACAAGCTAACATTGGCTGAATAAACGCAATCACCATTAATGTAGATATTGTCACGAAACGCGCCATTCGCCACGCTGCCAGGGCCATTGTTACGTACCGACCACTGGACACTGAGCAGATTATTGGGATCCACCATATCCGGCACAATAACTGAGGACACCTGCAGGTCGGGATTCAGCACTTCCAATGCCGGCATATAATTATATGTATTATTGTCTTCAGCATTGTATTCGAACACGGTATTGTCTTTATCCGTCACCACGAACAGATACATCTGCCCAGAGGCATTAGCGGGGATAACAATGTTCACATTATTCGTGTAGGATTCTCCTGCATCCAAGACACCGTTATGATGTATTGACCCTAACAAAGTCACGTTATTAATATCAAAAACAGGATTCTCGCCAAAGTAAATAACATCATACCAATGTGAGGTATAGGTCGGGCTTGCGCCTTCATTGCTTACCGTATAGCTGCATAGATAACGCTCGTTGGCATTCACCACATTCGAAGGCAGGGTAACCTCTGTAACCACGAGGTCGGTCATCCAGGTCAGTGTCACTTCCAATGATTGTGAAATGCCCTTGTTGTTATTTTCCTGCAAGCCTTCGTAGATGGTGCTGGTAATATCCGTCATCACAATAATATAGTAGTCACCATAATGATCGATGGGAATCGTCACCGCTTCGGTCCGCTGGTAACTGCCATGGAGAGCCAGACCATCGGTGTGTGAATATCTTCCCAGCAGATAATCATTATTCATATCAAGCACGGTATCCGTAGAGAGGTAAACCGCATCAACCCATGAACCCATTGCCGCGGCTTCACCCACATTTTCAACGGTCCAGGTGATATTAGTGGTATTGCCAGAAATAGCGTTACCGCCATGGGTTACAGAGCTCACCACCAAATCGGGTGATGGCGGTGGCAAGATATTCAGCACCACATAGAAGAAGTTGTCATGTTTTTCTACTTCGTTCACATTACCTTCAAAATGGACATGACCTGACAAATAAGGATAGGGATCTCCCGTCACACTCGGTGTGTATGGATTAGGAGCTACACCACCGGTAGGTCCGAAATTAATGTTATAGGCATCGGGTTGGTCGGCAAATACAAACAGATAGTAAGAACCCGGATCTATATCGTTGGGGATAGTCACTGTAGTCTGGTTGGTATAACTTTCGCCTGCCTGCAGCTGTTGCATACTTTCAACAGTCGCCAGAAGTCTGTCATGTTCATCATACCAACGCACATCGGCATCCTGGGCCAACCAGATGTAATCTGTCCATGTTGCACCATTCGGGGTTCTGCCCTCGCCATCATTCGTCACGGTCCATTCAACGGTAAGTGACTGTCCCACCTTGGCAGCGCCCACATTCACCGCTGACACATGCAGGTCGGGTTTGGGGTTAACCCTCAGCATCATCACGTCGCTGGTATCACTGATACACTCGTTCCAAGCCACCACTTTCCAATAATAAGTGGCACCCGCAGTATAAGCAGGCAAAGAACAATTGGTCACCACCGGCTGTGTAAGACCTGAATAAGTCGGAACCGACGGTTCGTTTGAAGTAGATCTCCACAGATAGAAATCGTATGAAGTGGCATTGGTGACATTGCTCCAGGAGAAGGTCACCCCATTGTAATCAACAATGGTACTATCAATGGGATAAAAACTGGACCACTCACCGAGGGGCTGCAGTTCGGCAGGGTTACAGTCGGTTTGGAAATTCACTTGGATGGAGAAGACGCTCATCGACACCTCGTCACAAAGGGCACGCACCTTAGCCGTATAGCTGCGGTTAAAGACAAGTCCCGTCAACGAGCAGTTCGGCTGGTTCACGGTAATGGAGTTTTGATTGCCATTTACTTCGCCATACACCACCGCCCATTGTGTTTCGCTTCCTCTTGGTTCCCAAGTCAGTTGTGCGGAACTTGTAGTGATGTTGCTTGCCGTCAGATTAATTGGCGAGAGGCAAATGCCTTCCTCCTGTCCTTCGGAGCAACCTATATCCACACTTGTACCGAATATACGCTGGTTGCCATAAAAATCAAGCGTATCTGTCACCGCCAACACATCATTGGAACCATTATCAATACAGTTAGAAGACGGATGCAAATGGAAATTACCATTCTGGGGATCGATAAAACGCACATAATACTGGTTGATATCTGTGCCATCGTTGGCTGAGGCCAGTATGATGTTTCCGTTTTCGCTCGAAGTTCCCTCTTCCACAGCGCAATAAGTGAATGTAGCCGGAGTGTTGTACATGTTATTCACCGCATAACCCGACTTATTGCCCCAGATAATACTATTAATCAACCTGTTAGAACTGGTACTATTAAAATAGAAACCGCCACCGTTTGAGTTATTGCCGGCCATATTGCTCACCACATCACAATTGACAAATTTGTTGCCACTGCTATAGACATATACACCGCCACCGGAATAGTTACTTGTATTGCCATAAATCAAGCAGTTGGAGAAGTTCGAATAATAATCACAATATACTCCGCCTCCACTATACGTTGCTGAGTTATGGCTGATTTCCGTACGAATAACGTCAGTGTATCTTGTATATAAACCTCCACCGTATCCAAACTGTGCGTATTCAATATAGTTGTTTTCGATGATACAATTCCTGATTATCGCCTTAGAAGAAGAACCTGTAGCACGGGCATATACGCCAGCGCCATAATAAGAATTACTATAATGAGATGTAATCGCATTGTTTCTTATAACACAATTGCTCAATATACCGTATGAAACGATGTACGCACCGGCGCCATGTCCTTCCACCCGGCCGTTCTGGAGGGTGAAACCATCCCAAGTGGTGTAGATGGATGAAGAGAAGTCGCCCTGCCTCAAAACACGCTGTGCATATTGTCCATCCAAAATGGAAGTATTGTTCTCGAAATCACGCAGGTTCAAGTCATAATCGCTGTCTTCATTGCCGGCGAAGCCGCCATAAACATCCACTCCTTCTTTCATCATAAAAGCATTGGTGGAAGTTCCGTCACCATGATAAGTACCTGCGGCCACCCAAACGACCGCATGGTTCATGGCCGCAATACCCAGAGCCGTCTGAATAGAAGGCATAGCATTGTCCCAGCTGTCACCGGTCATATTGCCGGCACCATTCTCTTTCACATATACAATGCCATTGTAAACCGGGATTTCAATACCAAGGTATGATGACTCGTAGCAGCCCAAATCGATGGTATCCATCTGCACACGGGCATTCCCATCAAGGTCGAATGCGTCAGCAATGCTATTAACACCACGGTTGACACAGGGAGAGCCTTGCTGCAAATGCCAATCCGCATTATCGGTAACATCGGCGGCACCTGCTGTATTCGAAGGATTCACAAAATGGGGAGAGAGCGTTCCATCATTCTCATTGTCTATTGAGAGACTGACATTATTATTGCCCGTACATGCATAGTCGGATGCCACATAGGTAGCAGTATAATTATAACCCTCTATACCGTTTACCTCGCTATAATTTTTATTGCCCCAAACAATACAATTGGTGATTGTGGTGTAGTAGGCGTATATACCTGCCCCACGACTCGATGATCCGCCTACTTCGTTCGACGGGTCATCGGCGGCAATTTTATTATTGACAATCGTGGAATTTCTTATCACATTATTTGAAGAACTAACATAAACACCTGCGCCATCAGCATCATAGGAAGTGTTGTTGGCCACCAAACAGTTAGCCATGAAATTATAACTTTCAGACATATAAACACCGCCACCATAACCATGGCTGGTATTATGGTCAACAACACAATTGAGCATTGCTACACTTCTGTTAAGATAAGCGCCACCTGCCACATAACCGGAGGTGTTATAGTTCAGTTGGCAGTTGATCAAGAAGATGGTGTCATTATTATAATAATCGTCATAAGCAGTGTACACACCGCCACCGTATGATGATGCTGTATTCTCTGTAATCACGCAATTGCGCAATGTGACACCATGCTTCAGATAGGCGCAACCACCTCTTCCACCATTGTTATTGCTCTTGGCATTACCGTTTCGCATAGTAAAGTCATCCCAAACCGCACGGGTGGAGAAGTCGTTGTTCTGGAACAACAGTCGCTGGTTGTGCTGACCATCGAGGATGGTTTGGTTAGTGACATAATCACGCAACGACAAGTCATAATTAGCGGCTTCATTACCCACAAAGCCACCATAGACATTCACACCATCCATAAGGATAAACGCATTGGCTGACACGCTGTCACCATAATAGGTACCAGCGGCTACCCATACATCTGCATTATACATACTGGCGATTGCTATTGCGCTGGAAAGCGATGACATGGCATTGTCCCAGCTTGTACCATTGCCGGTACCATTTTCTTTAACATACACAATACCGTTGTATTCGGGCAAGGTGATAGCATTGTACGGAGATTCGTAACAACCCAAGTCAACAGTTCCCACCTGGACACGCACATTGCCTTCCATATCCAAACTGTCGGCAGCCTCCATCAGTTCATTGTCACCTCTGTTCACACAGATAGAACCATCGGCCAGACGCCAATCCACATTTGCGGTGACATCCTCACTGCCTGCGGTCTGCGATGGGTTTACAAAATTCGGATAGTAAGGGGTATTGGGATCCGGTTCCGAAGCCAACAAAATCAAATTGGTCCCCGAGTAGGCCCCTTCTATCGCACTGTACTTACATTCGTATGAATTCGCCAGGTTTGCCTCGCCATTGTTGTTCCGATTACCCCAAACAATGCAGTTTTCAATCGGAGCGTCATAATAAGCATAAACACCTGCGCCACTATAGGTGTTTTTATTCTTATTATTCACAATTGTGGAGCTCTGAATCTTTGTTTTGGAGCTCATATAAATACCAGCGCCACTACTACTGTTGGACGTGTTATTCGCTATCAAGCAATTGGAAATAACATCTCTGTCAACAGATGCATATTGCACATAGACACCAGCGCCATTTGACGAAGAGGTATTGTACGACACCTCACAACGACTAAGACGCGTATAATACGCATACACACCCGCACCTGAATTGCTGGACGTATTATGTGATATCGTACAAGCCTCCAAAGCCGCACCTGAATTATAGGAGGAAGAAGCACTGCCATATACACCACCACCGCAATAAGCGGCATTATTAATGATACGGCAATTACGCAAAACACCTTTGTTACGTATAAACGCGCCACCACCATAGTTATTGTATGAATTACCCGAGAAATTGGAGACATTACCGTTCTGAATGGTAAAGCCATCCCATACCGTTTGATCATCGAAAGATACGGGCTGATACAGCACACGTCTGCTGTTCTGTCCATCCAGTACCGTAGGATGATTGTTGATGTCACGTTGTGACAATTCCGTCTCTGTGCCAGCGAAACCGCCATACACATTCACACCGTCCACCATAGTAAAGGCACTTTCTCCATTCATGCCATAATAAGTACCTTCGGCCACCCATACCTCAGCCGACGTGCCAAAGACTTCTTTGATACGGGCAGCGGTGTTCAATGCCCAGGCCAAATCGTTGGAGGCATTGGTCCAGCTACTGGCATCGCCCGTACCATCGGTGGTCACATACAAACGATCAAGGTCAATCAAAGGTGTGGTAAATTTAACTCTTTTCCAGGAGCTGGAATCTTCCCCACAAAGAGAGCGGATACGCGCCTCGTAAGTCGTATTGTAGCGCAATCCTGTCAAGTTGTATTCTCCATCTTGCGCCTGCAGGGTCTCATAATTGTTACTTCCATCCACACCATACTGCAATTCGAAGGCGGTAGCGGAAGCACCAGGCGCATAGACCAGTTTCGCCGAATTCGGTGTCACATTCATGACCACCAGATTCGAGCGATCGCAATTACCTCCCACGCAATGACCGTTCAGTTTCAGGTTATTACGATATGAAATCCTACTGGAGGCACTAAAACTATTATTCGGATTCAAGTCACTAGAAGAATAGGCATACATCGTAGCATAATCTACCGGAGCCTGATGGGTGTAAAATTTGTTATAACTATTGGTACTGCCACCCGTATTATCATCAATTACCAGCACCAGATTATCCTCACCGTTATATTCAAAATTGTTCTGCAGGTTTATAGTAAACCAATTATCCGTACCGCCATTGTTGAAAGTGATTGAACCGGAATACACCAACTGCAAATCTCCTATCGGCACCCAATCTGTTGAGTTACTGAAAGAAGACTTGGAGGTATGCCCCAGGTAGATATTCATAGTTCTGGTTCGGCTATAATCATAGAAATATTGCAAAGACAATGAGGTGATCATGCCTTCGCCACCGATTTCGGAAGCCTGGTAAATCTGCTGGCTATACGAATAATTATAATAAAAGTATGAAGGAATATATGCCGCATAGTTGGTTAGATTGCTCTCACCTCTGAAGACCACACTCTCACCTCCTTCAAATGGACATGGTACTGATCCAACCGTATTGAATACCAGTTCAGGAGTGTATGCTGAAACTGCGTCAGAAGTACAGAATGAACGCATACGTACAACATACGTGGTATCTGACAGCAAACCTGTCAGCATTTTGTATGTGAACTGCGGAGTCACGGTCTGCACAGTCCATTCGGCAGCGTCAGCAAGTTTATACGACAGTTCGTAATAGAGCAAATTATCCAGATTACCAGCATCACGCCAGCTGAGCAGCGCCGAGCTGCTCAACACCGAACTAACTTCCAGATGCAAAGGTTCGAGACAATATTCCTCATTATGGAACTCATAACAACCGATTTCCACCGCATCACCATACACACGGCTTTCGCCCGCCATATCGTAGTCTGGCAAATTGTTGTAAGTGGTACCTACGTCAATCAATGCGGAACCGTTGCGCAGACGATAGTCGCCATTTTCGGGAGAAACGAAGAACGGATGGTTCGCGTCTGTACCATAATTGTCGGCCGACAGATTGATGACACCTTCATAATTCTCCAAACCACCTACAGCTGAATTATAGGCAACCATGCCGTTGTAGTTAGCGATATTAAGAGTTTGGTTATTGGTGGTATTGCCCCATACCACCGTGTTGATCATCACCCCATAGAAATACATCAAACCGGCATTGTTGTAACCTGTGGACACATTGCCCACGATATCGCAGTTTACCAACGAGTCAGCTAATTCATACACGCCAGGACATGATCCGGCTGTATTGTTGCTGATTTCACAATTCACCATTTTTTGACCACCATAAATACCACCACCTTGATTATTTGCGTGATTGCCGCTGATTTTACAATTGAAGTAGCAGGCATGGTCGTTAAAATCGCATACAGCACCACCTTGATAAGGGGTACTGTTGCCTGTGAATTCGCAGTCGACGAAGTCATATTTATTATAATTCCAATTGGATCCCGCTACGTAAACCGCACCACCACTTGAAGAGGCCGTATTGTTCAGGAAACGGCAGTTTCTCACCTCGAAATTGCTATTCAAATAAGCACCAGCACCCGCGTCACCGCTATTACCATTACGGATGGTGAAACCGTCAACAACCACCAAATCATTAACAGTATAATAATCATAATTCTGGTATAACACTCTGTGGTTGTTTTGTCCGTCGAGGATAGTGGGATGCGCCTGGATGTCGCGTTCCTCTATTGAGGTTTCGGTACCTGCAAAGCCACCGTATAGTTTGGTACCACTATTGAGGGTAAAGGCATTGGAAGAACCCAGATCATTATTGTAATATGTACCCTCGGCCACCCAGATTTCGGGAGTAATGCCATATCCACTCTTAATAAGTGCTGCCATCGTCAGCGCTTCGGCAAGGTTGTTGGTAGCCTGTTCCCAGCTGCCACCGTTGCCTGTGCCATCCGTCTTCACATACAGGCGATCGAAGAAAGCTACCAGCGTACTGAAATTCACGGTCTTCCAATCAGTGGTATCTTCGGTACAAAGGGAACGGATACGCAACTCATAGTCAGTGTTCGATGTCAAGCCAGTCAAGGTAAAGGAATTTCCCTGAACGGTAATCGGCGTATAGTCGATGGCAGCAGCGGCCTTGTATTCCAATTCCACAGCCTGCACATCGTTTCCTGCCGCAATAGCCAACTGGGCGGAAGTATCGCTTACGCTAAGCACCGCCACGTTGGAGCAGTCGCAACCTTCGGTAATACATACTCCAGGTAATTTAACATTGTTGCGATAATAGCTTCTACCTGAAGCTGTGCCCGGACTACTCGGACTATAAGCACTACTACCATCTTTATAAGCATACATGCTACTGTATTGAGAAGTATAATGCGTATAAAACTTTTCTCCATTATTAAAATACGATCCTGTTTTGTCATTAACCACCAATACCAGATTTTCACTGCCATTATATTCGAAAGGAGTGGTCAATGGTATATTCACCCAGCCGCCATCAGCGGCATTGGTGAAATTGACATAACCGGAAAATACAGGTTGCACTCCCGTCACAGACACCCAATCGTTAGTACTAGCAAATGCTGTCTTATTGGTATGAAGCAGGTAGATATCAAGATTACGAGAATAAGCTGTGGAATAGAAATATTGCAACTCTATATTACTGATTGTTCGAGCCGCTCCGATTTCATTAGACTGATAAATCTGCTGGGTATAAGAATGCTTATAATATATATTTGTAGGCAGTACGCCACCACTACTGCTACCTGTACCCTCTCCTATGGTCACCGAAGAAGCGCCACTAAGACAACCCGTATTGAAAGTTGTGGTAGTGTATGATGAGTGTGCATTGGCATCGCAATAAGCACGTACACGCACAGTATAGGAGGTCAGTTGCTGCAAGCCGCTCAACATATAAGCATTAGTAGTGATATTGCTCACCACAGTCCAACTGTCAGCATCGTTTGCCTTGTACGAAAGCTCATAATAGGCAGGAGTATCTTCATTACTATTGGTCCATGTCAGCAGGGCCGAGCTTGCCATCACATCATCTGCATGAAGGTTTACAGGAGCATAACAAGCTCTCGTGGTGGTGAAGCTCAGCATATTGCCATAAGAGCCTCCCGCCTGATTGAAAGCGTATGCCCATACATAATAGGTGGTTTCAGGCTCCAGACCCGTCACCTCCGTCGATAACACATAGCTCATATCATCCAGATAATGAAAACTCACATTTCCACTATCCAATGTAGGAATGGTATTGGTGTAAAAACCACGGCTGTATATTTCGGCATTGCCATCAGAGGTAATCTCACCATTCAATACGGCAGAGAAACCGGTAATCTCCGTAGGATTATAAGTTACCACTGTTGGGGGCACCGGCTTGATGGTGGCACAAAACGAAGTATCGGAAAGGGCACCGTTGGTGCAGATACTCCTCACTTGATAGCATGAATTAGCATTGAAGGAGGGAAGCATATACCACTGATTGGTCAAACCTTCCGCTATCAAAGTTCCGTTTTCATATACATTATATGTCAACAAATTGGGATATTGGGGATCAACCGGTTCATCAGGATCATAACCTGCCGACCACCAACTCAGCCTATAGTTGCCGTTAGTCTGTTCCTCCCAGTATACCCAATAAGGCACTTCGTAGCAAGGTTCCAAAGGCAGACGGAGAGTACTATTCAAAGTGCCTGCGGTAACAGTAGGATAAATGTATGATCTATAATCATAGCCATCTGCAAACGCACGAACAAACAATATTTGCGGATCGGCAGTCATTACAATATTATTATAGGAAAAATGGCCTTCGCTATCAGTTACTCCCTCGGTTATTAAATCCAATAACTGATAGTATTCTCCAACTCTTTCACCATAATATATTCTCACCAACGCACTGTCAATCGGTGTATAGGGTTCTATATTATTCGTCACCGTGACATTCGCATTAATGAGGCCGTAGGTGGTGAAAGTCTCCTCCGGTCCGTAAATCGCACCCTCACTTGTCACCCCAAAGGCACGTACATAGTATGTAGTGTTGGGTGTCAACTCATCAATATTTAGTGTAAACGAAGTGGCCGGAACCGTACTGCCTGGTGGCAAAGGAGCCATTACATACGTATCGTTCATTGTGGGGTTGGGAGAAGTGCTATAGCACACACCCAACTGAGGCTGTTCATCGCCACACATCGTTTCCAAATACCCACCTATTTCAGCGGAAACAGAAGTAAAATTCTGTACCGGATAAGTGCCCACTGTAGGAACATCCACAATTGTAAGATGCAAGGTCACCACCGAGTCGTAACCATGTTGGTTGGTATAGGTAAGGGTATAGTCCCCGCTTTCCGTATAAACCAACGCATTAGCATGAGTCACCTCAATATCATCAATATTCAATCTGTACTCTCCGGCACAGTCTTTGTGGACAAAGGCAATATAAACGGTTTGTCCCACATAGTCGATCAAACTAAACGAATGCTGTGTCCAAGCCGAACTTGACAAAGTTTCAGAATACAAGGCCTCGGAGTTGAAATCCCCCACCGCATTGGACGCGGTGGAAATCAACACCTCATAATGTTCAGAATACCAGCTTGGATCTTGAGCGCCCGCCCACCACGAAAAAGTGGTTACACCTGTATCTGGAACCGGAATAGCTGGGGTAATCAACCAGTTTTGAGGATAATAAGTTGTACCGTCCCATGAAGCCGAGGAAATATAGCCCAAACCTGTATGAGCGTAACCACCAGCCATGACAGCCCAATTATCGCCATCTTCATCGGCATCCACCAAAGTCCAATCCGAAGGCAACGCACCTTCGAAATCCTCGTGAAGCATAGTGGTTGAGGACTCCACGACATACATTTCGCATGCCGTCACAGATTGCTCGCTTGCAGAGGGACCTTCTGCTTGCACCGCGGTAATCGTGATATTGTCAATCATCAGATAATACAGTGCATCCGAGTTCGAATTGTAATGTCTGAAAGCGATACGCACCTCCTCATTGGCATATTCGCTCGGAATACCGACTGTGAGGTGAATGAAATTCCCTGTCGTCACAGTCTGCGGAACCAAATCCTCAAAATTAGCCGGAGGATTAGTATAATCGAAATCCCAATTTGCACAGATATACACCGCAAAATGATCACCCGGATGATCCTGATCGGAAGCCACCCAGAATGACAAGACTGAGGAATCACCCAAAGAGATAGGCTGCGAAATCATCCAGTTGTCAGGATTTTTCGCAGTCCCCTCACTGGGATTTATTGACCATGACGCGGCAGCATAATCGCCATCTGGCGCAGGACCTGGGTAAACACTTAATGTCTGCCATGCCCAGGAGTCACCATCCGCATCGTAAAGCCACCAGTTTTGATAGAACAAATTATTGTCTTCAAAACTCTCTGAGAAAATCACTTGCCCCATACTGCTCATGCAGAATAAGACAAAGAAAGTCAGTAATAAGTAAAGTTTTTTCATAAGCGTTTATGTTTAATTTCTCTTGATTTTCGTAAGAAAAAATTACATCACCATGCAAAATTAAGCCAAGTAATTTAATTGACAATGGACTGTTGATAACTTTTCTCACAAAAAGCATACGAACATAAACAAATTCACAAATAAATGTAAAAACAAGACGCGTCTATCCTATCGTATCGGCAATTTTATCGACATTCATGCTGCGGGCGCTGGCGTCGAAAATGTCTTTATAGAGACCACCCTGGCGATACACTTCGGTAGGTGTGCCAGACTGCTCCACATGACCAGTTTGCAGCACATAAAGTCGATCTGAATCAATGATTTGACCAATG
Source organism: Bacteroidales bacterium (assembly GCA_017964255.1). GTDB lineage: Bacteria > Bacteroidota > Bacteroidia > Bacteroidales > WCHB1-69 > RUG11690. The sequence goes on along the minus strand of JAGCSI010000081.1, from coordinate 17,251 downwards.
TTATGTGAAATAACGATCACTGTTCTGCCCTGCTTGATGGCATCGATGCTGTTCTTGATTTGCTCGGTAGCAATGGCATCCAAGCTGGCGGTGGGCTCATCCAGGAAGATAATCGGGGGATTTTTCAGGAACATACGGGCAATGGCGATACGCTGCTGCTGACCTCCGCTCATCTGCAACGCCTGCGAGTTGAACTGGTCAGGACGCTCCATGATCTGGTCGTAAATATAGGCCTTTTTGGCTGCCTCCACCACCTCCTCATGCGTAGCCGAAGGCTTGCCATAACGGATATTCTCCTCAATCGTGCCGCTGAAAATATGGTTCTTCTGCAGCACCAGTCCAATATTGTCACGCAATACCTGCGTATCCCATTCCTCCAAGGGCACTCCGTCCAAGGTTATGCTGCCGCTATCGGGGGTGTAAAACTTGTCTAACAAATTAACAATAGTACTCTTTCCTGCCCCACTCAAACCCACCAAAGCCGTGGTCTCGCCCGGCTGAATCTTCATCGACAAATCACGAATGGCATGGGTACCATTGCTGTAGGTAAACTCCACATTGCGGAGGTCGAACTCGCCTTTCACCGTTGCAGGACAGTATGTGCCACTCTTTTCTACCTCTCCGTCGGCCTCCAGAATGCCGAAGAAGCCTTCGGCATATATCAAAGCGTCGTTCAAATCGTCGTATATACGGTGCAGCTGGCGTATCGGTGCACTCACATTGCTGAACAGCATCACATGATACATGATTTTACCGATGGTCATGCCTGGGTAATCAATCAAAACAAGATAGGCGGTCAAAATAATGATTAAAACGGTGCCAATCTGTTCCATAAAGGTTTTCAACCCTTCAAAGAGAAAGGAGATTTTGCGGGTTTCCATCTGCTGCTGAGTGGAACGGATCTGCAAATCGGCCTGCTTCTGGCTTTCTAACGGCTCGCGGTTGAACGACTTGATAACGTTCATGCTCTCGATAATGTTCATGATGCCGTTGTTCAGTTCCTGATGAGTGCCAAACACATTGCGCCGCCAGCCCTTCAGATGCTTGGCTTGTATTGACGTGATTACGAAGTAAATAGGCACAATCACTAAGGCCACCAAGCCCACATGCACATTGGCGGCGAACATCAGCACCAAGGCCAAAATGGCACTGGTAAACAAAGGCAGAATGTCGATGAAGAAATTCTTCACCGTATTGCTCAGGCTCATCACGCCGCGATCGATGCGGGTCTGCAGTTTGCCAGGCTCATTGCCTTCGGCGGAAAAGAAAGCCATTCTGAAGGTCAGCACCCGGTCTATCACCTTGAACGACAGGTCGCGGCTCACATTGATGCGGATTTTCTCGCCAAAGAAACGCTGGCCGAAAGTGAAGAGTGCCGACAACAACTCTTTGCCCAAGAGCACCGCACTGACTATCAGCAACAGTTTTCCGGCCTCGCCCCAGGCGAAAAAAGGTCGGTGCAGCAACTCGTTGATGGCATCCACGGTTTTGTCCAGCACAATGGCATTGACCTGCGCCATCAATGCCCCCACGAAAGTCAGTATCAGGGTGATGATCAGCAGCCATTTATAGGGCAGCACGTATGGGAGGAGCTTTTTCAGCAAGTCCAGCACCCCCATTTTGGAGTTTGAAGAAGACGAGACAAGCTCCGTCTCTTTTCCAACTATTATTTTCTGGAAAACTTTTGATGCCACTCGTACAAATCGAAAGAGATACCGATAGAATTTATTGCTGTAGACACTTTAAGACCATCCACCCACATAGGTCCCGCCTCCAACCTGTAGAAAATTCGGGATGAGACATTCTCTTTTTTGCTCCAATAATATTCCGCACCCAATTCAAACACGAAAGCATTCTCTTTCACAAAAGTAATGTCTGACGGTGAAACCAGCGGTATATTCACGATATTGACAGAGGCTCCAACACCCATAAACAGAGACCAGCAACGGTCACGACGAGACAAGGGCAGAAATCCTCTAACCATAGGTTCCCAATCAACACGCACACGCCAGTTGGTAAAATTCAAAGAAGCGAGCTCCACATCGAAATCCAACAGACTGAATTCCACATATCTCCATCTTTTGGCCAAACCACCTATTCTGAAGCCAAAAGATTGCATAGCATACAAATCAAAGAAGAAACGGGTTGTTTTCCAGTCACCTCCGAGAGTCTCTAAATAACTCTGGGTGATACCTTGATATCCGTGTTTATCCTGCTCCACCGTAATCAACTTCTCGATACCGTCAACCACCTTGACTTTCACCATAGCCGTTCTGTTTTTCCCTGGGTTGTCCTCCACACAAATGTTCAACTCACCAGCGCCTTTCTTCTCCACAGTACACCATTTATCTCCCTCTACCACTTCTGTCGTCCATTCTTCCGTAGTGGTCACCGCAATTGGATAACACTTTGCATTCTCCCCCACATTCAGCGTTTCTTTCGACAGATTCAATGTAGCAGCCATAGGATCTTTCACATCTTGGAGCACTGTAACAATCATGGCGCTTGTACCACTTTTAGTGATAACATAGAACTGGCCTTCTCTCTGTTCTTTTTCAGGATTCGCCGTACAAATGACGCGCAGATTGTCCCCTTCTGTCTTCACTTCAAACCAATCGTTACTGTTACTCACTTTCCATGCTTCGGAACAGGTAACCCAGATATGGGCATCCTCTCCTCCTGAACCGGAAAATTCTATCTCATCATCATTCAGACCCAATCCTGTACGATCTTCCGTTGCGTATTTAATCGTTCCGTCGCCTTTATTGCTGCTACCGCTTGACGGCTTCCAGGCTTTCAGCAGTCTGTCAGCTTCCTGTACGCAACTTTCGGAGACACCAGACATGCTCTTTACGTTTCTCAACAAATTGCATGCCTCATCCAGCGCTTTTTTGTCATGCGACTGTTTATATTTCTCGTAAATACGCTTCGCCGACTGTATTCGGTCTGAACAACTCTGGGCTTGAAGCGACCCACCCATTAAGCACAATATTCCAACAAATAGTACAATAATTTTTTTCATACAAAATTTATTATAAAACACTATCATTAATACAATTGATTTTATTCAAACATAGTTTCAGAAGATGAGGAATCTTTCTTGCTCATCAATCTTTGTATTTCCGGATCATCGGGGTTAATCCTGCTGGCCAACTGCAAATACTTCACGACCCTGTCATGTTCATATTCGTCATAACGAGCTATGGACCAATTTTTCCGGATTTCCGAAACGCAACACTTAAAGATATCGTCTTTTATGTTTTTCAATTGATCAACTTCTTCGGATTTTTCATTGAAATCCTCATTAGCCATAGCCTCGTCAAACTTATCAAGGGCTTTTCCAAAGCATTCCAATTGTTGTTCTCCGTTTTTCTTACCCTCGTCATAAAAAGCGACACCCTCCTGATATTTGCTTACCGCCACTTCCAGGGCCTCTATCTTTTGTTTTTCCTGTACTCCCTGACTGTACTTCATGACACCGAAAACGGCACCGCCCAACAAAAGCAATGCCAGTAAACCCAGCACGACAAATTTTAAGCTTTTGCCATTCGATTTGCCAATTTTACGGCTGCTCCCACCGGAAATATTGATGGAACTTGTTCTCAAATGAGCTTGTTCCAACTGATTGGAAGCGAAATTGGACAAATCCTCAGCAAAGGGTCGGTCACTCGGATTCAAGGACAAACACTGATAAATCACGTTACGCAACTCTTCAGAATACTTGTCCGACAGGGGCTCCAGTTTTTCACCATTATTCTGTGCTTTGCCCCCGTCATTGCCATAAGGGAGTTTTCCGCTAAGTATCTCGTACAAAGAAGCGCCCAACGACCAGATATCGCTGGCCACCAGAATTTGGTCGGTTTCCTGAAAACGTTCGGGGGCCATGTAAGGCACCGTGCCCACCCTCATTGACTCGCCCGATTCCTGCGAACTGTTGAAAACATGTTTCGCAACATTAGCGCTGATTCCAAAATCAGTGATCACATAACGGCGGCCATCAAGCAACACATTGGCCGGCTTGATATCCTGATGGATAATGGCGGGATGCTGCTCATGCAGGCAGGCCAAACCAGAAGCCACATCACGCAGGAATTCCCATGCGTTGCGTTCACCACAATTACCAATCATATCCTCACCCGAACCGGAATCATAATAAGGCATCACCAAATATGGATTGCCGACACAAATTCCGAAATAGGTGTATTTCATCAGATTTGGATGATTCAGATTATATACCAAGGCAAATTCCTTGCGAAAACTTTCCACACCATACTCATTCAGCTGTGCGGTCGGAAGATAAACCTTCAACACCAGCACCACCTGTGTGGTCACGTCTTCGGCCAGCCATACTTCGGAAAAACCTCCCTCGCCCAACTTTTTCAGTAGCTTGTATCTGCAGTCAAAAATAAATTGTTCTTGTAGTCTTGCCATAATTATATTCTTGTAATTTCACTACTTTGCCATAAAAAGCATACTCTATTCATCCTCAATCTAGTTTTTCGTTTTTTTCAGATTCCCAAACTGGTCTAAAACCTCTCCCCCCTTTGTTCCAGAGTTGGATCCATTTTGTGTACCAGAAGTACCCGTTGATGTACCCGTTGGTGTCACATTCTGTGTACCGGAAGTCGCACTGCCAGCCGTACTTCCAGCAGTCCCTGTGGAAGGAGCATTGTTTTGAGCAGGCTCTTTTTGAGCAGCACTCGCCGTCGCTGTGTTTTTCTCCGGTACGACACCCCGATTATTTTCAGGCATCACACTGCCTGCCCTAGGACGTTCTGTCGGCAAATTCGGGACACTCTTACCTGTTCTGATATCCTCATCACCCTCTAGCCAATCTTCCTCATCAGAAACATTTTCTGGAGTATTTTCAACCACAACTTCTTCAGCATCATGTTTGGCATTTGGTTCAACTTTAATTTTATCCTTATCATTTCCCATAAACCACAAAATGACAAACGCCAATGCAACCACCAAAACCGTCACTGCGAAAGCGATAATTTTATTCTTGTTGTTGGATTTCACAGGACTGTCGTTTCCAAAGGAAGAGGTGGACCGTACCATCTCGGGCACCGATTTCTTTACCTCTTCTTTTACTTGCTGTCCTTTGGCCACATAGCACAACAACGTAGTCACATTATCGTGCCAACCGTTGTTTTCCGCAACATCCCAAAGGTTAAGGTTTCCAATATTCAGTTTGTCGTTATTCTCAACCGCATATTGCATGGCCTCCTCAATTTCCGCATTTCTCACCACCCCACACAAACCGTCACTGCACAATAGGAAAAGATCGCCTTGAGAATATTGCAATGGACCGCACACATCGGGACGGGCAACATCGGAAGGATTTCCCAGACTGCGGGTAATGATGTTGTTGTCAGGATGGTCAAAAGCCTCCGCTTCGCTCAGTTTCAGCACTTCACACACATACGAATGGTCATGGCTCAACTGGAAAAGCCGTCCATCATGATAACGATACAAGCGGCTATCACCACACCATGCGTAATAAGCGTTGTCTTCAAAGATCCACAGCATCACAACAGTGGTGCCCATTCCCTCTTTATCCGGATCTGCCAAAGCCTCCTTCTTAATTGCCATGTCCGCCTGCCGGATAGCATTGACCATGAACTTCTTGATTCCGTTATCCGACAGATCCATTTTGCCAATGGTTTCCGACTTGAAAACATTGGCGATGGTCTCAATGGCAATGGCGGAAGCCACTTCTCCCGCATTCATACCGCCCATACCGTCGGCCACCACCAACAAACTTCCGTTGCGTTCCAAAGGGAACACTTTGGAGATGTATTCACCATCCCCAAAGTGATTGATTTTCGAAGTTTGTTTTCCCACAGACTCCATTACCAAGCAGTTGTCCTCATTAACTCCATCTCGGGCAGCCGCTCCGCATCGGGCGGAAAAAACAACTTCTGTTTTCTTGCTCATACCTTAATAGTCCTTATTTTCTTTTTTTACCTTTTTGCTGTGCTTTAATATACTCATCGCTTCCAAACTCATACTCTTCTGTTTTCTCCTCTTCATTATTATATGTTGGAGCTTCCGATTCTGGTTGATACGTATCTTTGGTAAACATGAACAAATCAGGTTCTTTCTGCATCTTGACAAGTTCCCATTTGCCGCCGTCATTCGCTTCATATCTGGCTACGCCTAACAATTCCATGGTGATAGTACCTGGAACGGACATATTCAGGTTCACAAAATAGCCTCCCAAGACATCCTTACCGCCTTTGGGCTGCGGCACTGGAAAAACAGTATTCTCATTGAAAGTGACAGTCAGAGGCTGAATAGAGGGAATAATCTCCCCATTCCTCATCAGAAACCAGACCATATATCCCTTCTGGATACCGTTACCCACCTTAACCTCAAGGCCTTTATTGTCGAAATGGTCGTCCTGAATGTAGAAAAGGTCAGAAGCCAAAGCCTCTGTCACCCTGTCATTCAGATTGAAAAAATGATAATCTCCTTCGTCCGACAATTTTTTAAACTGCACCCTGTCCACAGTCACCAAACATTCGCTACAATCGACATATTCCTCATAGCGTTTGTCGTTTCCCCATGGTTTTTCAAACAGTGAGTCCACTCCATAGCCGTGTGTCAACAGCGGCAGTACTGCATAACGGTGACCAAAGAAGTCATTACCATCCACCAGCACACCGTTTTTACGGATATTGTAACTTTGCTGGACCACAATAAAAGCATTTTTCACCGCATCCTGCAAAATGCCATAAGACGATGACACCGCAGTGGTATTGTCACTCGGGGTATTGTCATTGGGGGTAGTTTCAACTTTTACACTCTCCCCTTTTGGGCTTTTACGAGGAGTCGGAAGTTTCTGGTTCTGGGCATTACACACCAGAACCAGAAAAAGACTCAATAATATCAGACTTGATTTTTTCATCTCACACAATTTTAGAAATCAATTTGTGACATCGGAACAATCACACCACTATGTTTTCCCAGACCTCTGGATACGATACCCACAACATAGTATTGTCCGTCTTGTTCACAGAAAACAGGACCACCCGAATTACCATACTCCAGATTCGAGTTCGTAACAGGAATTTGACCATGATACAAGCCGTTGTTTGAAGTGGTTACGTAAGTATATTGGGGTCTGATATAGTTCTTGTCACCGCCCATGGCATACGGGAAACCGAGAAGTTCCAAACGAGTGCCAGCAGGAATCTTGGTTGACAAACTTTTGTTGACCACAAGATTACTCTTCATAGGCAGTCTGACGTAAGCATAGTCATTCTTGGCCATGGCACGTCTAACTTTATATGGATCATTGTCTGTAGAAGTCAAGTTGACATCCTCGTCTCTGTGTTTGCTTACCGTAAACTCTCTGAAAGTCAGAGTTCTTCTATCACCTGTTTTGCTTTCAATATGATAAGTGGCGTCGATGGTTCCACCCATACCGGGAGCGGTCAAAAAAGCAGCCCAGAACATAAATTCTTCTAAATCCGCACTTTCAACATAAGCCCACGGTTCAATCACATGACGTGCTGTCACAAAGTACCCGTCACTGGTAACAAAACCTGTTGCGACTTCGGTTTCATCTTCTGTAAATTTATAGGTCCAAGTACGACCGTCAGCGACCTCTTCGACGTATGATTCAGATTCACTTCCCGGTTCAGCGGTAATAGAGATGCTTGCCAATTTGATGAAATAAACATAATCCTCGAAGGAGCTCATCTCTTTGCTAATATTTTCCTCGATACCCGAATCTGAAGCGCCTGCTTTTCCTTTTTTGTTACTGTTTCTTCTGAAAAGATTTGAAATCTTTTCTCCCAATTTACCTATAGTGCTGTTTTGCTCGTCAATCAACTCCTGTTGAGCAGCCAATTGATCCTCATAATTCTTGTTGGTTTCTGACATGTACCACAACAAGCCGCCGATAGCCAGCACCAGGAAGAGCAGAATCAGCACCAATGCAGTTCTGTAAGGACGCAATGCTTGTTTACGGAATTCGCTGAATCTCTGTGACATTCCTATTGACTTCACGAAAGCCTTCTCACCTTGCGGCACAATGAATCCCAGGCGAGGACCGCCGGCTGACAGTTGGATTTCATCTCCATTATGCAACGGCGTTTCACCATTCACCTGCTGACCGTTCACATAGGTAGCATTGGTTTGCGAACGATGAATAAGGGTATAATTTTCTCCACTTTTCTTGATAATAGCATGTTCACGGCTTACTGTACCGAACTCCTCATCGATATGAATTTGGCATTTGGGGTCTCTACCAATAAACGCCTCATCCACAAGGATGGGTTTTTCCTCACCCTGATGGTGGGTGTTGGAATCAAATTTGAATTCAATGATGTAATACTTTTTGCCTTCTCCACCCATGAGGGAGCTGACACCCGCACTCAAAGTGCCTTTTACCGATCTTTTGAACTGTGTCGTTTTCTGTTCCATGATAATATGATTTTGGTTATTAAAAAAATTTTTCAGTCTTATACACCTTCCACACGCATTTTCACTTCACCCACGGTGATGATATCGCCCGCATTCAACGGCAACCCCTCAAACTTCTGCAGTTCGTGCGAATTGACATAGGTTCCGTTCAAGGAGTTATTCCAATGGCCATCGTACCATTGGCCGTCACGAATATACCAATGAGTATCCTCGGCATGATATTCCAAGGTGAAATGACGTCTGGAAATATAGCTGGTATCGAAGTCTCTGATGTTGATTTTATTGGAGTAATCCTCGCTCAAACGTCCTCCGGTCACAATACACTGGTCTTGCTGCAGGTACTGGTTCAGGTCATATTTTTTGCCATACGCCTCACCCTGCATAACCTTAAGTACAACACCCTTGGAGAGGTCGGTGTTAAAGTCCACCGAAACAACATTCTTAGGCAGGGATCGCTGTGGCATCACCTTGAGCACATCTTCAATCTTCTGGAATCGGGCGGAATAGTCAGGATTCAGGCAACCATCTATCACCGGTTCCCATTTGGCCAATTCCGGTTTCACACGAATTTTGGACTTGTTCCACAAACCTTTTTCCGCATTTTTCATATAGGGCTGCAGATCTTTCTCGCTTTCAAGGGAACCGAAGGGATAATCCTTGCACAGCAACTCAAACACCACCACCCCGAAAGAAAATATATCAGTGGTAGGTAACATGACCGCCTTGTTTTTCTTGGAATTGAACAACTCGGGGGCCATATAGGCAAATGTCCCAAACACATCCGCTTTGTGAAAAAGGGTCTGCCAACGCGTAAGACTGGTGATTACCCCTGACGTGCCGAAATCCGACAGTGCGACAACATTGTCTTCTTTCACCAGGATGTTTTCAGGCTTAAGATCTCTGTGAATTTTACCATTCTTGTGCAAAGCTTGCAAACCATAAAGTATCTGGCAAAAGATTTTGGAAGTGTCGGCTTTTGAATCCTCAAACAACTTATACAAATTGCCCTTGCGGCAATACTCCATGATAATATACGGATTGCCTTTCACCTCGTCGTACACAAAGGAATGCACCAAATACGGGCTGTTGATACGTCCCGTGTCAAACTCCATTCTGAAACGTTGTACCAATTCCTCGCGTTCCGAGGGAGCACGTTTCCACAATGGCAACAACTTCAGCGCATACAATCTGCCCTGCGGATCGCTCACCTTATATACCATTCCGAAACTTCCCTCTCCCAACAGTTCTTCCACATGGTATTTCCCGTTCACATAATCCCCTGGCTTGAACTGACAGCGAGAAACACTAACATCCTGTTTCATAGTATTATTTTTTCGTTTTAAATACAAATTTACGGTCACCCAGCAAAATCATGTCCCCATCCTGCAGTTGCAACTTGCGTCCTGCCCTCACAAAGGTGGTCTGGAAAGCGCTCTTGTCCTCAACATACCACGCTCCATTCTCGAAGGTCAATACCGCCTGCTCTTTCGAGGTGATGCTACTATTGCCTGGTTCGGTATTTTCGCGTCTCAACACCACTTGCTGCTTATCGAACTCAAACTTTTTGAGACGACCTGCTTCTGCGGGAGAATCCGGAACCGGTTCAATGGAGCAATATGCCTCCGCCATCGGCTGACGATGCGGGATGTTCGCATACGGATTAACAGTTTTCTTGGCGTCCTTAACATCCTGCGCGGCTTTGTTTTCAACTACCGTAGCCTTCGGTCTAAACTCCGGAATCGTATCCTTGGGTTTATAAACAGGAGCATTTGCCACTACTGTTTTCTTCGGATCTGTCACAGATGCTGCAGGAGCATTTGCCACTACCGTTTTCTTCGGATCTGCCGCAGATGCCACTGGAGCACCTGCCACTACCGTTTTCTTCGAATCTGCCACGGGCGCCACTGGAGCACCTGCCACGACCGTCTTCTTGGGATCTACTGCATGACCGACTGCCACTACCGTTTTCTTCGGATCGTTCTTCTTCTCATCAACATCCGTTTTCTCGTCAACACCCGCCACATTCTCAATTGGCTTGATTTCCACCTCTTCCTCAACCACAGTTTTATGGCAATTGGGGCACACCTTTGTATTGGGCAACAATGGATAGCCACAAAATTCACATGAACTTCTGTCATTCCCTGACTTCGGTTCCTGGCCTCCTACTCCTTCGGCATAATTCTGAGCATTATTCTCAGGGATAGCGCTTTTTCCTAAAACAGTACCACAACGACTGCAAATCACCGTTCCTTCCGGATTTTCCAATCCACAAAATCTACACTGCATAACTAATTTATTTTATATTTATATTTCCATATTGAACAAAGAGATTATTCACCAGTTGACCAAAAGACAAGCCGGCAAACAGGCCTCTCCTATCCGGATATATATTACACTGTGCCCAAGTCTTGTTTCCCATGCACGAGCTGTAAAACTTCAACAGAATATCTCCACCGTAACGCTCATAGTACAATTTGTCGGCAAACCAATAAACATATATATTCTTTTTCGCAGTCAATGTCTGGTCATTGACCTCATACTTGTTTTGAAATTGACGCAGCAAATTATCATATTCAGGTTTGGGCAAAACAGAATACTGTTTCAGCCTACTGATTTTAGGCGACACTTCCTTCCAATCTTCTAAATTATCAACTATATACGCATCAAACATTTTACCATTATTACTGATACCGCCACGTATATACACCATAAACTCGTCTCCCGATGAGATGTTATTCAAGACCTCACCTATCTGTTCCACTATATAATCCCCGTCAGAATTTTCCCCTATATTGATACAGAAGAAATGGAAATTCTGCGCCTTGCCCATTGAAAGCGAGAACAGGAGAACTAATAATAGGAGTAAACTTTTCCTCATATCCACTAAAAATTATATTTTATCCGAATTTGATATTCCATAGTATTCTTACCATCACCTACACAATCGTTGATGGACTGGAAATGTCCGCTGTCGACACTCAGCCGCATACCAGTTCCATTTTGTTTGGAGGCATTGACCAACTTAAGCATCCATGAGGCGGAAGCCTCCATTGACCAACTTTCGTTAAAATGATACTGCAGACCAAGCGCCAAGACACTTTCCATATTCCAGCCCATAGCGTTTGATTTTTCCTGTGTCAGCTTATTTTCATCAAATCGTCCAAAATCATAATAACCATTCTGATCAATAAACAGGTTAAATAGTTCCGGACCATATTGTCCTGAATATTGGGCATCAAACATGGCTGTGGCAGGCTTCCAAAACAAAATGTTGCATTTCACGCCCACCATGGCAAATACCGACATATTATTCAGAACATAGTAATCATACCTGGCCGTCACAGGCACTGCCAGACACCATGCGCGACTCAACTCATTGTAGTTCGTCACCAGGGTATTTCTGGTGTATTTCTCACCTTCTTCATCATCAGTTTCATAAATCTCCTTATAATTCTCTGCCGTAAAACGTTGACGGTACAGAGCGAATTGCAGTCCACCTTCCATACTGACTCTGTGTCGGTTTATGGCATACAACTGGCGAAGATAGATAATCCCTACATGGAATTTATGCCCCGTTATCCTTGTCGCTCCGTCAAAAGCGCCCTGCATATCCAGTTTTGCCACCGTCGAGGAAAACATCAGAGGATGAGCATAACCCAGTTCTATTCCCAGCGCATTCTTCACAGTCCTTACAGAAAGTTCCCTATACTGGCTTCGTTTGTTTTCCTCGTACAGATACACCGCGCTGCCCTTCTTTTTCAAATTGTCGTATGAAGACTGCTTAACCTGCTCCACGGTCTCTCCCAAATTTACCGTACTGCCATCTACCCGCTCCAATTTCAATGTCGCCGGAACATAAAAAGTTCTTTCATTTTTCACATAATTGGCCATCATAAAAGGCTCCATTTTATTCTTTCCCGCTAATTTGACACCCGTGATTTTGGCATTCTTTGAGGCGAAAGAATACTGAACATCCATCAACAGTTTGTAAGTCTGCTTTTCATTCAGCATATTCAAGCGGTATGTCTTGGTCAAGGAAACCTGATAATAAGCCATATTATCCGCCAAACTTGCCAATTGGACAGACACATCGCTGACCAGATAGGAATTTTTAGAGAAACTGCCCTGCTGTCCCTGATAGAATCTGCAATAGTCAGACAATGGCAACTTGTCGGAGCCAAGCATTTCGTTGTTATTCTGCCATAACAAGTGGTCCATATACAGTTCCGCCTGTTCTGTGGCAAAAAGACTTTTGAACACATTCACCTTGCCCGCATAGTTCTCTGTCAGGTTTGAATTCTCCACATACTCATTCACCAGTTCATAGACAGCACCATTGCTCTGCATCAAATCTCTGACTGACTGTGCGAACATTGACGCGGAAAAACATCCGCACCAGAAAATCACCAATAAAAAACACTTTCCTATTTTCATAACTACCAGGCGATTTTTGTTGTGTAACGTTTCCCATCAGCGTACAATACCAGTACGTACACACCATGGGCATAATCAAGATCCAACTGTTTATCCACCACAGGAACTTTCCCATAATCCATCTTCTGTAACAACTTGCCGGAAATATCGTACAGGCCTCCTGTAATGTGACGCATTCCAGAATTGGTAATACGCAGACGGCATTGTCCGCTCTGTTGATATACCAACACGTTGAAATCGTCATTGTAACTCTCAACACCAACAGGTTCATCAACCACATAATATGTTCTGTTCCGGCAAATGACATCCTCATAAATGATGTATGTTTCTACCCAGTAATCATATAATGTTGTGTTGAGTTCATGTCCATATTGATAGTAATTGTAATCCCAAGTATAAATCACCTCATTTCCACTCTCCTTATCTGTATATCCCCATTGATAATGCACAACCCCGTCCGGACTGGATTTCGGTCTGCATATTAGCATATTGGTATTATTCTTCCGAATAACGAACGTGGTATCCGGGGAATTGTGGCTGCAAATTCTCAGTCTCATGCTTGTATCGGACATACAGCCTGTAATAATATCCGTGACTTCCAATTTAACCACCACATTGGTATCGTACGACAATGAATCCGGAGCGAGATAATAAGTGAATCTATCGATATTCACACCTACCGGAATGTCTTGCAAGAACCATGAATACAAATAATGATCTGTGTTTTCAACAGGATAAGTATACACCGCATACTGATTCTGACAGAAGACCGAATCGCCGGTAATACCATAGACAGGAGGATTTGGATTCGCCGTAATGGTAAAGACTGCGGCAGTTCCCACGCAACTCACATTGGCATAAGTATAGGTCGGAGTTACGGTAACGGTTCCACTGATTGGATCAGTCGTACCGTTCGTCACCATAAACGGTGCAATACCCGTCGAGCCTGGCTCTCCTGTTTCAGCAAGGCCGATGCCCGGGTTGTCATTCGTCCATGCGTATGTCACAGTTCCTTCTCCCGTTGCGTTCGTGCCGAAGAACACCGCATCGGTCAACGCACCCTCACACCACACTTGATCGGGAATATTGTTCTCCGCAAGCGTTGGATTAATTGTAATCGTAAACTCCTTGACAGGACCGTCACAAGTCATACCACCATTGCTAAAATAAGGAGTTACTGTAATGTGTGCCTCTACCGGTTCTGTGCCGTTGTTCACTGCTGTAAACGCTTCAATATTACCCCCTCCGACAGTGTCAATACCGATACCTGGAGTATCGTTTGTCCAGGTATATGTCATTGTGCCGCCAGTGTTATTCGTTGTGAACTCGATCAGTGACGTCAATGCGCCGTTGCACACCACCTGGTTTCCGATGTCATTCACCTGCGCGGTCGGGTTCACCGTGATGGTGAAACTCATCGGGGTGCCTTCGCAATCCACTTCACGATAAGTATAGGTTGGTGTCACCGTAATGGTTGTGCTCACGGGGGCAGTACCATCGTTCGTTGCCTGGAAAGCTGGCAAATTACCGGTTCCCGTGGCAGCTATAAGTCCGATAGCCGGATTGCTGTTGGTCCAACTATAGGTCACGGTATCCGCACCCATGGCATTTGTGCCGAATACCACAGTTGCTGTGGAATTACCATTGCACACCACCTGACTGTTGATACTATCCACTTGCGCTGTCGGATTCACCGTAATGGTGAAGTTCGTCGGGGTTCCCTGACAAGCTTTGTTGGCGTAGGTATAGGTTGGAGTTACCGTAACAGTAGCTACAAGAAGAGCGGTTGTATTGTTCGACGTTGTGAACGATGGAAGAGTATCGCCACTACCAGCTGAAAGGCCGATATCCGGATGATTGACTATCCATTCGTAATTCACAGTACCCTCGCCCGTCGCATTCGTACCGAACACTACTATGTCGGTCATACTGCCGTTACAAAACACTTGATTTTCTATGCTATCCATCTTTACCGTTGGGTTCACCGTGATGGTAAAACTTGTTGACTCACCCACGCAACTGTCATTGGCATAGATGTATGTCGGGGTCACCATGATGGTGGCCTCAACGGGTTCTGTACCCTCATTCACAGCGGTGAACGAAGGAAGTGTATCTCCACTACCATTTGCAAGGCCGATAGTCGCAACGTCAACTGTCCATGTGTAAACTACAATACCCTCACCCGTTGCATCCGTGTTGAAGACCACCTCTTCTGTGGAACCGCCATTGCACACCATCTGGTCGGAGATGCTGTCCATCCGCACGGTCGGATTCACCATGATGGTGAAGCTCGTCGATGTACCCTCGCAAACCTCTCCACGATAAGAATAGGTTGGTGTCACGGTAATGATTGTACTATCGGGCGCTGTACCATTATTCACGGCCTGGAAAGCGGGCAAATCACCGGTTCCCGTGGCAGCTGAAAGACCGATGGCCGGATTGCTGTTGGTCCAGCTGTAGGTCACCGTATCCGCACCCTCTGCGTTCGTGCCGAACACCACTGTCTGTATGGAATCACCATTGCACACCACCTGACTATTGATGTTATTCACCTGTGCTGTCGGGTTCACCGTAATGGTATAGTTTGTCGAGTCTCCGGCACATCCCTCGTTTTCGTATATGTATGTCGGAGTCACCGTAATAGTAGCCACTAGAGGAGCAGTCGTATTATTTGTTGCAGTGAACGAATCAATGCCAGCTCCATTTCCACTTGCAGCGAGGCCAATTGAGGTGTTAGTATTCGTCCAAGCGTATGTTACGTTCCCCTGTCCTGTTGCATTCGTGCCGAACACTACTGCCTCGGTAGAATAATTGTTGCACACCACCTGATCTGCTATGTTGTTCATCTGCACTGTCGGGTTCACCGTAATGGTAAAGTTCGCTGGTGTTCCCGGACAAGCCTTATTGGAATAGGTATAGGTTGGTGTCACTGAAATCGTTCCCTCAATGGGGCTGGTAGTATTATTTGTAGCAGTGAACGAAGCAATGCCAGCTCCATTTCCACTTGCAGCGAGGCCAATTGAGGTGTTAGTATTCGTCCAAGCGTATGTTACGTTCCCCTGTCCTGTTGCATTCGTGCCAAACACCACTGCCTCGGTAGAATTGTTGTTGCACACCACCTGATTGCTGATACTGTTCGCTGCTATAGTCGGATTGACCGTAATGGTGAAGTTCGCCGGTGTTCCCGGACAAGCCTTATTGGAATAGGTATAGGTTGGTGTCACTGAAATCGCTCCCTCAATGGGATTGGTAGTATTATTTGTTGCTGTGAACGAAGCAATGCCTGTTCCATTTCCACTCGCAGCGAGGTTAATTGCGGTGTTTGTATTCGTCCACGCGTATGTTACGTTCCCTGTTCCTGTTGCATTCGTGCCAAACACCACTGCCTCGGTAGAGTTATTGTTGCACAACACCTGATTGCTGATACTGTTCGCGGCTATAGTCGGATTGACCGTAATGGTGAAGTTCGCCGGTGTTCCCGGACAAGCCTTGTCGGAATAGGTATAGGTTGGAGTCACTGAAATCGCTCCCTCAATGGGATTGGTAGTATTATTTGTTGCGGTGAACGAAGCAATGCCTGTTCCATTTCCACTCGCAGCGAGGTTAATTGCGGTGTTTGTATTCGTCCAGGCGTATGTTACGTTCCCTGTTCCTGTTGCATTCGTGCCAAACGCAACTGCCTCGGTAGAGTTATTGTTGCACAACACCTGATTGCTGATACTGTTCGCAGCTATAGTCGGATTGACCGTGATGGTAAACGTTATCGGTATACCCTCGCATTCTGCTGTACCATATGAATATTTCGGAGTTACCTTAATCGAACCTACGATAGGAGCGGTCGTATTGTTCATAGCCATGAACGAGGGAATATAATCGGTTGTGCCACTAGCCGGAAGACCGATGGATGGATTGGTGTTGGTCCATGTGTAGCTCACTGTGCCCGGACCTGTATTGTTCGTTCCAAAGTTTACTTTTGTAGTGGTTTTACTGTTGCACACCACCTGATTATTGATGCGGTTCATACTCACTATCGGATTCACTGTCAAGTGCAAGGTCACCACGGAATCGCAACCCGAGGCATTGGTAAAAGTATGAGTGGGCGCAACGGCGGGAGTCTCGTTGAATGTCTCGCCATACCAGGTGAAACTGTTGCAAGCGAATGCCGTTGTGTCGCCGGTGTTGCTGTGACCGATGGTCAAATGCAGGGTGACGACAGAGTCGCAACCCTGAGCATTGCCTTCCACAATGGTGTATGTAGCGGTATTGTTGCTGGAAGTGTAGGTGTTGCCGTCAATCCATGTATAGCTGTCGCAAGCCTCCTGGATATCAGTTCCGTAAGTCTTGTTCTTGATGGTAAGGTTGAGGGTGACGATGGAGTCAC
>JAGCSI010000080.1 GCA_017964255.1 Bacteroidales bacterium | reverse complement strand
ATTACCTGTCTCTGCATATGCGGAGATAGACATAAGAAAGAACATTGCTACAACGAACAACGCAACTATAATTTTATCAATTATATTTTTCATCGATACAATAAGGTTTTATATTTTTGAAAGGGATTAAGTGTAATTGTACGTATCCGAAATATCACTCGGATTATACAATGGCAAAATTACTTTTTTTTCGTCAAAACACCAAATAATTTTACATTTTTCTGTGAAATTCCCCGAATTTTCTCTTCATCTTAATAAAAAAGATGTTTTTTCATGGTAAAAGCGCACACTAAGGGCAAAAAATATTAGAAAGATGAATTCTATTTATTGAGGTATTCCCTTCCATTCACAACTGGAATAGCAGAGAATTTGAAGTGTTTCGGATCTCTCGTTATTATATAATCCGCACTTACTGATACGGCAGAATAATACTGTATTGCATCTTCAAGATCAGGATTTTCTGTTTCAAACGCTTTTGAGGTTTCGTTTTCCGTAATTGGTGCAATATGAATGAAAGAACACAATGAATACAATACATCCTTAACCTTATCCTTGCCGAGTTGTGAACGCAATATATAGGTAATATTAGCAACTGTCAAACCTGTAATATACAAATCGACCTTATTTTCCATACCAAGCTGAAGAATATTAGCGGCAGACTGAAATTCTTCTCTACGAGCAAGGAAATCTATCACAATATTGGTATCAAGGAATAACTTCTGCTTCATATCTTCTTCAAGGCTTCAGAACGTGCTAATTCACCATTTATGTCATTCTCGCTTACAGAACAGATGCCACACAACCGCTGCAATACAGGATTCAACTCCTCCAATGGTTTCATTGGCGAAGGTGCATTCTTTGCTGACATCTTGTAAAATAGCACTTTTGCATAATCCGCAACCTGCTTTTTGAACTCATCCATATCTATATGTGGAGAATTCGGTACATCTACAGCTACTTGTATTGGCATAATTATACGTTTTTTATGATTCTTAGAGAATCCTTATGAACAATTCTTCCTTGACTGCAAAAGTACAATTTTTTACTCAAATCACAAAAAATATCCATGGAAATTTCAATTATTTCAATAATTTCAATTAAATTTGGACACACACAATAAGAGGGAGCTTAACCCTAACAGGCTGTTTTCATTTAGGGGAAAATGAATGAGCGTGCATGTTTTTAATTGAAATTATTGAAATAATTGAAATTTCGGGAGAAAAGACAGTGTCTTTTCCTGATTTCGGTTGACAGTTTTTACTCTTTTTCCTGATGTGGTTGACAATCGTTTTACTGTAGAAGTTGACACTTTACTGGAATCGTTGACACCTTTACTGAAAAGGTTGTCTTTTCCTGAAAAGATTGACAATAACGAACATCTCGCCTGCAAAGTTAAGGATTAATCTGCAAACTCTGCTCATTCCTGCGGTAAATTTTGTTCTTCCACATCTTTTTCTGTACCCCGGTCTGCTCATGGACGGCATTAGGCGTCTGCATACCGATGCTATAGTGAGGTCGTCTGCTGTTATAGAAATCAACAAAGCGTCCTATCTGTTCCAAAGCACTCCCGTATGTCTCGAATCGCCTTTCCCGACGATACAGGCTCTCACCCTTGATAATGCCGTTCACACGCTCTGCGATGCCGTTGTCGGTGGGCTTGTAGTCCTCCGTCATCGATATCCGTATGTTGTGCTTCTGCAACTCCTCCACGTAGAGGTCACAGCAGTACTGAACTCCACGGTCAGAGTGATGGATGAGTCCTGAGAGATCACCGCCGCCAGCCTGTCCTATGGCCATGCGGAGGGCTTTGAGCGTAAATACGGATGCGAGGGATTCTGCCAGATACCAGCCCACTATCTTCTTCGAGTAGGCATCCGTGACCAGATGCAGGTAGCAGCATCCTCCCCTGATATCAATGTAGGTGATGTCGCTCACCCACAGCTGATTGGCACGCGTTGGTACGAAGCCCTTGATGAGATTTTTCCATTTGTGATAGCGATGGTTGGAGTTCGTCGTGGAGCGGCTCTTGCGGGGCTTCTGCATCAGGTGGTCACGGCGCAGCAGCTTCATGAACTTGTCGCGCCCGGGCATCCAGCCCGTACTGAACATCACGCAGAGCATCAGCCAGAGCTTTATGCCTCCGATGCCAGGATCAATCCCGCGTATCTCCCGTACTGCATCGAGAATGCGGACCTCACGGGCCAGTTGCCCGGCCCCGTCAGTCTTCTTCTTGTAATAGGCCTGCCTGCTTCGGCCAAGCAGATCACAGGCAGCAGTCACCGTCAGGCCGTGCTGCCCGTGAAGTTCATCTACTGCTTGGCCCCAGATTTTTTTCGGATCTCTATGCCGTTCCTCTCGGCTACGTCAATCAGAGTCTTCAGGGCCAGGTTCTGCAGCTCAAGCTCACGGATGCGGGCTTCAAGTGCAAGTACGTCTGGAGATTTCTCCGCTTTCTTCTTACATGCCATATCTTCCGAAGGTTTGGTTTCCGACTGCAAAGATACAACTTTTTTTGATTTACGATGCCTATGAACCCACAATCTTATGTTTTGGGGACTGACACCATAATACTCGCCCAGCTCTTCGTAGCTGTTCTCGCCTGTAAGATAGGCTGAAATTATCTCTGCTTTTTTCTCTCTTGGAATCGTTTGATACTTTCTCATACGTTTAACACATTTATTTTGTTCTTAAATGTGTCAACCTATTTCAGTATAAGACAATTAGAATTAAATGCTGAATTAGAAACAAAGTTGCGCTATACCTATCTTTTGCCTTCTAAGAACCTTTGTAGAATATCCGCTTTTTCCCCGATTTCTGGGAACGGTTTTGGAACGGTTTAGAAACGGACTTGGAACGGAGGTAAGTCGAAAGCCAAAAATAGGTGTTTTCTGAAGTCGTGATTGTGATTGGGTTGCTGATTGTTCTTTATTCTTTTTGAACATCAGGAACACATACACCACCGTGAATAATGCAATTGATGCTTCAAACAGGAAGAGGTCATGATAACCAAAGAGATCTGCAACCTTTCCGCTTATCAATGACATGAGAAGACCGCTGAGATGGGTTATAACCGTCTGTACGGTAAAGTCTGTTCCTTCTCGACCAACACGCACATTATCCATAGCTGTGGTATATACCACAACGGTACTCATGCCATAGCAGAACCATACGAGAATCAATCCACCAAGAATAAGTGGATAGGT
>JAGCSI010000079.1 GCA_017964255.1 Bacteroidales bacterium | reverse complement strand
TGTGGTATTCTCTTTGGAAAAGCAAAAGCGAATCCACCGCGTTGCGACTGGTGGATGCTTCTGATGGCGGACTTGATACTGCCAGCTATGGTTATGGTTACGGCCAATCAAACAGCCATAATATGCATTTTAACTTGAATTTCAATGGCTCTTACAAAATCGACAGCATGAACACGCTCAGTTTCTGGTTGGGTACTTATCCTAATTTCGGAAAGAGTAATTCCGAATCGTTTACTTCAAGGGATGAATACCTCTTGCCTACAGGGCGCGAATTGTTCGACTATACAACCCTCAATGATAATAAAAGTGTGGGTGCCGGTGGCTATATGGGCGTGTGGTTCGATCATGAGTTCGACAAGAAAGGTCATAAGATTGAGGCCAATGTCGGAGGAAGCTTACATTTTAATAGAAACAACTCCTTTTTTGACCGTGATTATGCCGCCCAGGACTATATGGATAAAACAAAATACGGATTGTCGAGAAGTATGTCCTATAGTTTCGACGGAGGTGTTGATTATACAATTCCCTACCATGAAAATGGTGAGATCGGCATTGGCATAAGTGGGGATATCGGTCGCTCAACCGACTTGAGAAAGTATGACACACTGGTGCGGGGAACGGATTCGCAGTATGTGCTGGATTCCTTGCGTTACTATGATGCGAACTCGATTGAAGGCGATTTCGACGCGTATGTCACTATCGAGCACAAATTCGGCGGGTTCACTATTAAGGGCGGTTTGCGCTCGCAGTATATCCATTACGATTTGAACATCCAGAACTCTCCCGCGGATAATGTGGTTAAGGGATATTGGAGCTTGTATCCATCCCTTCATTTGTCGTATCGGACAAAATCAATGCATAACTTCAAGCTGAGTTATACCCGCAGGGTCAGAAATCCTTCGTCTACTCAAATAACTACTTTCCATACTTATGATGAGGATGCCTTCTCTATGGGCAATCCCAATCTGCTGCCTACCTATACCCATTCGGTGGATGCCGGCTGGACCAAGTTCTTCCAGAAGTTCGGCAGCGTAGGATTGTCTGCTTATTTCCGTAACTCCAAGAATGAAATCAACACGATGACCGACGTGATTTTCGACCCCGTCTTTGGCCGTGTGGTGACGTTCACCCAGCCGTACAATTCGAGTGAAAGCTACTACACCGGAGGTGAGCTGAATGTGACATGGAGACCTAAGCCGTTTATGAATGTCCGTATGTATGCCAATGTTTATTACAGCTATTCGACATTCTTGTTCCGTGACAATGAGACCAAGATCGTTAGGAACCTGGGTTATAGCCTTCGACTGAACGTTTGGTCGAAGTTGTGGAAGATGCTGGAGGTACATGCGTCCCTCAGCTACCGGTCGCCGAGAAAGACCTTGTTCAATGTCACTTTGCCTACTTATTCTTTCGACTTTGGCCTGAACGCCGACTTCTTCAAACGCAAATTGTCGGTTTATGTCAACGTGAACGACCTTTTCAACTGGAACGCCCGACGCAGCGAGGAGAACAATCCCTATTATATCTCCACCAGCAACACCAAGTATGTGAGCCGTTCCATCAGTGTGGGCATCACACTGCGCTTCGGCAAGATGGAATTGGAGTCGAAGGCCTCGCAGGGTAACACCGAAGCGTCCTCCCAGCCGGAATAACGCTTGTTAATTTGATATATAGTTATTGTATGTTTCTGTCTTTGGCACGAAAATTGCCAAGGATAGAATGTGTTTTAATATTTATTGTTGCTAATAAATTAAAAATCAATATATTATGAAAGAAAAAGAGAGTGAGATTCCGAACGAGGAAATGAATTCCGAACAGGAGTGTCAGCAAAAACATGACAATTTGTCGGGTGATTCTGACAATAATCAGGTGGAAAATGACATGGATTTGAGTGAAAATGACACTGAAAACACTCAAATGGAGCAAAATGACGCAAAAGAAGAGGAAAAAGCAGGGGATAAGAAGAAAAACCGTTCTTTTTTCGGCAGAAAAAAATCTGATGAGGAAGAAAAATTGAAAAAAGAGTTGGAAGAATTGGATATTAAGTACAAGGAGTTGAATGACAGATTTTTACGTCTTTATTCAGAATTTGATAATTATAAGAAACGTACCAACAAGGAAAAATTGGATTTGTTGTCAACGGCTTCGGAAAAGGTGATTTTGGGTCTTTTGCCGGTGATTGATGATTTTGAAAGAGCCATTGACGCAAATGGAAAATCCGAGGATGTTAATGCTATCAAAGAGGGATTTGTATTGATTTACAATAAATTGCAGCAGCTTCTGAAACGTTTTGACGTGGAGGAAATCAAAGCCAAAGGCGAGGAGTTCAATACAGATTACCATGAAGCCATTACTCATTTTCCTGCCCAAAAAGAAGAAGACAAGGGCAAGGTGATGGATGTGACGGAGAAAGGTTACAAGATTAAAGACAAGGTAATCCGTTACTCGAAAGTGGTGGTTGCGAATTAAAGAGTGAAGACGGGATTATTGACAATTAGGAAAAGAAAATAGCGAAGGGAGTTCGAAAACTGATTGAAAGTATGGAAAAAAGAGACTATTATGAAGTGCTGGGCGTGGAGAAAACCGCGACGGCAGAAGAGATAAAAAAGGCCTACCGAAAGAAAGCCATGCAGTACCATCCTGACCGTAATCCGGGCGACAAAGAGGCGGAGGAGAAGTTCAAGGAGGCGGCCGAGGCCTACGATGTGCTGAGCAATCCGGACAAGAAAGCCCGTTACGACCAGTTCGGTCATGCGGGCATGAGTGGGGCTGCTGGCGGTGGCTATAATGTTGATTTTGACTTGAATACCATCTTTGAACGTTTCGGTGATTTGTTCGGAGGTGGTTTCTCCGGTTTTTCGGGAGGCGGTTTTTCCGGCTTCTCGGGTTTCGGAGGAGGTGGCCGTGGACAGGGCAAACGTGTTCGCCGCGGTACCAATATCCGTATCAAAGTGAAACTGACCTTGGAGGAGATCAATACCGGTGTTGAAAAGAAAATCAAGATCCAGAAGCTGATACCCTGTGAACATTGCGGCGGCACAGGTGCCAAGGACAAAAGTGGTGTGACAACCTGTCCTACCTGTAAGGGCAGTGGCCAGGTGGTATCGCAGCAGCGTACCATGTTCGGTGTGATGCAGCAGGTGACCGTTTGTGGCACTTGTGGCGGCACGGGCGAGGTCATCAAGGACAAATGCCCGCACTGCGGCGGCAATGGCGTTGTCAAGGGCGAGGAAGTGGTGACCGTCAACATTCCGGCAGGTGTGGCCGAAGGCATGCAGCTGACGATGCGTGGCAAGGGCAACGCCGCTCCCAATGGCGGGGTCAACGGCGACTTGCTGGTGCTCATTGAGGAGCAGGAACACGAACTCTTCGAGCGTAATGGCAACAATATTTATTTGAACTATTATATCTCCTTCCCGCAGGCAGCATTGGGCGCTACCGTCGAAGTTCCTACGCTGACGGGCAAGGCGCGGATCAAGATTGCGGCAGGTACACAGAGTGGACAGATTCTGCGACTGCAGGGCAAGGGTTTGCCGGAACTCAACAGCCGCATCATCGGAGATTTGATTGTCAATATCAATGTGTGGACACCGAAGTCGCTGACCAAGGACGAGAAAGCCGCTATCGAGAAACTGATGGATGCTGAGAACTTCAAACCGAAACCAGGCAAGAACGATCAGGGCTTTTTCAGCCGTGTGAAACAGTTCTTCAATTAGTGTGGGAATGTGAGACGAAAGGAGGCAAAAGAAAGACGTCGAATGAAAAAAAAGTGCTTTTGCCTTTTTTTTTGAGAAAGACTGTGATGGTTTGATTTTTTTTTGTATCTTTGCCCTTTGTATGTTTAACTAAAATATCTCAACAATGAAAAAATTACTTTGTGTATTAGCCATGGGAGCCATCGTTTTAGGTATGGCATCTTGTAAGAGAGCTTGTGTTTGTACTGTCACTTTCCAGGATGATACATCAACCACTTATTCACAGGGTACGATGTCTGCCAAAGAATGCGGCAATCAAACCGACAAAATTACGGATAAACTTCCAGCTGGCACTTATAAGAAAATTGACTGCAGACAAAATTAATGGATTGCAGCATGTTTGATTCAGCACAGGTCTTTGCCTGTGCTGAATCATTAATTTAGACTTGCCATGATACAGGTTAGTCATGTGGATAAAAGCTTTGGCTCACTGAAAGTGCTAAAGGATATTTCTTTAGAGGTTCAGTCTTCTCAAGTGGTGACCATCGTGGGGCCCTCCGGAGCTGGAAAGTCCACACTTTTGCATTTGATAGGCACGCTTGACCGACCCGATAAGGGGGAAATCATCATTGATGATGTCAAAATCCATACGCTGTCTGATGACCAGTTGTCGGATTTCCGCAGTGCCCATATCGGTTTTGTTTTTCAGTTCCATCATTTGCTTCCCGAATTTACCGCTGTCGAAAATGTGATGTTGCCCATGTTGATTGCAGGCCAGTCCAGACATGAGGCGCAGCAGCGGGCACAGGAGTTGTTGAGTTTTTTGAAACTTGATGACAGGGTAGGACATAAACCTTCGGAACTGTCGGGGGGCGAGCAGCAGCGTGTGGCGGTGGCCCGTGCGCTGGCTAATAATCCCGATCTGATTCTTGCCGATGAACCTTCGGGCAACCTTGATACCGAAAATGCCCGGAAATTGCATCAGCTGTTCTTCGAACTCCGGGACCGCTTCCATCAAACTTTCATTATTGTTACCCACAACGAAGAATTGGCCAAACTGTCCGATCGTTGTATTGTGATGCGCGACGGGCAGATTTCAATGTAGAAGATTATTTTCAAAATTCTTAATATTAAAATTCAAAGAACTATGAACGAAGAAATCAAAAAATTGTATCCCAAACAGTTATGGGAAATCTTCAGCAACATTTGCTCCGTTCCTCATCCTTCAAAACATGAGAAACAATTAACTGAAGCCCTGAAAGAATGGGCCAAGAAGAACAAAATTGATTGCAAGCAGGACAAAACCGGCAATCTGTTTTTCAGTGCTCCCGCTACCAAGGGTATGGAAAAATGTGTTCCTGTTATCTTGCAGGGCCACGTGGACATGGTGCCCCAGGCCAACAGCGACAAGAAACACGATTTTACCAAGGATCCTATTGAAACCCGTATTGACAAGGGTTGGGTGAGAGCTAACGGTACCACCCTGGGTGCTGACAATGGTGTGGGTGTTTCCGCAGCTTTGGCAGTTCTCGTTTCCAAAGATGTGGCTCACGGTCCTATCGAGGTTCTGGCCACTGTTGACGAGGAAACCGGTATGACAGGCGCTTTCGGTCTGAAGTCTGGTGTGCTGAACGGCAAAATCCTCATCAACTTGGATTCCGAAACTGAGGGCGAACTCTATGTGGGTTGCGCCGGTGGTTTGGATGCCAACTTCACCATGAAGTATAAAGAAAAAGCAGTTCCTGCTGGTATGAAGGCTCTGCAACTGTTCCTCACAGGCTTGAAGGGCGGTCACTCAGGTATGGACATCAACTTGGGCCGTGCCAATGCCAACAAGCTGATGACCCGCTTGCTGAAGAGCTCTATCAGCCAGTACGAGGCTCATGTTTGCTGCGTGAACGGTGGCAGCCTGCGTAACGCTATCCCGCGTGAGGCTGTGGCCATCGTGGTGCTTCCCGAGGACAAGGTTGCCGCTTACAAACGCTTCGTGAAGAAATTTACGGATACCGTGAAAGCTGAATTTGCCGCTACGGAACCCGATATGGAATTGAAAGTTACTGCTGTGGACACTCCCAAGAAGATGATGGATGCCGACGCTCAGAACCGTATAGTGAATATGGTGTTCGCTATTCCGAATGGCGTACAGCGCATGAGTGACTCCATGAAAGACTTGGTGGAGACTTCCAACAACCTGGCTATCTTCCATGCCGATAAGGGTGAACTCAGAGTTTGCTGCTTGCTCCGTAGCTCTGTCAACTCCGCCAAGGATGCCCTCGGACAGAAGATGGTGGCTATCGCTGAATTGGCAGGTGCCGACATTGAACTGACCGGTGCTTATCCTGGCTGGAAACCCAATATGGAATCCCCGATTCTGAAGACCTGTATGACCGTGTACAAGAAGAAATTTGCCAAGGATCC
Organism: Bacteroidales bacterium; assembly: GCA_017964255.1. Classification (GTDB taxonomy): domain Bacteria; phylum Bacteroidota; class Bacteroidia; order Bacteroidales; family WCHB1-69; genus RUG11690. The sequence continues at coordinate 4,491 of JAGCSI010000079.1, read as the reverse complement.
TGCCATCATGGCTATCCACGCCGGTCTCGAATGCGGTCTCTTCGGTTCCCGCTATCCCGACTGGGATATGATTTCCTTCGGCCCGACCATTGAACATCCCCATTCACCCGACGAAAGAGTGAACATCGATTCTGTGGGCAAGTTCTGGGACTTCCTCGTAGATGTACTCAAGAATACACCCAAGAAAAAATAATATAAGGGAATAGAAATTAGGGGTTAGGGATTAGAATTCTTAACTCCTAATTTTTTTAATCCAAAATCCAAGTTTTAATTCCCCTTCTATTAGAAGGGGTGGCCGAAGGCCGGGGTAGTGACGTAAATATAATTCAAAACATTACACTACTCCCATAACTTTCTAACCTTCTAACCTTCTAATCCCTAACCCCTAACCCCTAACTATGCGTTTAGATAAATATCTGGTAGAAAAAGGCCTGTGCTCCTCCCGCGAGCGGGCGCAAGATGCCATCAAGCTGAAAACCGTATCGGTGAATGGCAAGATTGAGACCAAGGCCTCCAAAGACATTTCCGATACTGACGAGGTGGTGCTGATTGACATATTTAATAAATATGTCAGCAGGGGAGGATTGAAATTAGAGAAAGCCATTGAGGTTTTCAATCTGGACTTCCAAGACCGTCAGGTTTTGGATGTGGGCAGTTCTACGGGTGGTTTTACGGACTGTGCCCTGCAGCATGGTGCTGATTTTGTGGTGGCGGTGGATGTGGGCACGGATCAATTGCACGAATCTCTGCGCCGTCATGACAAGGTGCAGTCTATCGAAAACAAGGATTTTAGGGAATTGACACTCGAAGATGTTCAAGACCGGCGCTTCGACTGGATAGTTTCCGATGTTTCTTTCATTTCCTTGACCTATCTTTTTCCCTATTTCAAAACATTTATGAAGCCCGATGCCCAGCTGATGTTGCTCATCAAGCCGCAGTTCGAGGCGGGGCAGTCGTTTTTGAACCGCAGTGGCATAGTTACGGATGAAAAAGGTTACAAACTGGCCATTCAGAAGGTGATGGCACAGGCCACCATCGACGGCTTCTATCTGAATAATATTGCGGTCTCTACCCTGTTTGAGAAAAACAAAAATGTGGAGTTTTTGGCCTTGTTCTCCACCAAAGACACAGGCTTCCGCTATAAATTCGACATCCTCGCCGAAGAAATCAAACGCCTGAAACAGATGGTTAATTAGTTGCATTTTCTGCAAGTTGCCGTTTTTTTCAATAAAAATGTATATCTTTGCAAAAAATATTGACCATGAATACTGAAATGATAGAGACCATCCGCAACTACTTCAGCACCCAACCTGTGTTGAAAGCATGGTTATTTGGCTCTTTTGCCCGTGGCGAAGAAACGCCCGACAGTGATGTGGATATTCTTGTGGAATTAGATCATTCGCAACCTATTGGGTTAGAGTTTGTTCAGATGCAATTGGATTTGCAAAACTTATTGCGGAAACCCATTGATTTGGTCTCTTCTCGAGGCCTTTCCAAATATATTAAACCATATATTGACACGGACAAAATCTTACTGTATGAATGCTAAAATCGCTGATTTCAACTCAAGCAGTATCTTTCCGATATAAAATAACACAACATAATACAATAATATCAACTAGATTTATTCACCAACCCCAAGCGCCTATAGAATTTTAAGCTGAAAATTATAACATATTGACATAAAAGCGTTTTCGCTTTTATGGAATGTTTGAGAAAAAAGTGTAATTTTGCACAAAATTAAAACCATGGATTATACAATTATAGTACAGAAAAATGAAAATGGATGGTACACCGGTCAATGCGAGCAGGTGCCAGAAGCCATTTCTCAAGGAGAGACTCTTGAGGAACTGAAAGAGAACATGGTAGATGCCATCAAAATGATGATTGAGTATAATTCAAAGTTATAAAAACAATGTGTAGAAAGAATCTTGGCAGTGATATTATGGAGAACAAAAAGAATCTCCTTTGGCGGCACTTGGAACGCAAGGGCTGCGCATGGTCGTATGCTAAGTGTCCAAAGTCGATGGATGACGAACTGTTGATAGAAAAAGCACTGTTATACCTTGAGTTTGAAGAACTTCACAAATTGTGCGAAATATACCCGATGCAGTATCTTCGCAATGTTTGGCGCAAGAGGCTGGTTTCACAGGGATCTTATTATGACATCATCAACTGGCTTTTGGCAGCCATGTTTTTCGACATCAAGAACCCTGACAAATACCTGAAACGTTATGGAAAATCAAGATTGGCGGCAAGGGCTTAGACCAGAGACGGTTCCCGTGTTTGAGGCAGTATCGCAGATGGAAATTGTCAAAGGGCTTTATCTGTGTGGTGGCACCGCACAGTCATTGCAGATGCTGCATCGAAAAAGCGAAGATCTTGACTTCGAGTTGCTTGGAACTCGGAAAGACCGTCCGCAACTTGATTTTGCCGCCATATCCAATGCAGTTTCGGATGTATATCCCAATTGCAGAAAGGAATTTTTAGGAAGGAGCCAGCTCCAAATTTTTGTCAACAACAATGTTAAGTTGTCTTTTTTTCGTCCGGATAATTCAGTTCCAGAATTGGGGAAAGGATTTATCTATAACAACATCGTGACACCTTCTCTGCAGGAATTGTTAGGCATGAAGCTTTTCACTATAGCAGTCAGGAGTGCCTTTCGCGACTACTACGACATCTATGCCTTATTGAAGGCTGGTTATGATTTGGAACAAGGTGTGGCGTACGCTGGGCGTTTCTCACGACACGAGATTCACTCAAAGACTATCTACGGCATTCTCCTAAATGACAAATACTTTAGAAAACCGGCTGATTTTTCACTGCTTGAGCCTAAATATGATGTCTCTACAGCAGATATCGCAGAATACGTAAAACGTTATATTTCAGAAAAAAACATCAAAATAAAACATTAATAGATGCATCACGATGGGCATTGACGACTATTACTATGCCAATGTGATGAAGCTTTACCCCAATCCCACGAAAGACCTTTTCAATGTACAGTTAACAATTAACAATGAACAATTGGATGGGGTAAGTATTCAGGTGTTTGATGTATATGGCAGATTGTTGGATGTGGTCAATATGGCGGATGCACGCGGTGCGTCTCTACAGACCACACAAATCGACCTTTCCCGCTACGCGAAGGGTGTGTATTTTGTGAAAGCGGCGAGCGAAGGGAAGGTTATTGCGGTACGAAAGGTTGTGAAACGGTAACATGTAAGCGATTGCGTTTCGCAATAGATTACACAGACCTCTGCGAGACGCAGAGGACTCCATATAATGCAGAGACGCATGGCTGCGCGTCTCTGCATTAATTATAAATTTCCCCATTATATACATGGTGTGTTTATTCGAAAAAAATTTCTATTTTTGCATCATACTAACCCCTAATCCCTAAAACCTAACCCCTATATGTCTGACGAATATTACATGCAATGTGCCCTTGATGAGGCGATGGATGCCTTCGAGGAGGATGAGGTGCCCGTGGGCGCCGTGGTGGTCTCCAATGGCCGTATTATTGGCCGTGGACACAATCGAACCCGTATGCTGAACGATGTGACCGCCCATGCCGAGATGCAGGCGATTACCGCAGCAGCCAATCATTTGGGTGCCAAATATTTGACGGATTGTACCTTGTATGTCACGTTAGAGCCTTGTGTGATGTGCGCAGGGGCTATCGCATGGGCGCAATTGTCACGAGTGGTATATGCTGCTTCCGACCCCAAGAAAGGTTACCAGTTGATTAAACAGCCCTTGCTTCATCCTAAAACCGAGGTGGTGAAGGGTGTGATGGAAACTGAAGCATCGGCTCTGCTGAAAGAATTCTTTGGTAAGAAACGTGGTTGATAAAGTGATAAGCCGCTTTCTGGAACTTGTCAAAAAAACTTAGTAAATCAACATTACAGTTCCGTTTTTGACGACTTTCTTGCCATCGGGACGGACATATTCAAGACGATAAACATACATGCCGGCAGGCACAGCTTTCCCTGATTTTTGTTCGGTGCCATCCCAGCCTTGGGTGATGTCATTGGTGATGAAGACAATTTCCCCTTGTCGTGAGTAAATGGTGAAAATATAACCATTGGTGTTCATAAAAGAGTTGGCGGGCTTGAATACTTGGTTCTCAATGATGGTGCCATTGGGAGTGAAGGCGTTGGGAATATAGGTGTTGGGAAATTGCTCCACCTCAATGGTGTTGGAAACGCTTTCGTCGGCAAAGCCATATTCGTTGGGACCTTCGTGTGCCACCACATAATACTGGAAATGAGATCCCATCTCAAACAGGTCGCTAACATTGTCACTGTAATTGTTCAGTTCGGCGGCAACCAGATTGTTTTCCACATCAACAAAATAGGGACTGATTTCCACTTTCCGATACACACTGTAAGAGGCTGTGCCTCCGTTGAATTCTCCGTAGTTGTTCCATTGCAGGGCATTTTCCTGGGCCGCGGTGCCTTCGCCTGTCAGCAAAATGGTGTGGGCAAT
>JAGCSI010000078.1 GCA_017964255.1 Bacteroidales bacterium | reverse complement strand
TCGGGAGAAAGATTACCGATGTCGTTTAACTACAGACAGAGGTGCTTGGATTCACGAACAAGGAGAAAAGAATCATTTTCGATCTTTATTGTGAGGACCAGATTATGAACAGGATGATTGTGGAGATGCAACGAGCCGAACAGGAGTATTACGAGAGCCGGATGTTGTACTATATGGACTACGTGCTAATCAATATGGCAGTCAAATATCAGAAATAAAGAATAAGGCTGTCATAATATGACAGCCCTACAATATTAAGATGTAATTTGAATTCTGAATTCTGAATTTTGAATTCTAAATTTCTTTTAGTTCTTCAGCGCAGCGATTTCCTTCACTGCATTGATGGCTGCGTCAATGTCGGCTTCGGTGTTGAAAGCGCCGATGCTCAAACGAACGGTACCGTGAATGTCGATGGTGCCGATACCCACATGCACTTTGGGCGCACACTGCAAACCGGTACGGCAAGCGATATCGTGGTCCACATCCAGCATTGTACCCACATCACCAGCTTCAAAGCCATTGATATTGATAGACATCACAGGATTGTGATTTTCAACAGATTCAGCGCAGTACAAGGTCACACCAGGCACATCCTTGATACCCAGACGCAGTTTCTCCCACAGTTTCATTTCCTGGTCATGAATATTCTCGACACCTTTCTCCATCACCCATTTCACGCCCGCATGCAGACCGGCCACACCCAAAACATTCAGGGTTCCGGCTTCCAAACGATAAGGATATTCATCCAAATGGCCGGGATATGCGGAACGCACACCAGTACCACCGAAGCGGGTATGTTTGATCTCAATGCCTTCACGCACGTAGGAACCACCAATACCGGTGGGTCCCATCAGGCATTTGTGACCGGTGAAAGCATAGCAATCAACACCATAATTAATCATATCCATGGTATTAGCGCCAGCACCTTGACTGCCGTCCACCACAAAAATCAAACCATGTTTCTTGCAAATCTTGCCGATTTCGGCAATAGGCTGCACTGTGCCAATCACATTGGAACACTGGGTGCAAACCACAAATTTGGTATTCGGTTTGATTGCCTTCTCTATATCATCGGGATCCACATAACCATGTTTGTCGAAAGGCACGTAAGTTACGTCTATAATACCACGCTCCTGCATCACATACAAGGGACGGAGAACAGAGTTATGCTCCAACATAGTGGTAATCACATGGGCACCTTTTTCCACCAAACCTTGTATCAATATGTTTAAAGAATCCGTAGCATTATAGCTGAAAGTCAAACGATTGGGATCTTCACCACCATTGAACAACTTCGTGAGCATTTTACGAGTTTCCTCAACCATTTCGCCTGTTTCAATAGCAGCGTCAAAGCCCGAACGGCCAGGACTTACACCATGGTCGCGGTAAAAGCTGTTCATAAAATCATAAACCTCTACAGGCTTAGGAAAAGAAGTTGCAGAATTGTCTAAATATATCATATCTTCACAATTTTTAAATCGCTGCAAAGATACAACTTTTTTGTTAATAAAAGTTAATTCGAAGAATTTTTTTATACAGAATCTGCCTTTATAAATTCAGACCTGAGGAAGAAAAAGCTTAATCCAGCTTCAGCACAGCGAGGAATGCGGACTGTGGCACTTGCACATTACCAATCTGGCGCATACGTTTCTTGCCCTGCTTCTGCTTCTCCAACAGCTTACGCTTACGGGTAATATCACCACCATAACACTTGGCCGTCACATCCTTTCGCACTGCTTTAACTGTTTCGCGAGCGATAATCTTGGTACCGATAGCCGCCTGGATGGCAATGTCGAACTGCTGTCTGGGAATCAACTCCTTCAGTTTCTCGCAAATACGGCGACCAAAAGCGTAGGCATTATCGGCATGAATCAGCGATGACAAGGCATCCACCGAATCGCCATTCAGGAGAATATCCAGTTTCACCAGCTGTGCGGGTTTGTAGTCTGAAATATGGTAATCGAAAGAAGCATAACCCTTGGAAATGCTCTTCAGTTTGTCATAGAAGTCGAAAATAATCTCACCCAAAGGCAGGTAAAAAGACAATTCTATACGGTCGGTAGAGATGTAGGTCTGGTTGATCAGCGTACCACGTTTGTCGAGACATAACTTCATCACGGGACCGATAAACTCGGCCTTGGTGATAATCTGGGCCAAAATAAAAGGTTCCTCCACATGGTCGATGGCATTGGGGGCCGGCATACCCGAAGGATTATGCACCTCCAACACCTCGCGTTTGGTGGTGATGACCTTGTACGACACATTGGGAACGGTGGCAATCACATCCATATCGAACTCTCGGTCCAAGCGTTCCTGCACAATTTCCATGTGTAGCAAGCCCAAGAAACCGCAACGGAAACCGAAGCCCAATGCGGCGGAGGATTCCGGAACGAAAGTCAAAGAGGCATCGTTCAACTGCAATTTCTCCAGCGAAGAACGCAACTCCTCGTAGTCATCGGCATTGGTGGGATAGATACCGGCAAACAACATCGGTTTCACCTCTTGGAAACCCGCAACTGCCTCTGTGCAAGGATTGTTCACATGGGTGATGGTATCACCTACCCTCACCTCCTTGGAAGTCTTGATACCCGAAATAATATAGCCCACATCGCCGGCGGACAGTTCCGCTTTCGGCTCCTGATTCAGGCGCAACACCCCGATTTCGTCGGCATAATACTCCTTACCCGTGGCCATGAATTTCACAAAATCGTTGGTCTTAATCGTACCGTTTTTGATACGGAAATAAGCGATAATACCTCTGTATGAATTGAATACGGAGTCGAAAATCAATGCTTGCAGCGGAGCGGCAGGGTCGCCAACGGGAGCGGGAATCTTTTCGATGATAGCGGCGAGAATCTCCTCCACGCCAGCACCGGTCTTGCCGCTGGCCTCGATAATGTCGGAGGCGTCGCAGCCAATCAAATCCACAATCTGGTCTTTCACCTCGTCGGGCATGGCGGCCGGCATATCCATCTTGTTCAGCACCGGAATGATTTCCAAATCATTCTCAATGGCCAGATACAGGTTCGAAATCGTCTGGGCCTGAACACCTTGGGTTGCGTCTATCAGCAACAAAGCGCCTTCGCAGGCGGCAATGGAACGGGACACCTCGTAAGAAAAGTCCACATGCCCCGGAGTGTCAATCAGGTTCAGCACATATTCCTCACCTTTATATTTATAATTCATCTGGATAGCATGGCTTTTGATGGTGATACCACGCTCGCGCTCCAAATCCATATCATCCAGCACCTGATCCTGAAAATCGCGCTCGTTCACCGTACCTGTATATTGCAGCAAACGGTCAGCTAAAGTACTCTTACCGTGGTCGATATGGGCAATAATGCAAAAATTCCTAATATTCTTCATCATAACGGCAAAAATACGAAAATTTTACTCTTCCTCCACACACTCCTTGTACTGTTTTTTCAAGGCCTCGCGCTCGCGCTGAATTTTGTACAACTGGTTATCCAAATCTACCGAGTCTATTTTTCCCTGCTCATAGCTATTAGTCCAGGCCTCCTCCGACTGGTCGTAATATTTCATAATATCTTTGTAATACGAGCATTTCTCCCTCTTGCATGAAATCAGGCCCATAACCATGAGCGCAACCAAACCAAACGCCACCGCCTTGCCGTTAACCCTTTTCAATATTTTCATATTCAATGCTTTAATCTTCAATAATTGAACAAAAAAAACTTTTTGCAAAAATACTGATTTTTGTTGATTCTATATACATTCCGATAACGAATTGTTTATGACAAAAATTTTTCTAAATTTGCACTTTTAAAGAGTTTTTGTCTCTGAAAATATAACATACTGAAAAACAGAAATTTATGAAAAAACATATACTCCTGTCTTTTTTCCTGTTCTCCCTTGTCTCTTTTGTTTTTGCGCAAAATGTGGTTACCATTGAGCAATGCCAGGAATGGGCGGTGGCGCAATCGTCCGCCAATGTGCAAAAAGAACTGAATGACAAATTGCTGAAAGTCAAGCTGAACAATGCCGCTTCCCATATTTTCCCGAAGTTGGAAATCAACGGCGAGGCCGCTTACCGCTCGGATGTGCCCCAGCTGTACCCCTACGTTGACGGGGCCGACACCTTCAACAACCATCAGTATTTTATCGGAATTGATTTCGAGCAGGTAATTTTTGAAGGCGGAAAATTGTACTACGGAAGACGTTATGAGAAGCTGGCCAATGAGGCTGAGATTTATAAAGTGGAGATTGCTATCAACGAGATGAAGGAACAGGTTATTACGCTGTACCTGAATTTGCTGATTGTGGACAAACATCTTCACATCCTCAACAATGCCGAAGAAGTGCTGCAAAAACAGTTAGCGCAACTCAACTCCCTGCAAACCAATGGTATTATTCCCGTCAGCGCCGTATCACAACTGGAGGTCGAGATGCTGAAAGTGGGACAAAACAAGGGTGAGCTGCAAGCCAAAAAAGAATCACTGATCGCATCATTGTCCATTCTCACGGGCAAAGACCTCTCTCAAGTGGAGTTTGCTATTCCCGATGTGCCCTCTGTGGATATCAATTCAGAATCGGCACGTCTGGAATACAAAATTTTCGAGAATGGCAAGCAGACCATGGAATTCCAGCGCAAGCTGCATCTGGCCAACAGTCTTCCCCGCCTGTCGCTGTTTGCCACGGGAGGTTACGGCCGTCCCAACTACAATTTCTTCAACCCCAATTTCCATTGGTACTATGAAGTGGGTGTACGCGTGAACATTCCGCTTATCGACTGGGCAAAAAGTACCGGTGTGTCAAATGTCATCAACCTGCAGAAAGCCATTTTGACCAGTCAGGAAAGCGACTTCGCCAAGGGCAACAACATCGCCATCCAGGAAAAACGCTTTGAAATCCAGCGTATTGAGAATATGCTGATTATCGACAAACAGATTACGGAAAAGCAAAAAGAAATCACCAATGCGTTCTCCATTCAGCTCCTCAATGGTACCATCACGGCCTACGACTACATCAAGCAGCAAAACGATGAAACCCAGTCGCTGCTCAACCAGGAAGTCCACTCCATACAATTACTGAAAGCCAAGTACGAACTCTTGGCACTGACTGGCCGTTTGTAAATTCAACACACTAATTGTCGTAAACCAGTTTTTCGGTTTTCGAAGCATATCCGCACCACACTCCCGTCACATTATCACCCTTGATATTGGAAATTGTGGGCGTCGGATTCGTGAACGGATTCTGTCCCAGTGAGGCATTGTTCCCCCCTGTATTCCAGAACTGGTAACTGTCATAATCAATCAAACCGTATTTCACGTAAACGGTGTCGCCAGGACGATAAGTCATGCGGAAATACTCCTTCTGTTCCTCATCCGTCATCAAAGGCATGAAAAAAGCTGATGGATTGGCTCTAAGCACCTCATAATTAAATGTGAGTCCACTGAAAGTAACATCATCGAAAGCCACCGGCAAAGTGGTCACCCACACCCTGTCGTGAATAGTTTTACAATCAAGCTTCACAAAAAACTGATAGAAATTCAACTCCTGTGGATCATCCGTCATCAGCACCCGAATGGTTCTTCGAGCCTCACCCAACAATTCCGGTTTGGCATAAAAACCGATGGAATCCAAGTCGAAAGTATGCAAAACACGGGTAGAAGCGGTATATTTCTTACCCTGCCACTCTATCTCCAAGTCATAGCGCATATTTTCACGACCTGGGAAACGTCCGACATAAGCATAACGGTATGGTGAATCCGCACATTCTTGAAAGTTCAAGCGCTGTCCTTCCCCGTCCTCAGCATACACAATAACCGACGCATCCATTATCAGCACATTCTCCACAATATAATCATAATCCATATGTTGAAAAAACGGCACGCTGCGTGTCAGCATGACCCGGGGTGGCTTGCCATTTTCAATATAGCCTTCCACCACCAACTTCGGCTCATAGTCCGGCAAATCCACCTCGATTTCCGACTGGCAAGCCTGAAACAGCAGCAAAAGCGGCAAGCAAAATCCTATAATCCAATGTTTTTTATTCATTTACTTGATTTTAAAATTCCAGGTAATGGATGGCATAATCGGCACCAAACTCATCTGATAAGCCTTGGTCTCCATTTCAAAGACCTGATTCGACAAATCCACATTGGTTTTAGTTTCATAGAAAATGAAGAAAGGATTCTTCCTGTTATACACATTGTAGATGGAGAAATTCAGACTTGTTTCGAAGTGACGTCGTTTGGCAATGAACCAATCCAGAGAGAAGTCCAGACGATGATACGGCGCCATACGGTACTCGTTGCGCTTGCTGTATTCCTGAATCATACCGCCATTGAACTGGTAGAACCCAAGTGGAACAGTCATGGCATTGCCTGTGGCATACACCCACACCAACGACACCGTCAGCTTGTTTCGCAAAATCTCGTACGACAAGTTGATACTCACATCATGACGACGATCGTACTTGGCATAGAAGGGCTCGCCGCCGTTCAATTCGTCAAAATGACGCTTAGTATAGGACAGCGTATAGCCTATAAAACCTGTGAAACGTCCCTTGCTCTTCTTGAAGAAGAACTCCACGCCAGTGGAATAGCCATCTCCGAAAGTGTACATTTGGTCAGGGTTGATCATCAACGAATTAAAGGCCAAACCATCCTTATACTCTGCCAGATTATACATTCTTTTATAATAGCCATCAATATAAGCCTCGAACATATTCTTATAGAAATTCTGATACAATCCCAACGACACCTGCACACAAGTCTGCGGTTTCAACAATTCCGTTGAGGGCATCCACACATCCACCGGAAGCGAGATGGTGGACATCGGTATCTGGTGGAGATACTGGTAATTGAGAGTGGCAGAAGCTTTGATGGAGGTATATTCTGCCAGACGGAAACGCATGTTCAAGCGAGGCTCCACCCTATTGTATTGTTTGATACGCTCGCCCTTGCCATATACAATGGAATCGACAACCATATCCCGGGCATCCAATATGTAACGCGTAAATTTTCCCACATGCTCGAAATGGGAATAACGGAGTCCTATATTCACTTTCAGCCACTTGGCAATATCCCACTCATCCGATGCGTAAATACCCAACTCATGAGCGTACATTGGAGCGCTTTTGGGTAACGACAGGTTGATTTGCGCACCCGCCTCCACATCAAAGTCATTCGGACGCATCACATGGTAGATATAATGAACACCAAAGCGTAAATTATGTGCCGGAGTGGGCAAATAAGTCAACTCGCTTTTCACGGCATATTCCTCCAGTCCCGACATCATTTCAAACTTATACACATCCATATTCATCAAGGTGGAAAAGTCGTAATGACTGAAGGTAAAAGTCGTATTCAGGAACAACTTGGGAGAGATGATGTAATTCCATCTGGCGCTGGCCATGGCATTGGCCCAGAGGAAATTCACCTTCATCATGTCGGACCGTGACCTGAAGCCATAGTGGTCACGTCCGTAATAACCTCCGAAATACAAGCGGTGTTTGTCGTTGATCACCACATTGAATTTGGCGTTCAGGTCATAAAAATAGAATTTCAGCCCCTTCATCTGATGTTTTTTGGGAAGGAAAGGCTGTATCAGCAAATCGATGTACGTACGGCGACCGGAGATGATAAAGGAGCACTTGTCCTTTTTGATAGGTCCCTGCAAGGTGAATTTGGAGAAGAGGAGTCCGATACTGCCATCGAACTCGTACTTTTTCATGTTGCCCTCTTTCTGCGACACATCAATGATGGATGACAAACGACCTCCGTAATATGCGGGCATACCCGACTTATAGACCTCCACATTCCGGATAGCATCAGTATTGAACACCGAGAAAAAACCGAAAAGATGGCTGGCATTATAAATGGTGGCCTCATCAAGCAGCACCAAGTTCTGATCGGCGGCACCACCGCGCACATACAAGCCGCTATTGCCTTCTGAACCGGCGGAGAAACCCGGCAGCAGCTGTACGGCCTTGATTACATCCGCCTCACCCAAGAAGGCGGGCATCTTCTTGATGGCCTGTACCTGCAAATCCACCTTGCCGACATCGACACTGCTGACGTTATGGTCACTCTGCTGGCCGGTCACCACCACCTCGTCGGTCAGGATGGCCGCAGGTTCAATAGCGATATTCAGACTTCTGTTAGCCTCCATCCGAATCATCTCGGAATACTCTTTGTAGCCCATAAAGGACACTTTGAGCAGATAAGTCCCCGGATAAACAGAGACAGAATAAAAACCCGCCTTGTTGCTGACGCAACCCTGCGGGTTAGATGGATTGACCGTATCGGTCAGAATAATATACGCACCTGTTATCTGCTCCCCACTGTTTGCGTCTACCACAACACCCGAAACAGTCACCTTTTGGGCGAATGCGGCATGCAACACGGCGAGAAGTATCGCCAATAAACAGAGCTTTTTCAAAACTATTATTCTCTCACTTTCAAGATGAAACCTGTTCCATGAACATTGCAGATCTCAACCTTGGGTTCGAAGCCCGGCAGATATTTGTCGTGGCGACCACCATTCGGGTTAAGATGTTCTTTCTTCACAGGCTCAATATTAATATATGAACGCAACTTGGTCAGGAAAACATCCATGCTACGGCCAACGGAATAATCCTCGTCGCCCCAGACTTCCTTCAAAATCACCTCACGAGGCAGCAACTTGTTCTGATGCTCACACAACAGTTTCAGCAGTTCAGCCTCCTTGCGGGTCAACGTGCGGGTTTTCTTCGGGTGAATCAGCTGCATGGCACTGTAGTTGAATTCGAAATCACCGAATTTGTAAATTTTCTCATGATACAAAGAATCGGACTCATCTTTGAATCGACGGGTACGGCGCAGGATGGCCTCGATACGGAGTGCCAACTCTTCCGTACTGAAAGGCTTGGACATGTAATCGTCGCAACCCAGTTTGAAACCTTTGATACGGTCTTCCTTGCTAGCTTTGGCCGTCAAGAAAATCACCGGAACATCGGCATCCAATTTACGGATTTCCTGCAACAAGGTGAAACCGTCTTTGTCCGCCATAATAACATCCAAAATGCAGATGTCAAACAATCCTCTGTTAAACGCTTTGGAAGCAGAGTTGCCATCACTGTACTCAGACACCTCATAACCAAGCATTTCAAAGTAATCTCTTAAAACATAGCGAAGATTCTGACTATCTTCGACTAACATTATTTTACCTTTTTTCATTTTATTATTTTGTTTTGTTACGCTATCTTTACCCTTCATAAGTATATAACGAATTGATTATCAATTAGATTTATATCTTTTATCCAATTGCAAATATATAAAAATAATTTAATACAATGGTGATTTATTAAGATTTTTTTACTTGAAAAAATTACAACAAACTGATTATCAATCAATTATTTTTCAACAACCTTCATCAAAGACTGCCAAATTTGCTCTGCTGCCAGATCCCAGGAGAAGCAATTTTTTCTTTTCCAGCCTTTTACAACCAATTCTGATCGGAGTTTTTCATCCTGAATTTTTAGCATTGCTTTCGCAATATCGTTTTCGTCGAAAGGGTCCGCAAGCAACGCTGCCCCTGCCGCCACCTCGGGCATTGACGTGACATTAGACGTAATAACCGGAACTTGGCAGCGGAAAGCCTCCACTATAGGGATTCCAAAACCTTCAAAATAAGACACATACACTGACGCATAGGCTGCAGCAGTAATCTCATGCAGTTTTTCCGCACTGAGATGCCCCAGAAACACCACCTCTTCTTTGCTGCGCATGCCTTCATACGCCTGTCGTATATCCTCGGTCCACCAGCGTTTCTCACCTACAATCACCAACCTGGTATCTGTTGCCGCTTGCTTTTTGAACAAATCGTAGGCGCGAAAAAGACGTGCCAGATTTTTGCGCGGATGAAGAGAACCCACAAACATGAAATAGGGTTTACCCTGTGTATACCGTTCACGAACCCGCTGCTGTTCCTCGGCTGATAGTGGCACAAAAATCTCGTTGGCGCCATTGTATACCACGTCAATTTTTTCAGTATCAATATTATAGCATTCACAAATGTCTTTTTTGGAAAATTCGGACACCGTGATGATGCGCCGCGCCTTATGGGCAAACTTGGGGAAATACTTGCGGTAATGCCACAGCACCAGCGAAGGCATATCCTTGGGGAAATGCTCGAAACTCAAATCGTGGAAATGCGCCACCGAAGGCACCTCCGTGCGCAAACTCAAATAGCCGTCGGGAGAATAGAACAAATCGGGCTTTAATTTGCGCAAGAAACGTGTGACCGACAATTCGAAATACCATATATATAATAAAGGATGTCGGGCCGGCGGCATCAGCACCACCGGAGTCACATTGGATGCGAAAATATATTTCGGGGCAGGTTGATGGTCAAAAATAAAATAAAACTCCACCTCTGGATGCGACAACACCATACGGCGCAGGGTCTCATACATCACCCACCCTATGCCTTCCAGCTTGTCGGGAAGCAACAACCGTGTGTTTATCGCTATCTTCAAAATTATTTTTTTGCAAAATTACAATTTTTTCCGGAATCTTCACGTTTTTTTTCGTGGAGACGTTAAGACGTGAAAACGTGGAGACGCTCACTTCGTTCGCTCGTTAAGACGATAATTACTATAACGTCTATCCGAATGCACGCAGTGCATGTCTCTACGCCTCCACGCCTTAACGAAAACAATTGGTACATTAACTAATTTGCTAATTTGCTAATTATTTTTGTATCTTTGCAGTTTTAAACATCAACTGAAAATAATGATTGAAAAACAACATAAAGAACACTTCCTGGCCAAGACCTTCGCAGGGTTGGAAGAAGTATTGTTACAGGAGTTAGAGGCACTGGGAGCGCATAACTGCCAGCAACACAGCCGTTCCGTCTCTTTCGAGGGCGACCTTCCCCTACTCTACAAGGCCAACTACTTCTGCCGCACCGCCCTGAGGATACTCTGGGAGATGGACAGTTTCACTTTCCGTGACAACAACCAGTTTTACGATGCCATCTACAAATTCCCCGCAGAGAAATACCTGTCGAAAGACGGCACCCTGGCGGTCAGCGCCTCACTGACGGAAAGCGACTTCAAAACCCCGCTTTTCCCTTCGGTGCTGGCCAAAGATGCCATCTGCGACCGTTTCAGAAGCATTTACAATGAGCGCCCATCGGTAGACAAAGAAGAGCCTGACGTACAGTTCCACTTGCACATTTACCGCAACAGTTGCACCCTGTATCTGGATAGTTCGGGTGAGTCGCTGCACAAGCGCGGCTACAAGGTATCGGGGCATCCCGCGCAAATCAACGAAGTGCTGGCGGCGGCCATGATCAAACTCAGCGGCTGGCATGGCGAGTGCGACTTCATCGACAACATGTGCGGTGGCGGAACCCTTCTCATCGAGGCCGCCATGCAGGCACTCAACATCCCCGCCGGCTACTACCGCCACCACTGGGGTTTCTTTAACTGGAAGAACTTCGACCGGCGACTGTGGAACAAGATTACCGACAGTGCCGACATCAAAGAGGATGTCAACATCAACTTTTACGGCTACGACATCTCCGGACGATATTTAGGCATGGCCAAGGCCAATGTGCAGGAAGCTGAATTGCAAGACTTTATCTTTTTAGAGAAATCTGACATGGCCGACACACGTCCCGAACGCACCCCTGCTCTGATCATGATCAACCCACCCTACGGTGAGCGCTTGGAGGTGGAAGATCTCAAAGTCCTGTACAAAAAAATCGGCGACACATGGAAGCAGTATTTCAGCGGCTGCACCGCCTTCATCATCAGCTCGGACATAGAGGCGCTAAAGAGCATCGGATTGCGCCCATCCCGCCGCTTCAAACTCTTCAACGGCCCCCTCGAATGCCTGATGCTGAAGTTTGACCTATACGCAGGGAAGAAATCAGGTTACAGGGAACAGGTTATAGGGAACAGTTAACAAGTATACTACCCCGCCCTTCGGGCACCCCTTCTAGAAGAAGGGGAATTCAAAATTCAGAATTCAAAATCCAAAATTCAAAATCCTGTAATCCTTAATCTCTACCCCTAACCCTCTAACCTTCTCACCTTCTAACCTTCTAATCCCTAAACATTAACCCTCTAACCTTCTAACCTTCTAACCTCTAAACACTAAACACTAACCCCTAAAACCTAATCCCTAAAAAATCAGCACATAAACTAATTAGCACATTAAAAATATGATCTGTAAAATCGTCAACAAATCCACCAACGCCACACCGGCATACGCCACCGCCCAGAGTGCCGGCATGGACCTGAGAGCCAATCTTGAGGCCCCCATTACCCTGAAACCCATGGAACGCGCCATGATTCCTACCGGCTTGTTCATTGAACTGCCCGTCGGCTACGAGGCACAGGTGCGCCCCAGAAGCGGACTGGCCGCCAAACACGGCATCACTGTCCTCAACACCCCTGGCACCATCGATGCCGACTACCGCGGAGAAATCAAGGTCATCCTCATCAACCTGTCCACAGAACCCTTTGAAATACAGCATGGTGAGCGCATCGCCCAGATGGTCATCGCCAAACACGAAACCGTGCAGTGGGAAGAGGTGGAGGTGCTGTCCGACACTGAAAGAGGCGCCGGCGGCTTCGGCAGCAGCGGGGTGAAATAGCAGGAGATAGGTTACAGGTTACAGGTTGCAGGTGGCCGAAGTCCGGGGTAGTGATAAATAGAATTCAAAATTCAAAGTTCAAAATACAATAAATAAAATGTATCTCAAAAAATTCCTTCCATTACTATTGATATTATCTTTGCTGATGGCAATGCCTGATACGTCGGCGCAGAAGAGCAAAAGCAAGACCAAAGCAAAGGGCAAAACCACCGTCATCTCTGACGAAACCCGCCAACAGTCTGCACTTTTTGCCGATGCCCTGAGGGATTTCTATGCGGGAAACTATGAGAGCGCGGAGAGCGGTTTCCGCAAGGTACTGGCCAAGGATGCCAAAAACGACGCGGTCTATTTCATGCTGGCGCGTATCCGCAAGGAAGGCAAGAACTACAGCGGAGCCTCTTACTATTTGAACGAGGCTATCAAGCTGGACAAGAGCAATGTATGGTACAAAGTAGAGCTGGCGGAAATCTACGATCTGATGGAGGACTACAAAGCCGCCGCCAAGCTATGGGAGGAAATCTGCAAACTCAAACCCGAAAACGAATACTACCTGTTCTCCCTGTCCGAAGACTACATCAGTCTGGAAGAATACACCAAAGTCATTGATGTCTATAACAAATTGGAGGTGCTGGAAGGATACAACGAGGAGATTACCAATGCAAAAGTCTCTATCTGGCTGTATCTCAACGATATCAAAAATGCCGTCGGGGAATACGACAAACTGATCAAAGAATTCCCCTACGAGCCTCTCTACTATGTGCAGGCGGGCAACATTTGCCAGTCCAACAACTTGAGTGAAAAAGCACTAAGCTATTACCAAGAAGCCCTGAAACTGGATCCCAACAACACGATGGCCAACATGGCTATGGCCAACCATTACCTCAGTACCAACGACCGGCAAGCTGCTTACCAGTCGCTTTTAAAAGCCTTTGCCGACTCCCAAATCTCCATCGACGACAAACTCCCATTCCTGAAGAGTTACTTTAGCAAAGCTATGAAAAATCCAAGTAATGAAACTATTAGTCAATGCAAACAATTGGCACAAATCATATGCGAAGCGCACCCCGACCGTGTGGAAGGATGGGCCACCATGGCCAGTCTGTACATGACGGAGAAAAAATACGACCAGGCCCGCAAATATTTCGACAGCGCAATCAGCATTGACAAATCCTCTTATGCCCTTTGGGAGGACTATTTCTACTGTCTGTCGCAGCAACAGGACTATGCCAGCATGGTCAGCCAGGGAAAGGAAGTGCTCGAGCTGTTCCCCACCAACGCCGTCATGCTGTACAATATCGCACATGCCTATTATTTTGTCAAAGACTATAACAAAGCCATCGACCTGTTGCAACAGGCAGCGGTTTATTCATACGACAACAATCTTTTGGCCAACATTTTCAATGTTTTAGGCGACTGTCACAAAGAATTGGGACACAAAGAGGAAGCTGTCAAAAACTGGAAAACGGCACAGCAAAAAGGCCTGAACACCCAGGACAAAATCAAGCAACTTGGGGATTAATCAACCTGTCTTTTAATTGTTTTTGTTTTTATAAAAAATATTGTATATTTGTACGTTTGTACGAAAACATACATTAAAAAAGAAAAAAAAAGACAATTAATTGATATATTATGACTTACAACAAAATAAATGCCGCCTTCCCCATTCTGTTTTTCTTCCTTTTTTTTCTTTTTTCTCCCAATTTCAGTTTGAATGCTCAAGCGGAAGAGGAGAAATTGGACATCGGTGGATACATTATGGACCACATCACCGATGAATATGGCTGGCATATTACCACCTATAACGAGCATCACATTTCTATTCCGTTGCCGATAATGCTTTTCGATGGCGGTAAGTTTGTGGCATTCTCCTCCAGCAAGTTCCATCATGGTCATCAGGCCTACAAAGGATATGCCCTGGGATTTACGGAAGAAACTGACGGTTCAAT
Source organism: Bacteroidales bacterium (assembly GCA_017964255.1). Taxonomy (GTDB): domain Bacteria; phylum Bacteroidota; class Bacteroidia; order Bacteroidales; family WCHB1-69; genus RUG11690. The sequence goes on along the minus strand of JAGCSI010000078.1, from coordinate 19,167 downwards.
TGTCAAGTTAGGCGGCAATTACGCCGATTACACAGGGGAATTGGACTATAAAGAGGCATGTCCCCCTATCGACCATGTATGCAAATATGACGTTTCCATCACCAAGAACGTATGCGCCCTGCTGATTTCCATCATTTTACTCTGCTGGATGTTCCTGTCGGTGGCGAAAAAATACAAAGAAGGACCGCTGAAAGCCCCCAAAGGCTTGCAATCTTACTTAGAACCCATTATCCTGTTTGTCCGTGATGAAGTGGCCATCCCCTCTATTGGCGAGGACAAATACCAAAAATACTTCCCCTACCTGCTGACCTTGTTCTTTTTCATCCTGGTCAACAACCTGATGGGTCTGGTTCCGTTTTTCCCGGGTGGTGCCAACTTTACCGGCAATATCACTGTGACCGCCATCTTGGCCATCATCACCTTCTTCATCACCAACATTTCAGGCAACAAGCATTACTGGAAAGACATCTTCAACTCCCCCGGTGTGCCCTGGTGGCTGAAATTCCCCGTTCCCCTTATGCCTTTGGTTGAATTTATCGGTGTGTTCACCAAACCGTTCGTGCTGATGATCCGACTTTTCGCCAACATCACTGCGGGACATATCATTGTATTGGGCTTCCTGAGTTTGATTTTCATCTTCGGTGCCATGGTGCCCGCCATTGGCTATGCGGTGTCACCGGTATCCATTTTCTTCTATATTTTCATGGGTATGCTTGAATTGCTGGTAGCCTTCATCCAAGCCTATGTATTCACCCTGTTGTCCGCCATCTATATCGGCATGGCGATAGAAGAGCCGCACCATGAAGAATTAGCAAATTAGTTAATTAGCAAATTAGCAAATTGGTTAATGTGCTAATGGGATTAAGAATTAAGAATTAAGAACTAAAATAAACACAACTCAACAATTAAACAATTAAACAATTAAACAACTCAACATAACAAACAAACCCCTTAAAAAAAATTAATTATGAGTGGATTAACTTTATTACAAGCAGCAATGGATTTGGCAGCTATCGGCAAAATCGGCATTGGTATCGGTGCAGGTTTGGCAGCTATCGGAGCTGGCATTGGTATCGGCAACATCGGTAAAGGTGCTGTTGAATCAGTAGCAAGACAGCCTGAAGCTAGTGGTGACATCAGAACCAACATGATTCTGACCGCCGCCTTCGTGGAAGGTGTTGCCTTGTTCGCCGTCGTTGTTTGCTTCTTGTGCTTATTTATCTAATATAAGCGCAAAAAAACAAAAGGGAACCGGCTGCGGTTGGCAGCCCTTCCCTTTTTCAACTGAAAATTGAAAACTTTTGATAAATCAACATTCTTAGTTCTTAATTTTTAGTTCTTAAATTTATAACACGAAATAATCGTAACGAAAAATAGGAAAAAATGACATTATTAGCTTCACTTCTCACCCCCTCTTTCGGCTTATTGGTATGGATGCTCATCGGTTTTGGCATTCTGGTGTTCATTCTGGCGAAATTCGCCTGGCCCGTCATCACAAAGAGCATCGCCCAAAGGGAAGAATACATTGAGACACAGCTGGCAGAGGCGGAAAAAATCAAGAGCGAACTGGCAAATTTGTCAAAAAAACATGACGAAATGATGGCTCAAACCAAAGCCGAACGCGACAAAATTTTAGGCGACGCCCGCAAAATCAGCGAGAAAATGTATGAAGAGGCCAAAATCAAAGCCAACAATGAGGCAACAGCGCTGATTGAAGATGCCAAGAAAGCCATCAATTTCGAAAAGATGAAGGCCATCACTGACGTGAAAAACGAAATCGCTAACCTGTCTATTGACATTGCGGAGAAACTGATACGCAAGGAATTGTCAGACAAGGACAAACAGAATCAGTTGGTGGAAGACTGGATGAAAGGTATCAATCAGAATCAAAATTAACAATATTTTATATGACATTAGAGACCATAGAAGGCATTCTGTTTCATAACCAAGAACTAAACCTGACAATAGAAGAACAGAATACCATTCAGAAGAGCTATGATTTTTTAAATGACTTTGCCCACGACAAAGTCATTTACGGTATTAATACGGGTTTCGGTCCCATGGCACAATACCGGGTTAGCGATGAAGAGTTGAACGCCTTACAGTATAACATCATTCGCAGTCACTCGACAGGTGCTGGAGAACCTTTTGAGCCCATCTATGTAAGAGCTGCCATGATGGCCCGCTTCTCCACTTTTGTACGGGGAAAATCAGGCATCCATCCTGATGTGATGGAAATGTTGCGCACCTTTATTAACAAAGAAATATACCCCGTTATCCCCCAGCACGGCAGTGTCGGGGCCAGTGGCGACCTGGTGCAGCTGGCACACATGTCACTGGCGCTGATTGGTGAAGGCGAAGTCTTTTACAAAGGCCAACGCCGTCCCACTGCTGAAGTACTCAAAGAATTGGGTATCAAACCATTGAAACTTCATTTGCGCGACGGTCTTGCCTTGGTCAACGGTACCGCCATGATGACGGGTGTAGGCTTGGTGAATCTGCATTACGCCAAACGACTGCTGGTGTTCGCTACCCTCGCCTCGGTGTTCATCAACGAAATCGCCGCCTCTTACGACGACTTCATGGCCCCCGAGCTGAACCAGCTGAAATGCCATAAAGGACAGGATATCATTGCTCAGAAAATGAGAGAATATGCAAGCGGAGGACAATGCATGCTCAAACGCGAAGTGGAAATGTACCATCGCCATCAAGAGAATGTATTCACCCACAAGGTGCAACCATATTATTCGCTGCGCTGTGTACCACAGATTTTAGGTCCAATTTTCGACACTTTGGGCTATACTGAAGAGACCTTGGTAGCTGAGTTCCATGCGGTGGATGATAATCCCATTGTGGATATCGACACCCAGACCGTTTACCACGGAGGCAATTTCCATGGCGATTATATCTCCTTCGAAATGGACAAGCTAAAACTGGCGATAGTAAAACTGACTGTGCTGATGGAGCGTCAGTTGAACTACATCTGCCACGACCGTATCAACGGCATCCTACCTCCCTTCTGCAATCTGGGTAAACTGGGACTCAACTATGGCATCCAGGCCATGCAATTCACTGCCACCTCCACCACAGCCGAATCGCAGTCACTGGCCAATTCTATGTACGTGCACAGCATCCCCAACAACAACGACAACCAGGATGTGGTAAGCATGGGTACCAACTCGGCGATTCTGGCACGGAGAGTCATTGACAATGCCTACCAAGTGATGGCAGTTTATATGATTGGACTGGCACAAGCCGTTGACTGTTTGAAAACAGAAGACAAACTGGCCCCGAAAACAAAGGCCCTTTACCAAGACATCAGACAACTCGTTCCGGTATTTGTTGAGGACACTCCAAAATACATTGACATTGCCAACGTTATACATTATTTAAAAACCAAGAAAATAGAACCTATCTTATGAATTACGCCTTAGTATCCGGTGGTTCAAGAGGCATCGGACGAGCCATTTGTGTCAAATTAGCGCAGCAGGGCTTTCATGTGATTATCAACTACAACAATAACCGTGAAGCGGCCATGGAAACCCAGCAACTGGTGGAAGAAGTGGGCGGAAGTGCCGAAATGCTTCCTTTTGATGTTGCTGACGAAGAGCAGGTTAACGCTGCTTTGGATCGTTGGAGTACCCAACATCCGGACGAATACATTTCTGTACTGGTTAACAATGCCGGTATCCGAAGAGACACACTGATAGTTTTCATGAGCAACGATGACTGGAACGACGTGCTGAACACCAACCTCAACGGCTTTTTCTATCTGACCCGCCGCCTGGTGAAAGAGATGATGACGCACCGTCACGGACGCATTATCAATATTGCCTCCCTGTCGGGTATCAAAGGACAGAACGGACAGCTCAACTATTCCGCCGCCAAGGCTGCCTTAATCGGAGCCACCAAAGCTTTGGCACAGGAAGTAGGATCCCGCAAAATCACGGTCAACGCTGTCGCTCCAGGCTTTATCGCTACCGACATGACCAAGGAATTGGACGAGGCATCTCTCAAGAAGCTGATTCCCGCAGGCCGTTTCGGCACACCCGAAGAAGTGGCCGCTGTGGCTGCCTTCCTGGCCAGCGACGATGCTGCTTACATCAATGGGGAAGTCATCTCGGTGAATGGAGGACTTTACACATAGTTGACAGTTGACAGTTGACAATTGAATAATTCAAATTTCAAAATTCAAAATTCAGAACTCAGGACTCCCCTCGAATGCATAGCATGAGACTCCCCTTGAGGGCGTAGCCCAAAACTCCCCTCGAGCAAAGCGAGACTCCCATAAACACCAAACACTAAAATTAAAACCTTAACCTCCTAACCTTCTAACCTCCTAACCTTTCTAACCTTCTAACCTCCTAACCCCAAATCAATTAGCACATTAGCATATTATAAACATGAAAAGAGTTGTAATCACTGGAATGGGAATATACTCCTGTCTGGGAAAAAACCTAGAAGAAGTGCGGCAATCTTTGTATGAGGGCAAGTCAGGCATCGGCATCGACCCGATGCGTACAGAGTATGGTTATCGCTCTCCTCTTACTGGCATTGTGGAACGACCAGCCCTGAAAAATCTGTTGGACCGCCGTTCGCGCATCTGTTTAGCCGAGGAGGGAGAGTTCGCATACATGGCCACCGCTGAGGCACTTCGGAATGCGGGCATCGACATGGACTACCTGGCACAGAACGAAGTGGGCGTCTTTTATGGCAATGACTCTTCTGCCAAAGCCGTCATCGACGCACATGAGGCCACCCTGCGCACTAAAGACACCACTTTAGTCGGGTCAGGAGCCATTTTCCAGTCAATGAACTCCACTGTCACCATGAACCTGTCCACCATCTTCAAGCTCCGAGGTGTCAACATGACCATCAGTGCGGCTTGTGCCAGCGGTTCCCACGCCATCGGGCTGGGACTGATGTTCATCCGGCAGGGGTTGCAAGACATGGTCATCTGCGGTGGCTGTCAGGAGACCAACTACCTTTCCATGGGCAGTTTCGATGGCATCAGTGCTTTCTCCACCCGCATCAGCGAACCCACCAAAGCCTCCCGTCCCTTCGACCGCAACCGAGACGGTTTGGTACCCAGCGGGGGCGCCGCCACTGTCATCCTGGAAGAATACGAGCACGCCGTGAAACGCGGCGCCAACATAATTGCCGAAGTGATCGGTTACGGTTTCTCCTCCAACGGAGCTAACATCTCGCAACCCAGCGACCAAGGTTCCGCCATCGCCATGGAACGCGCCATGAAAGATGCCAGTGTTGCCCCAAAAGACATTGACTACATCAACGCCCATGCCACCTCTACCGTGCAGGGTGACGCTTTCGAGGCCATGGCCCTGGACCAGCTATTCACCCCATACCACACACCGATCAGCTCCACCAAAGGCATGACCGGCCACGAGTGCTGGATGGCGGGAGCAAGCGAAATCATTTACTCCAACCTGATGATGCTCAACTCCTTCATCGCCCCCAACCTCAACTTCGAGAATCCCGACGAATATTCCAAAAATCTGAATATTATCAATCAAACCTGTGCCAAAGAAATCAACATCTACCTTTCCAACTCCTTCGGTTTCGGCGGCACCAACAGCGCATTAGTCATCAAAAAAATCAAATAGAATCATGACCAGAGAAGAAATTATCAAAACCATCAACACCTTTTTGATCGAAGAACTTGAAATCGACGAGGAATTACTTCAGGAAGATGCCCTCTTAAAAGAAAAACTGGGCATCGACAGCCTTGATTTCGTGGATATTGTTGTCATTGTGGAGCGCAACTTCGGCTTCAAGATCAAACCCGAAGAGATGAAACCCATCAAGACATTAGGTCAGTTCTACGACTATATCGAGCAGAAACTCCAACAACAGGCATAATGGCAGAAGAACGCCAGTGGCAAGGCAAGACCGGCGGTGGAAATTTCGGACAAAAGGCCCTGTTTTTCATCCTGAAGCACATTCGTGTCTTCTGGCTCTATCCTACCCTTTACTTTGCAATCCCCTTCTATCTCATTTTTTCGCGACAAGGCACACAGGCCCTGAAATATTATTACAGGAACATCCTGAAATACAATCCGATAAAAAGTTTCTTCAGTTATTTCAAGAATGAAATAACCTTCGGAAAAATTGTTTTGGACAAATTCGCCGTTTTGGCGGGCAAAGCCGACCAGTTTAAAATACATATAGACGAGAATGATTTACAGCATTTCAAGACCCTGCTCAAATCAGACAAAGGCATCATACTGGCCGGATCTCATGTGGGCAATTTCGAACTGTTAGGCCAAAGTATCGACCAGGACTATAAACCCATAAGCTGTATCATTTTTGGTGGAGAAAGCAGTGGGTATCAACGACAAAGGGATATTTCCTTCGGCAAGAGAAATGTCAAGCTGATTCCCATCCAAAACGACATGTCCCATCTTTTCGCCATCAAAGATGCCCTTGACAATGGCGAAATTATTGCCATTCTGAGCGACCGCCACTTGGGAGGCCGTAAAATCAGGAAAGTGCAATTCATGGGAGAGGAAGCCTCTTTCCCCACAGGCATTTTCACCATCGCCGCCCAGATGGAGATTCCCGTTGTGTCCACATTCATCATGAAAGAGAAAGGCAATCATTACAAAGGCTATATGAAACACCTGCAGCTACACGAAGAAGCCGGTTCTGTCAGCGGCACGGTGGATCTTCTGCTCCAGCAATATGCCACCTCCATCGAGAATATACTGCGGCAGTATCCGCATCAGTGGTTCAACTATTTTCCATTTTGGGAAAAGGCAAAAAAGAAATAGACAAAAATCAAACATATTATACAATGGAATTAGAATCCCCGCAAAAAGAAATTTACGGCAAAGAGCAGCTCAGCGCGCTCAAAGCCCAACGACTGGCACAGGAAATCGCCTTTGGTCCAGTAGTTTTCCAAGTATCAAGACTGATGATCAAATTCGGCATTTTACAAATGCTTGATGATCAAAAAGAAGGCTATACCATGGAAGAGATTGCAGAGAAGGCTGGCCTTTCTCTCTATGGAGCCAAGGTATTGCTCGAGTCCTCACTGACCATTGGCACCGTCACGTTGAAAGAAGGTCGCTTTGTGCTGGCCAAAGCGGGATGGTTTTTGCTGAACGACAAAATGGCACGGGTGAACCTGGACTTCAACCATGACGTCAATTACCAGGGACTGTTTTATATGGAAGAAGCCATTCGCAACGGCAAACCGGAAGGATTGAAGACATTGGGCAACTGGCCCACCATTTATGAAGGTTTGTCCACCCTGCCCGAACCTGCCAAAACCAGCTGGTTCGCCTTCGACCATTTTTACTCGGACAATTCATTCGAGCAGGCATTGAAGATTGTCTTTGAGTCTAATCCCCACAAAATATTGGATATCGGCGGCAACACCGGCCGATGGGCCACACAGTGTGTGCGTTACAATCCCGAGGTCAAAGTGACCATCATGGACCTGCCTCAGCAAATTGAGATGATGAAACAGCAGACCAAAGGCATGGAAGGTGCCGACCGCATTGACGGACATTGTGGCAACCTTCTGGATCCCAACACTTCTATACCCCAAGGTTATAACGCCATCTGGATGAGTCAGTTTCTGGATTGTTTCTCCGAGGAAGAGGCTACCAGCATCCTCAGTCGTGCCGCCAAGGCCATGAACAAAGACAGCCGCCTGTTTATCATGGAAACCTTCTGGGACAGACAAAGATTTGAGACCGCCTCCTATTGTCTGGCACAAATCAGTCTCTATTTCACCGTGATGGCCAACGGCAACAGTAAAATGTATTATTCCGGTGACTTAATCCGATGCATTGAACAAGCCGGACTGAAAGTACAAAAAATCCACGATAACATCGGCTTGGGCCATAGTATCGTGGAAGCTGTTATAGAGGGATAAAACTGAACTATTTTAAGCGCTCCACCGCTTGGCTGACGGGGATTTTATTTTCTCCATCGAAAGCGATGATGAAAGCATCCGCAAAGTAAGGTTTCACTGCTTTCAGGATTTCCTGTGCTTCATCCAAGGTAGTGGCATTGCCAGAAGTGTATTTCCAGAATTTGCCTTCCTTGAATTTACGCACGTCTTTTACCTTGTTGAAGCGACTATCCGTTACCGAAACATTCTCAGGGATAGCGGCGATTTGCACCCTGAAACGGATATTATGCTGCACGGCTGTTTGTGCAGGTACTTGCGAGGCAGGCTTTACTTCGGCTTGCGGAGCCGGTTTCACTGGTTCAGCAGCGACAGCCGCATCGCTCTTAGGCTGAGGTTTCACAGGATCAGCAGCAACATCAGCATCCTGTTTTGGTGCAGGCTTAATAGGTTCCGCCGCAACTCCAGCGTCGGCTTTGGGTTGTGGTTTCACCGGATCCGCAGCAACATCAGTGTCCTGCTTTGGTGCGGGCTTAACAGGGTCTGCGGCAACTTCCGTATCGGTTTTGGATTGAGGTTTCACCGGATCAGCGGCCACGTCTGCATCCGCTTTGGGAGCAGGTTTATATGGTTCCGGAGCCACACCGGCATCGGCACTGGCTGCACTCTTTTCCTGCTCACTGGCTTTCGGAAGCGGCAACAAAGGCTTGTTGGTACCATCCAAAGCATTACGGTATTCCACAAACGAATTGTAAATGGAAACCGCCATCACATCCTGTGAACCAGGTTTGATCATATATTCCTCTTCCACAGCATTGGACAAGAAACCCAACTCAATCAGAATACTGGGCATCGCCACCTTGTACAGCACCCAGAAACCTGCCTGCTTCACCGTTCTGTCCAACAAATGCGTGTTTCTGACCAGATTTTTCTGCACTTTGTCCGCCAACATGATGGAATGATTCATATAAGCGGAAGTATGCAGCGAGAAAATCACATTGGCTTCAGGGGAATTAGGATTAAAACCCTCGTAATTGTTCTCAAAATTCTTCTCCTTCAAGATGGCTGCATTCTCTTTTTTGGCAACCTCCATGTTGGCATCCGACTTTGCCAAACCCATCACCCAGGTCTCCACACCATGCGCCGACTTGTTTTCGGCGGCATTGCAGTGGATGGAAATGAACAGATCGGCATGATTGTTATTGGCGATAACCGCACGCTTGTACACCTCCACAAACACGTCCGTCTTACGGGTGTAAATCACCTGCACATCGTCATAATTATCACTGATCAGCTTGCCCAACTTCAATGCAACATTCAATGTAACAGTCTTTTCCTGTGACTTCTTTCCACGGCATCCAGGATCCTCGCCACCGTGACCGGCATCAATCACCAGCTTGAATTTCTTTTCCGTAGACTGCGCAAAAATCACAGCGTTAAAAAAAGTTAAGCAACACAACAATAAAAAGCCATTTTTTATGTTCATAACTCAAATTATTTGACTATTTTTGTATTTTTTTTAAAGGCAAATATATTATAATAAGACTAAGGAAGAACAACATTGTATAAAAAAATATACACAACAAATTTTTCATATTTATTATGCTGCAGCATTCTTCTAATAATCAGCATGATAAGTAATTGTGTATATTCCCAGAGCATTGACACCACAGCCTCTTCCATCCATATCAGTCTTACCCAGGACAGCGTTTCCACCGATATTTTCATCACAAATGTGGACAGTTTGCCCAGCGACAGTTTGTCAAGTGACAGCCTGAAAAATCCGAAAAAATTAGCCAAGAATGGTCTGGAGCATACTGTCACCTATGATGCCAAGGACTCCATCCACTTCAGCATCAAAAACAAGGTAGCTTATCTGTTCAATGATGCCTATGTCCTGTATGAGGACATGAGTCTGTATGCCTATTACATTGAAATAGACTTTGCCCACAACGAACTTTATGCCAGTGGGGTTGTTGATGAGAATGGAAAACTTATTGGCAGTCCGGTACTTAAGCAAGCCGACGGAGTTTACCGAGCGCAAGAAATCAAATATAATTTCGAGACCAAGAAAGGCAAGATCACCCATGTAATTACAGAAGAAGGCGAAGGATATGTTCATGGTGAACAAATCAAGAAACTGGAGGACAACACCACCTATATCAAGAAAGGCAAATACACCACCTGTGAGTTGGACCACCCCCATTTCGAGATATCCTTCACCAAGGCAAAGGTACTGCCCAATGACAAAATCATCATGGGGCCCGCATATGTTAGTTTTGCGGATGTTCCCACTCCGTTGGCTATTCCTTTCGGCTACTTTCCCCTGGAGAAAGGCCGTCACTCGGGCTTTGTGATGCCCACCTTTGGTGAAACGCAGAGCTTGGGCTTCTATTTGCAGAACATCGGTTATTATTTTGGCATCAGCGACAATTTCGACTTCCTGTTGGCCGGTGACATCTACACCCGTGGCAGTTGGGCAATCAAAGCCGAGTCCAACTACGTGTTCCGTTACAAGTGCGCCGGCAAAATACGGGCTGAATATGGACAGAAATACATCGGTGAGAAGTTAATCGACTCCACCTATTACCACACCAACGACTTCAAAATCTACTGGGATCACAAACAGGATGCCAAGTCGCACCCTTACACTCATTTCTCCGCCCACGTGGACATTGTGAGCAGCGGCTACAACAAAAACAACCTTTCGAGCGTGAGCGACTATCTGTCCAACCAGTACACTTCCTCCGTCAATTTCTCCACCGGAGCCAAGGGCATTTTCTTCCTGGATGCCGCCATCTCCTACTCACAGAACACCAGCACCCACATGATCGACCTCAAGCTGCCCACTCTCAGCATGTCGGTAATCCAGTTCTATCCTTTCCGCAAAAAAAACAAAACAGGCGCACTGAAATGGTACGACAACATCGCCATGAAATGGTCAACGGACATCACCTCGCAAATCAACACCAACGACACTCTCTTTTTCAAGAAAGAGACCTGGGAGAACATCGCTGTTGGCATGCGTCATAACATTCCCCTCACCATCCCTATCAAAATCGCCAAGTTAATCAACTGGAACACCACAGTGAATTTCAGCGAGAAATGGTATTTGCAGCGTAACGAGCGAGTTTTCCGCACCGACACCACAGAAGGATACGTCGCGGGGCAGGTTGATGATGTGTTCAAACGGGGTTTTTATGCGCTGCACGACCTCAGCATCAGTTCCGAGTTAACCACAAAGGTGTATTTCATGTATCAGTTCAAGAAAGGAAAACTGAAAGCCATCCGCCATGTGCTAACCCCCCATATCGGCGTCACCTATAGTCCTAAACTCAACAAACAAGTAACCGGCACCTATTTCAACACAGTTACGGGACAATATGTCAACTATTCCTATTTCGACAACTCGATTTATGGCGGAGTAAGCGGACAGTCGAGAGCTTTGGCCCAACTGTCTTTCGACAACAATTTGGAAATCAAGGTACATTCTCGGAGAGACACCATCACTGGCACCAAAAAAATCGCCATTTTCGACAATCTGTCGGTATCGATGGGCTATGATTTCGCCGCCGACTCGCTTCGCTGGCAACCCCTGCGTATCTCAGGAAGAAGCACCATCTGGAAGCAACTCAACATCACCTTCTCGCTGTCATTCGACCCCTACATTATCCAAAACGGAGTCAGAGTTAACCAAACCGAATGGAAGGTCAACAAAAAGCTGCTCCGTTTCTCCAACGCCAACGTCAACGTGGGTCTCAACCTGGTTATCAACAGGGATTTATTCAAAGGAAAACAAAAAGACGACCAGAACATTGCTGTACAAAACAAGAACAACGAGTCGGTACTGGACCAGAACACACAGGGCATTCCCAACCACCGGCCGGACTTCAACAACCCCTGGTCTCTTACCATCAACTACACCTTTGCCTACACTGCCAATGACAATTACGGCTACTACATTGTTTCTTACAGGGGCAACAATGTGGAAAAACCATACACTCACAAATTTGTACAAACGCTGAACGTCATCGGCGAATTCAACATCACAAAAAAATGGAAGGTCGGTTTCACCACCGGCTATGATTTTGTACAGAAAGAAATGTCATACACCTCCATTGACATTTACCGCGACCTGCACTGCTGGGAAATGCGTTTCAACTGGATCCCCTTCGGCTACCGCAAAGGATGGAGTTTCACTCTGAACATCAAGGCATCTGTACTGCAAGATGTAAAGATTCCGTTGCAGAAAGATTTCAGAGACAACATGTATTAAAACTGAAAGTTTAGGGTTTAAGGTTTAGAGTTTAAAGTTTATATTTTGGAGTAAGGTTATTCAAGTATTATATTGTAAAATAAATTTTTATACATATAAAAAGTGATAGAAGACCGTGGATAGGGTTCCTGATATGCAGGCGGAATGATGAAACAAATTTTGAAGGGGATACATAGGAGGAAAGATATAGACCTAAAAAATTAAAAATAAGACCAAAGATTTTTTATTGACTATACGTTATAGACTATGAACAAGCCATCCGGTGATGAGATTTTGCAGCTGATAGAAGACTGTAAAAAAGGCCAGCGAAGAGCCATGCACCGGCTTTTCAAGACCTACTACGGATCGCTGTTCACGGTTTGCATGCGATACGCACACTGTTACGAGGACGCGCAGGATATGGTGAACGAGGGCTTTGTGAAGATTTTCGCGGGCTTGAAGTCCTACCAGCCAAGCGGCTCCTTCGAGGCATGGATGAAGACCATCATGGTGAATGCGGCACTCGACTACCTGAGGAAGTACCGCGCCAACATGGAGACAGTGAATTACGACGACATGCCCGACGACGTTCTGCAAAATCATGACGAAAACGAGGCGCTGGCAAAGATTTCGACAGACGAACTAATGCAACTGATACAAGAGTTGCCCCAGATGAGCCGCACGGTATTCAACCTCTATGTATTCGAGGACATGCCCCATGCCGAGATTGCCAAGAGACTGAATATCAAGGAGGGAACTTCGCACTGGCACCTGAATTTTGCCCGGAATAAACTGAAGGAGGTGATTGGGAAGAGGAGTTGACAGTTGATAGTTGACAATTGACAGTTGACAATTAAAAGAATTCAAAATTCAAAATCCAAAATCCAAAATCCAAAACTCACAGCTCATCACTCATAGCTCACAGCTCACAGCTCATCGCTCATAACAAAACAATTAGCACATCAAAAACATGGATCAATTTGACAAAATCATAAAAGACAAGCTCAAGGACAAAAGCTACGACTATACATCGCAGGCTTGGAAGTCCTTCAAGCATAGCAGCGGGATGCCGATGATGGGCACCGGTGCCAAGTTGGCCTTGTCCGCCGCCGCTGTTGCCGTTGTGGGCACCGTGTTATATTTCAGTTTGAGCCCGAAGCCCGAGCCACAAGAAACTGTTGTCACGGTCTGCGAAGAACAAAAAACTGAGAACCAGCAAATTGACACCATCGATTTGGCAGAAAACGTGGTATCCGAGACAGTGACTGACGAAGCTGTCGCAACCTCCTGCCCTACCCCCAGCTCACCAGCTACTCAAAAATCTCAGACCCCTCAGGTCGCAGAGGAAACTCCTGCTGAAAATCCTGAATCCTCGCAACCTCTTCAACCCAAACACATCACTAGAACCATCCATTACCGTCCAACAGAAATCCTGGTAGACACCATCTCCTCCATCGACTTTCCCGACTACAAGGCCAGACCTGCCGACATGCTGCCGTAAACGGCAATTCTTTCGCACAGCAACAATTCCAACATAAACAAAAAACAGCCGCCTCGAATGGGGCGGCTGCTGTGTTCTATAAGGTAAACAACGGAGGGCTTACTCTCCCACTTTCACCAACTCAACATCGAATACGAGGGGTGCGCAAGGGGGAATCACCTGGTTGCCTCTTTCGCCGTAGGCTAATTTTGAGGGGATCAGCAGAACGGCCTTCTCGCCAACCTTCATCATGGCAATGCCTTCGTCCCAGCCGGGAATCACCTGGCCTGAACCCAACACGAAATCAATGGGTTCGCCACGGTCGTATGAGCTGTCGAACTTGGTGCCATCCAACAATTTACCAGTATAATGAACGAAAACTCTCTGACCAGGAGTTGCCTGAGCACCATTACCGGCTTTCTTGGAGATAAAATACAAACCACTGGCAGTGGGAGCCACTTTGATCTTGTTTTTGGCAATGTATTCCTGCATCGTTGAATCCTCTGCGGCTCTGGCCTGCTCCATATAAGCGTTGTATTGCTCTTCCTGGGCCTGCATCATGGCATCCACCTCAGCCTTGGGCATCAGTTCGGTCATCTTGAAAGTGAAATACAATTCCTTGTCGTCGAAAGGATTCTCACCCCCCATATAGTGGAAGAAAGTGTCGGCATCCAAAATGAAAGTAGCGCTGTCACCCACATGCATCATGCGGATAGCGTCATACACATCACCCTTGTAGAAGGACTCTTGCACCAGTTCCTGAATGGGCATCATGGGCACCAAAATGGAGTCTTTCAGAGCCAGCTGATACATCAAACTCACGGCATCACCGGTCTGGGCCTGCACGGAATCCTTGTTCTGAATGTAAAATTTGTAGTAAATACCCGTTTCTTTGTCCTGCTTAAAGCCTTTGTACTTGCTGCAAGCGTTGAAACTGAATACACATGCCACTGCCAAAACAGCCAACATGATTTTTGAAATTGTTCTTTTCATTTTTCTTTTTTGATTTAATTTATTATAGGTTAATGATTTAAGATTTCAATATTCATAATCAGGGCTTCCCTTCCTTTGATTTCGTGTCCATCACCGCCTGCGCCGTAGGCCAGATGCGAGGGTATCACCATGCGGACCTTCGCCCCCGGTGACACCAACTGGGCAATTTCGTGCAAGGCGGGAATCTCCTCCGATTTGTTCACTCTGAAGGTCTTCACCCCATCGGTATCAGAATTGTAAATCTCCTTGCCTGACAGCAAGGCAATGGTATATTTCATCGACACACTGTCACCTTCCGCAAAATGAGGACCACTCCCCTGCTCTGTCACCTCGTAATTCAAGCCTGTGCCGGTGGTGTTCATATTCCAATGGTGGCGTTTGATCACCAATTCTATCTCCTCCTGCTCCAAGGCCAGAATCCTTTTGTTCCCCTCCACGTATGGGTCAAGTTTCTCCTCCTGCTGCTGCGAAGTCTGTACCGTCACCACCCCTGTCGGTTTCTGGTGACAAGAAGCGGCCAGCAGCATCAAGGCGCAAGAGCAACAAAGACCCAAATTAGAAAAGTATCCCCTCATATTCTTCCAGAACAGTTTCAAAATGAGCGATGGCATCCTCTAAAGTGCCATAAAAGTCGGCGGCAGCGGCATTGCGATGCCCGCCTCCATTGAAATGCTTGCGGGCGAAGAGGTTGACGTCAAACTCTCCTTTGGAGCGGAACGACACATGGATGCGGTTGCTCCGGTCGGAGAAAAACGCCGTGAATATAATGCCTTTGATGGACAGTCCGTAATTGACAAAACCCTCGGTATCACCGGTTTTATAGTGGTTCTGTTTCAAATCCTCAGCAGTGAGATAGGTATAGGAAGCAGCCTTTTCGGGCATCACCTTCATGCGCTGGCTCAACAGCAGTCCCAGCAGGCGCATGCGGCTCTCGGAATAATTGTCGTACACCTTCCGATGGATATCCTCTCCGTCCACACCTTTCTTAATCAACTGATGCACGGCAGTATATGTCTCGGGATAATTGCAAGCGTAGGTCAGCGAGCCAGTGTCGGTGATAATGCCCACATACAAGCACTGGGCAATGGCCAGCGACAATTTCTCTTTGCCATATTTAAGATGCTTGTACAGAAAATTATACACCAATTCTGAAGCGGAAGTAGTTTTGGTGCAAGAGTACATCACATCGCAATCGATGTCGGGCGACACATGGTGGTCAATCAAAATCTTGAAGGCTTTGGATTTCACCAGCTGGGGTTCCAGTTCCTTTCCGGCCCGGTGAGGGGCATTCATGTCCACCACAAACAAGAGGTCGGCTTCACGCAGGACCTTTCTGGCCTGACTGCCATGACCTTGTTCCACCACAATATGATCGCTGCCGGGCATCCAAGCCAGAAAATCCGGGAACGGGTTGGGAGTGATAACATGTACCTCCTTCCCTTCGTTTTCCATAAAATTATACAGGGCCAACGACGAACCGATGGCATCTCCGTCAGGATTATAATGCGTTACAATGGCTATTTTCTTTGCCTGTGCGATGGCCGCGCGGGCCTTTTCAATTTCAAGCTTATTCAAGACTCCAAAGTTTTAATCTGCAAAATTACAACATTTTTTTTATTGACGAACCATTTTCCGCATTTTAAAACATGGTATAGGCTTATATTTTGTCAGATTTCACTGTATGGACACTCCCGCTACCATGACCAACGGGCAATGATATTCTTCAATTCTTCGGCACGGGCAGTTTCTCCCTGACGTTGCTGTTTGTGATAACGCCACAGGGCTTTCAGCTTGATCAAACCTTTCTTATAAGCATAAAAAATGAAGAAAGAAACAATCATGGCAAACATACAACCCAAGGCGCAAAGGAAACTTTTGGAGACAATCCATGCCACTGCCAGAACCAGAAGGTAATACACGGTGAAGGCCACCATGCCGCCCACGAAATTGAACGACGAGTGCAACTGTCTGTCTTTTATTTTCTTACGGAACAAAGCGGGGAACTCGAAAGGCAGGATATTGCTTACCAAACCAAAGAGGAACAAGGGAAACAGAAATACCGCCGCTACCGTGTACAGAAACACTTTGGCCAGACCCGCCTTTTTGCCGATAATCCAGTCCCGAAGATTCAGCTTTTGGAGCTCATTCAAGTATTCGCGAGTGGACTGCATCAAATCCGAAAACTTTTGGGGTTTCTGCTGTTGCATGCGTGCAATTTCCTGCAACAGTGCCACCTCCTCTGCCGGATAATTCGGGAAATACGAGGTGCTTAAGCCCTTCTTTTGCAAACGGGGTTTCACCCACATCTGGCGGAGCAAATCCTCTTCCTGATAATACTCCTCATAGGCCTCAATGTCGGGCGTGATGGCTTTCAGGCGCGCACGCGCTTTCTCGTTCAGTTCCTGATAGGCAATATTCGGATCGTTCTTGAAAACCTCGGCAAACTCGGCACAGCCGAATGGCTCGCCCACCGTCAGCACCACCTCGCTACGGGCATTGTAATAGTCCTTGTAGTGGATATTGACCGGCAGAATCTGCAAACCCAGCTTAAAATCGGCCATCTCCTCGGCGGCGAAAGCTATGCGCGGGAAGCCTTTCTTGAAGCTGCCCAGATAGTGGCCCTGCTGGTGCTGTGCCTCAGGAGCTATCACAAAAGTACCGCCATCGTTCAGCACCTTGGCCGCTATGCTGAACGAGGTCATGTTGAATTTGATGTCGCTCACCCCTCCGTCGCGGGTACGGAAAGTGGGCAATATCTTCAGAAAACGCAGAATCTTGGCTACCCTTTCCTTCTTGAAAATGTCGCCGCGGGCTATGAACACCGGCTGACGGAAATCGTCGAACATGTACAGGATGTTCAAAGGGTCGCTTAAACCATTCTGATGGTTATAGATAATCAGCACAGGTTTCCCCTTGGCAGGGATATTTCCCCTGTTGATTACATGCATCTTTCTATAATACAGATAATTATGAAAGAATTTCAAATAATGATTATAGCAAAAGTAACGCCAGGAGAAATCTCCGACATGCGTGAAATCAATCATAAAATCTGTTAATTGAGTGTCATTTCGTTCAGAATATTCTGAGCGCCTGCGAACTTGTCTACAATAAAGAGGAAATATCTGATATCCAAGGAGATATTACGACAACGGTTCACATCGTAGTTAATGTCGCTCATGGTGCCTTCCCAAACGCGGTCGAAGTTCACACCGATCAGCTCGCCGTTAGCGTTGATAACGGGGCTGCCCGAGTTGCCGCCTGTGGTGTGATTGCTGGCGATGAAAGCCACGGGCATCTCGCCCTTGCTGTTGGCATAACGGCCGTAATCTTTGGTTTCGTAAAGCTGTTTCAGCTTCGGATCCACCTTGTAGTCGAAGATGTCAGGATTATCTTTTTCTATTACACCTGCCAAAGTGGTATAATAAATGTAGTCCTTGCCGTCTTGAGGATGGAAGCCCTTCACCTGACCGTAGGTGACACGCATCGTAAGATTAGCATCAGGATAGAAGGTCTTGTCTTTCTCTTTGAGCATCAAGGCTTTCACATACAAACGATAGTCGTTGTTGATTTGCGAATAGACTTCTCGCATGGCCGCATAATCATTTCCATATTGCTCCATAGCGGGATTGAACAGTTGGAAAATCACATCTTTGTCCAGTTTCGCCACCGCTTTTTTATTGGCTTTCTGCAAGAAGGCCTTAAATGTTTCCGCATCTTTATAAACAGACTGCTCAAAAATCTTCTCAGCATAATCCTGTATGACCATTTTCAACACAGGAGCAGGAAGACCTGTACAACCCGTATAAGTTTTCAGTTCATTAGGAATGAATTCCGGATCCAAAGTGGTGAAATAATAGTACATCAGTTCCACAAAACACTCTTTGTCAATAGGTTTGTAATAAGAAGCGAAGAAAGCGTCAATGCGAGGCAACAAATTGGCTTTGACCTCTTCGAACTGCTCATTGGTGACCGTTTTGTCCATTGCCATATCTATCACTTTTGAGCAATTGCGATGCATGAACTGCATCATCTCCACCGCCCAGAAGGTCTCGTAGAAATAAGTGGTGCTGGTATTGTATTTGCGATAAGTGCTGTAAGATTTCTTCAGGTCGGGCAGCACATTGCCGTACTTCGAGTTCATCACGGGATTCTGTTTAAGCCACTGCTCAAACTCGGCCTCCTCGGCCTGCTTTTTCTCCACCACCTTGCACTCTTTCAGTCCCTTGCTCTCCCCTATCCATTTCTTCCAACCGTTGGAGATGGAATTCGATTTGGCGGAGTACATCAGGCGGATTTCTGTGGACAGATTCTGGTATTTCTTCATGATGTCGAGGCGCACGCCACGCTGGTGGATGGCCACGGGATTGATATCATTCACCGTCATATCCACCGCATCCGAAATGATAAACTGCTGGGTAGTACCAGGATAACCGAATACGAGGGTGAAATCATTTTCTTCCACACCTTTGGTGGAAATGGTGAAGTATTTCTTTGGGGTAAAGGGAACATTGTCTTTTGAATACTTAGCAGGGTGGTTGTTTTTGTCGGCATAGATACGGT